>JAQXXT010000059.1 GCA_029226205.1 Prevotellaceae bacterium
CTCCCAAGGCCGAAGGCCATTCTAAGATCTCTGCGGTCCGAAATTACCACCTCTGCGGCTCTATAATCTCTGCGGCTCTGCGTGAGATTTAACGGCTATCATATCATAATGTAAAAGAATCTCGCCCTGCTGAATAGTTACTTACCCCCTCCCGGAGCGTTAATTTATATTAATCCTTGTATTTTTCACAGAAAGATGTCTCTTTCATCCCTCAAGGAATTCCGAATATCTCTGTGTCTGTCAAGAACCATTCTTCCTCTTTTTAAGCAGTAAGGAAAGGTTCATAATGCTCATGAAAATCAGCAAGCGGACGATCGGTGGGAAATACGCAAATCTGAGGCGTTATTGTAAATTATTGATTATCAGATAGATAATATTTTACTAATAATTATTGTATATCAAACCTTATAATTATGCGCATAATTACGCAAGACAAGGCTCTATCTTCGATAATTATGCAAAAATATTCATTGTTTTCCGACCGTAAACAACCCATTTAGCGGTCGTAAACAACGTGCAGAATTTTCTAAACACGTTGTTTACGAAATTCTGCACGTTAGATAGAACCGTATCTCCGTCAACCAGGTCCATCGGGATGCCATTTCCAAGGTTCATTCCGCTAGAACAGAAATCCCGGCGAAGGAAAAACGGCCGCAAGAAAGAGGTAGTGGCAGTTGAGTATGATCCACCGTAGGAGCGGCCCTTGTGGCCGTCCTAAACAGGAAAGCCATCCCACCGTAGGGCGCGGCCCTTGTGGCCGTCCTAACGCCACGACATTTACATTAGGACGGCCACCAGGGCCGCCCCTACGGTGGGAGAAGAGACATCGTCATTTTTTTACCCTTTTACTTCTTTACCTTTTTTCTTTTTTGTACCTTTGTACACGAAACCAAAATACAAATCAAAACCGAACAACAGATGAAACCAACAATGATGAACAAACTCAGGGGAACCGTGGGGACCGTTCTTTGCCTGGCGCCCCTCGCCCTCTCCGCACAGACGTTCACGGAGTGGCATGACATGCAAGTCAATGAAGTCAACCGCTTTCCCGTGCATACCGATTTCTTCTCTTACGACAACGCCAAGGACGCCAACGCCCTGCATACGGAAGACCGTACGAAATCCACGAACTTCCTCAGCCTTGACGGCAACTGGAAATTCTATTGGGTGGACAATGCCGATCAGCGTCCGAAGGACTTCTTTGAGACCCGCTACAACGACGAGGGATGGAAAACAATCCCCGTCCCCGGCATCTGGGAAGTCTACGGCTACGGTGACCCCGAATACGTGAATATCGGGTTCGCCTGGCGCGGTCATTTCAAGGAGAACCCACCCGCCGTTCCGACGAAAGATAACCATGTAGGCTCTTACCGCCGTATCATCACGATCCCCGACAAATGGAAAGGCAAACAAGTTATCGCCCATTTCGGTTCCGTGACCTCAAACATGTATCTCTGGGTCAACGGCAAGTTTGTGGGCTATACCGAAGACAGTAAGGTCGGCGCAGAGTTTGACATCACGAAATATCTGAAGAAAGGCGAGAATCTCATTGCGTTCCAGACGTTCCGCTGGTGCGACGGCTCATGGGATGAGGACCAGGACTTCTGGCGCCTCTCCGGCGTGGCCCGTCAGTGTTATCTCTATGCCCGTGACAAGAAGCAGCTCGAAGATCTCCGTGTCACGCCCGATCTTACCAACAACTATACCGACGGCACACTTGCCATCCACGCGACGACCACAGAGGGCAGTCTCTCCTTTGACCTCGTCGATGCCCGTGGCACGGTAGTGAAGAGTCTGAAGAATGTCAAGGCGAAAGACGGAAAGGTCGACGCGTCGATGTCGCTCACCGCCGTTCATCCATGGACTGCCGAGACACCTTATTTATATACGCTCGTTGTCAAAGGAAGTAAGATGACGACACCCGTACATGTCGGTTTCCGAAAAGTGGAGATTAAAGGCTCCCAGCTTCTCGTCAACGGCAAGCCCGTACTCATCAAAGGTGCCAACCGCCACGAGATGGATCCCGACGGAGGATACAATGTCTCCATCAACCGTATGATCCAGGATATCAAAATCATGAAGCGCCTCAACATCAATGCCGTCCGTACATCCCATTATCCTGATGATCCGCGCTGGTATGACCTCTGTGACAAATACGGCCTTTATGTCGTCGCTGAAGCCAACCAGGAGAGCCACGGCCTCGGCTATGCC
Organism: Prevotellaceae bacterium; assembly: GCA_029226205.1. GTDB lineage: Bacteria > Bacteroidota > Bacteroidia > Bacteroidales > Bacteroidaceae > Prevotella. The sequence goes on from JAQXXT010000059.1 coordinate 2,212, forward strand.
GATGACGCAATCTCCGGCACGCCGCTCTTTGCCAAGCCGATCCTTGAGCGTAACCAACATAATGTCGGTCTGAACTTCAATCATCCGAGTGTCATCATCTGGAGTCTCGGCAATGAGACACGCTATTCGAAGAACTTCGATGCTGCCTACGACTGGATCAAACAGCAGGACCAGAGCCGTCCTATTCAGTATGAGCAAGCGGGAAAGACAGGTCATGCCACGGATATCTTCTGTCCGATGTATTATTCCGTAGACGACTGTGAGAAATACGCGCAGGACAAAACGATGACGCGGCCGCTCATCCAGTGCGAATACAACCATACGATGGGCAACAGCGGTGGTAACCTCACGGACTACTGGCAGCTCATCCGTAAATATCCGAAGTATCAGGGTGGCTTCGACTGGGATTTCGTTGACCAGGCCTTACATAAGTATATCAATCCCTCCGGCGTCGGCGCCTACGCGGAGGATAACGCGACGACAGGCAGTTCTGCCGCTGTCGCAGAACTCGAGAAGCAGGCGGCAGCACTCGATCCCGGTACGGGAAAGCAGGAGGAATATTGTTATGGCGGCGATTACAACGACTATGATCCCAGCGACAACAACTTCAACTGCAACGGCCTCCTTGGTCCCGACCGCCAGCTGAATCCGCATGCCTACGAGCTCGCTTATCAGTATCAGAATATCTGGGCTTCTCTCGGGCAGACGGGTGATCTGACTTCATCGGATCCACAGGAACATTTCATAGATGTCAATGTCAAGAATGAGTTCTTCTTCCGTGATCTGAGTAATGTTCGTATGGAGTGGACGCTGCTCAACGACGGTAAGGCTATCCAGAAAGGAACGATCGACAACCTCGATATCGCGCCGCAGCAGACGAAGACTTATCATCTCACAGGACTGAATACGGGTAAGGACGACGGTGAACTGCTGTTGAATGTCGACTTCAAACTCAAGAACGCCGAACCGCTGATGGATGCCGGTCAGACGATCGCTTACGCGCAACTCGGCGAACAGGACAGTACCGACAACTCTATCAGTGGACTCGTCACCTTGCTCAACAATCAGACGAAGACAGTTGACCGCAGCTACTTCCAAAAGGTGAAAGTCAACAACCCGAAGGAAGGCTATGAGCTCACGCTCTCTTCCGACAAGGCCACACTCGTATGGGACAAGACAAACGGACTGCTGAAACAGTTTATCGTCAACGGCCGTAACCTCCTTGCCGACAGCGGTACCATCAAGCCGAACTTCTGGCGTGCCGTGACCGATAATGATATGGGTGCGGGCTTCCAGAAACAGTTTGCCGTATGGAAGAACCCGAAGATGGACCTCGTCGACATCCATGTGGAGAAGAACAACGACAATCACTGCTATGACGTCGTTACCTATTATGATATGCCGGAGGTGAAAGCCCATCTCACGCTGATATATTCACTCGAGAACAGCAATGGCGCCCTTGCCATCCAGGAATATCTCGAGACGGAGAAAGGCGTGCAGGTGCCTGACATGCTACGCTTCGGTCTCGTCGCCCAACTGCCCTACTCCCTTGACCAGAGTGAATACTATGGTCGCGGTCCCGTGGAGAACTACAGTGACCGAAAGGAATGTATGCGGGTAGGTATCTACCGGCAGACAGCCGACGAGCAGTTCTTCCCTTATATCCGTCCGCAGGAGACCGGTACGAAGAGCGATATCCGTTGGTGGAAACAGACCGACAAGGAAGGACATGGATTCAAAGTGACCAGTGACTTCAATCCATTCTATGCTTCCGCCTTACATTATAATATTAAGGATCTCGACGAAGGGATGGTAAAGCACCAGCGTCACAGCTACCAGGTGCCGAAATCAAAGTTCACGAACCTCTTCCTCGACGGCGAACACTACGGTGTCGGCGGCATAAACTCATGGGGCGCCTGGCCGTTGGAGAAATACCGCGTCCATTACGGCGACAAGTCCTTCACCGTTGTCATCAGCCCAACAGACTGACTCCGTAGGGGCGGCCCTTGTGGCCGTCCTAACCGTAGGGGCGGCCCTTGTGGCCGTCCTAACCATTGGGCGGCCCTTGTGGCCGTCCTAATGATCACAATTCCACATTAGTAGGGACATGATTTATCATGCAACAAAAAAGACAGAATAACAGATTTTACATATACCGCGCAGTATATGTAAAATCTGTTATTCTGTCTTTTACTTTTTATCTGTCCGGCGTAATTTCCGCCACACACGCAAAAGGAAGATCATGCCGCGGAATGTGAGTTCTGTTGCCATGGCGATCCACACGCCACGAAGGCCGTACGTCTTCGAGAGCCAGAAAGCAAGCGTCAGGCGCACGCACCACATCGAGCCGAGGTTCATCACCGCCGGCCACAGCGTGTCGCCCATCGCCACGAAGACAGCATTACAGACGATGGCGGCCCCGAAGAACGGCTCTGCCCAGGCTTCAATGCGCAGGACGGCAGCGCCAAGGGCCTGCACATGGATATCGGGGGAAAGTACAGCGATCATCTCCGGCGCAAAGATCCACATCAACAGTCCCATGAAAGCCATCACGCTCATCGCCAACGCAATAGTACTGGCGGCAAATTTCCGTAACAAGTCCTTCCGTCCTGCGCCATACGACTGTCCCACGAGCGTCGTGGCTGCATCACTGATGCCATATCCCGGCATATAACAGAGACTCTCTGCTGTGATGGACAGTGAGTGGGCAGCAATGGCGACTGTTCCTAACGGCGCTACGATACTCGTAGAGATCAACTGCGCGCCATTCATCAAGACATACTGTAAGGCTATGGGAGAGGAAATACGTAAAGCCGTACGAGCCACAGACACTACAGCCTCACCCCCTTGCCCCTCTCCGAATGGAGAGGGGAGCGAATTGTCTTTTCCCTCATTTACGGACTCTTCTTCCTCTGTATATTCCTTATTATCTTGTATAAATCCCTTTTGGAAACTCCTTCTTACAAAGTACAGCAAAGGAATGACGGTGACGATGAAGGCGACGACGGAACCATAGGCGGCACCACAGACGCCCTGATGGAAAATATAAATGAAGATATAATTGAAAATGACATCGAAGACACAGAGGGAGATGGCGATGACGCTCGGGCGCTTCATGTCGCCCGTTGCTTTGAGGATATTCGAACTCAGATTCTCCAACATAAAGACGGGAGCGCTGAGGGCAAAGATCAGAAAATAGGCGGAGGCATCACCACAGATAGCAGCATTGCCTCCAAGCCAATGGGGCAATGGCTGGGCGATAAGGGCGGCGACAGCGGCAAGAAGAATACTGAACAACAGACAGTAGCGATAGCCCTTCCGAATAATGTCACGGGCCCGCTCCTTGTCACGGGCTCCAATGGCATGGGCGACCTGTACGCTGAAACCCATCGCTGTCGCTCCCGTAAGAGAGCCGAAGAGCCAGCCCGCCGGTTCAATGAGTCCGATGGATGCTGATGCCTGCGCGCCGAGATGACCGACCATAGAGGCATCAATGAAGAACATCAACACCTGTGAGATCTGCGCAAGTATGGAAGGAATGGAAAACGAGATGATAAGGCGCAACAGATCCCATCGGGACTGTCCTTCGGAGAGCCCTTCTGTATGAAGTAATGCAGTTAGTTGTTGTTGTGCTGACATCTTATAGGGTATCGTAGGGGCGGCCCTTGTGGCCGTCCTAAACATTGGAGCGGCCCTTGTGGCCGTCCTAACCATTGATAATCACCTTATTTATTTCAAACAATTAGGGCGGCCACAAGGGCCGCCCCTACAGTGGAATATTATTTTCTAAAATACGAATCTAACTTGATACGGAACACAAGCGTACTGTTGGCCGGGATATAACTCGTAGCGCCATACGTACCTTGCGAGCTCGTGCCATAAGCCATATTCGCAGGCATCGTGACGAGCCACTCATCACCGTTGTGCATATGCAGCAAGGCAGTCGTGAAACCTTCTACGAGACCGGAGGCGAGAAAGGTCGTCGGCAACGCTGTGGTATAGTCAGGCACCGAACTGCTGTTGTCCGCACTCCAGGAAGAGTCGAAACAGTCGCCGTTGATGAGATATCCGGCATAATGCACACGCACGCTGTCCGTACTCTCCGGACAGGGATACTTGCTCTTTCCCGTGTGGAGGATCCGCACGGCAATATAGTCGTTGTCCGTGACAGTCGGCGTATACGAAGAGGAGGTCGGCGTGAGATTCTCCAGCGCCCATCTCTTATAGACACGGAAATGCGCCGTGTCACCACTGGCCACCGCCTTACGTGCCTGCGTCAGCGAGTCAGCCCAGGCGGTCGTGTTGCGCGTCTCCCAGTTGTCGTATTTCTCTGCCGTCGTATCCTCATTGGTCTCGGAGCAGGAGGCAAAGCCCAGCACGGAGAACAACAGAACGGCAAAAAACAAAATTTTATTCATAAACAGAATATAAAAGAAAAGGCACGTCGTTCAAGACGGGCGTGCCTTTCATCTTATTTTTTAATAATCCTTGATGGTCTTACCGAGCTTCTTCAGCAAGGAAGTGATAGATACACGATCCTCGATGATAGAACGGAGCTCAGAGATAGGCACACGCTCCTGCTCCATGGTATCACGGAAACGCAGCGTGACCTTCTGATCCTTCGGCGTATCGTGATCGACAGTGACACAAAACGGCGTGCCGATAGCATCCTGACGACGGTAGCGCTTACCAATGGAGTCCTTAGGATCACCATAATGGGTATTGAAATGGAATTTCAGGTCATCGACAATCTGCTGGGCAATCTCAGGCAGGTTATCCTTACGGTCGAGCGGGAAGACAGCGCACTTCACAGGAGCGAGGGCCTCGGGGAGATGGAGCACAACACGCGTCTCACCATTCTCAAGTTTCTCCTCATCATAGCTGTGGCACATCACGCTGAGGAACATACGGTCGACACCAATGGAAGTCTCTACATCATACGGCGTATAGCTTTCCTTTGTCTCAGGATCGAAGTACTTGATCTGGTGACCGGAGAACTTCTCATGCTGAGAGAGATCGAAGTCGGTACGGCTGTGGATTCCCTCTACCTCCTTGAAACCGAACGGCATCTTGAATTCGATATCCGTGGCGGCATTGGCATAGTGGGCGAGCTTCTCATGATCGTGGAAACGATAGTTCTCATTTCCCATACCAAGGGTCTCATGCCATGCCAGACGAACCTTCTTCCAGTATTCAAACCACTTCATCTCCGTTCCCGGCTTGCAGAAGAACTGCATCTCCATCTGCTCGAACTCACGCATACGGAAGACGAACTGACGGGCAACGATCTCATTACGGAAAGCCTTACCGATCTGCGCGATACCGAACGGCAGTTTCATACGGCCGGTCTTCTGAACATTGAGATAGTTGACAAAGATACCCTGTGCCGTCTCCGGACGGAGGTAGATCTTGCTCGTGGCATCAGACGTAGAACCGACTTCGGTGGAGAACATCAGGTTGAACTGACGCACATCGGTCCAGTTCTTTGTTCCGCTGATCGGGTCTACAATACCCTCGTCGAGGATGATCTGCTTCAGCTCTGCGAGGTCGGGACCCTGCATAGCCTTCGTGTAACGCTCGTGGAGGGCATCACGCTTCTTCTGATGATCGAGGACACGGGGATTGGTCTCGCGGAACTTCTTCTCGTCGAAAGCATCGCCGAACTTCTTGGCGGCCTTCTTCACCTCTTTCTCAATCTTCTCGTCATATTTGGCAATCTGATCCTCGATGAGGACGTCAGCGCGGTAACGCTTCTTGGAGTCACGGTTGTCGATAAGGGGGTCGTTGAAAGCATCAACATGGCCGGAAGCCTTCCATACCAAAGGATGCATGAAGATAGCGGCATCAATACCGACGATATTGCTGTGAAGCAATACCATGGACTGCCACCAGTACTGCTTGATATTGTTTTTCAGCTCCACGCCATTCTGACCATAGTCATAGACGGCAGCGAGGCCATCATAAATTTCTGAACTGGGGAAGACGAAGCCATACTCCTTGCAATGGCTCACAATCTTCTTGAATACATCTTCTTGTGCCATAATTTTGTAAATTTCGAAATTTGGCCACAAATTTACAAAATTATTTCCGAAAGACAAAAAGAGATAGTATTTTTTAATACCCTTTTTGCCTTCTCATTTTTTTTTGCTAACTTTGCACACAAAGCAAAAAATTTATGAACGACGATATCAAAGATAAGAATAACGCTACAGACGACGAGCTTGAGATCGACGAGCACAGTGACTATCAGCCTGCGGACCGTTTCGATGCCGCCGCCGTCCACCACCTCTCGGGAATGTACAAGAACTGGTTTCTCGACTATGCCTCCTATGTCATCCTCGAACGTGCCGTCCCCCATATCGAGGACGGCCTGAAACCTGTGCAGCGCCGTATCCTACACTCCATGAAGCGTATGGATGACGGCCGCTACAACAAGGTGGCGAATATCGTGGGACATACCATGCAGTTCCACCCGCACGGTGATGCCTCCATCGCTGACGCCCTCGTACAGCTCGGACAGAAAAACCTGCTCATCGACACACAGGGTAACTGGGGAAATATCCTCACCGGTGACCGTGCTGCCGCCTCCCGATATATCGAGGCCCGACTGTCGAAATTCGCGTTGGAGACGGTCTTCAACCCGAAGACGACGGAGTGGCAGTTGTCTTATGACGGTCGAAACAAGGAGCCGGTGACGCTGCCCGTGAAGTTCCCGCTGTTGCTGGCGCAGGGCGCAGAAGGTATCGCCGTAGGCCTGAGTTCGAAGATCCTGCCGCATAACTTCAATGAGATCTGTGATGCTGCCATCCATTATCTCCGCGGCGAGGAGTTTCATCTCTATCCCGACTTCCCCACCGGCGGTGCTATCGATGTCAGTAACTATAAAGACGGGCAGCGTGGCGGCGTTGTAAAGGTACGTGCGAAGATTGAGAAACTCGACAATAAGACACTCGTCATTCGTGAGGTACCCTTCGGCAAGACAGCTGCCTCCATCCAGGACTCTATCACGAAAGCCGTGGAGAAAGGAAAGTTGAAGATCCGTAAGGTCGACGACATGACTGCTTCTGAGGTAGAGATACAGCTTCACCTCGCTCCCGGCGTGTCGAGTGATAAGACGATGGATGCCCTCTATGCCTTCACCGACTGTGAGACGAATATCTCACCCAACTGCTGCGTCATCAAGGATGACAAGCCACAGTTCCTCACCGTCAGTGACGTGTTGCGCCATACCGTTGACCGTACGATGGGCCTGTTGCGCAAGGAGCTCCTTATCCGTAAGGGCGAACTTGAGGAACAGCTCTTTTTCGCCTCCTTGGAGCGGATCTTCATTGAGGAACGAATGTACAAAGAGAAGAAATTCGAAGGCGCCAAGAACAATGATGAAGTCGTCGCCTTCCTTGACACGAAATTCGAACCATTCAAGCCACAGCTCCTGCGCGCCATCACCCGTGACGACTATATGCGCCTGTTAGAGATTAAGATGCAGCGTATCCTGAAATTCAACAAGGACAAAGCCGACGAGATCATGGCGAAGATGAAAGCCGAAATCGCTGACATCGAGAAAGACCTCGGTCAGATGACGGAAGTAACAATCAACTGGTTTGAATATCTCAAGGAGAAATACGGCAAGGACCACCCGCGGCTCACGGAGATTCGTAACTTCGATACCATCGAGGTCACAAAGGTCGTCGATGCCAATCAGAAACTCTATATCAACCGCCAGGAAGGATTCATCGGCACGGGACTGAAGAAGGACGAATTCATCTGCAACTGTTCCGATCTTGATGATATCATTGTCTTCTATAAAGACGGCAAATATAAGGTCATCCGTAATGCCGAGAAGATCTTCGTCGGAAAGAATATCCTGTGGGTCGGCGTATGGAAACGAAATGACAAGCGTACGATCTACAACCTCGTATACCGTGACGGTAAGAAGGGCGCTTATTACATCAAGCGCTGTAATATCCCCTCTATCACCCGTGACCGTGAGTATAACCTGACGAAAGGCACGCCGGGCTCGAGAATTCTGTATTTCACGGCGAACCCCAACGGTGAGGCTGAGACGATTAAGATCACCCTTGAGCCGAACCCGAAGAAGAAACGCCAGAACATCTTCCTCGAACGGTCCTTCGCCGACATCATGATCAAAGGCCGCAGTGCCCAGGGTAACCTCCTTACACGAGAAGAAATCCACCGTATTTCTTTGAAGAGCCACGGCCATTCCACCCTTGGCGGCCGGAAGGTATGGTTTGATCCCGATGTCAACCGTATCAACTACGATGAACACGGACGTCTCCTCGGCGAGTTTAACGATGATGACATGATCCTCGTCATTCTCGACAACTGTGACTTCTATATCACGAATTTCGATCCCAACAACCACTACGAGGACAATATCATGCGCATTGAGAAATGGGATAAGGATAAGATCTGGACGGCTGTGCTCTACGATGCCGACAACAACGGTTTTCCGTACGTCAAGCGCTTCCTCATGGAGGCGACACGACGGCCACAGAACTTCCTCGGAGAGAATAAGGACTCCAAGCTCATCCTGCTCACCGACAAGCCTCATCCGCTGCTCCACATCACCTATGGCGGTGCCGATGCATTCCGTGGCACGGAGGATATCGATGCCGAACAGTTCATCGCTGTCAAAGGCTTTAAGGCAAAGGGTAAGCGTCTGACAACGTGGGCGATCGATAAAGTGGAAGAAAACTCACCGGAGCCGACAGAAGAAGAGGCCCTCAACGAAGAGGCACCTCTTGATGGCGCTGATTCCACTGTAGAGACATCCCCTGAGGGCACCCAATCCACCGCTGAAGACAATCAACAAGAAGAGGAGAATCTCGATCCCGATAAAGGCAAGAGCCAACAAGAGGTCGCCGATGAGATTACTGGGCAAACAAATTTTTTCGACAAATTAGATGAATAATGACGGAACATGATAAATCATGTCCCTACATGATTTTAAAAACCAACGCGATATTATTCGGTAACTGCGCGGGGACTTGTATTTGCAATCCCTTATCGGTAGAATGAAACGCGACAACTCCATAGCCCAGAAGGGAAACCTTCCGGGCTTTTTTGATGGCTTTCAGCGTCACCATACTCCCCGCGGCAGGAACGGCCAGCGTAGTGGCATAGACCGTGCGGCCTTTTTTGACATAACGGATATCCTTTGCAGTATAATGGATTTTCCCCTCATTGAAGCCTTGGTCTTTCATGGGATTCTTCGTCTCGATGGCAGGGCCCTCACCAAACAGCGTCCAAGGCCGCGTGCCGTAGATACTCTCGCCGTTGACTTTCAGCCAGGCGCCAATCTGTCGAACGATCTTATACTCCAAAGAGTCAATGGTACCGTCAGCCTTCACGGGAACACTAAGCAGGAGATTGCCATTCTTGCTGACGACATCAACGAGACTCTGAATGACCGTCTGCGCACTCTTGTAGGTCCCGTCGTAGAGCCGCCGCTTGTCATAATGCCAGGAGCCGATACACGTGCAGGTCTGCCACGGCAGTGATTGGATGGCATCGGGCGCGCCACGCTCCACATCCCATACCATGGCTTTCTTATGCCAGTCCTTCAAGATCTTTCCCGTCACTACCGCCTCATTATGACCGTGATGCTCCGCCATACTCTTATTATAAATATGTGCGAGCAGATTGACGCCGGCATCACAGAAAGGATAGAGCGGTAGGACAGTATCGTCGAAATAGACGACGGCAGGATCATAACGGTTAATCATATCCATCGTACGGTTGTATACACGGTCACAATAAGCCTGATCAGGCAGCGTAACTTTCGCCGGATCCCAGTCCCATTCGCCGTTGTCCTTGCTCAGCACATGCCGCTGTTCGTAAAGATCCTGCGGGTCGTAGCCTTCCCACCACATACCTTTACCGTCGTCCTTCGTCAGTCGACCATCGTAGGTCTGTCCGCGGAAAGTTCCCTTACTGTCAGCCCCGCGTGAGGGCTCATAGAAGGTCCAGGCATGAGCGAGATGAACACTCAGACCGAGCGGCATATCAAGTTTCCGGCAGGCATCGGCCCAACCCTTCAGAATATCTTTCTTCGGCCCCATGTTAACAGAGTTCCACGGCTGATATTTGCTGTCCCAAAGATCAAAGTTGTCATGGTGATTGGCCAGGGCGAAGAAATATTTTGCGCCACAGTCCTTATATAATGCCACAAGTTTCTCGGGATCCCATCGCTCGGCCTTCCACTCATGAATCCAGTCCTTGAATCCCCAGTCACGCTGCGGTCCCTTCGTCAGTTTACTGAAGGTATAGGCATCATTACCCTCGACATACATCAGTCGGGCAAACCAGTCACCCATCTCCGGCTCACACTGCGGGCCCCAGTGCGCCCAGATACCGAACTTCGCGTCACGGAACCATTCGGGACAACAATAGTCGGAGAGACTTTCCCACGTGGCCTTGTATTTTCCTTTCATCACCGGTTCACGGGACGTATCGACATGCACTCTTACGGCAGCCTCTGCCTCCCGGGGCGAGTTATAAATGTTCTGTGCGTGCAGGCCTTGCGACAACAACAGCAATATGCTCATACAATAAATGAACTTCATAAGACGGAAATAATTTGGTTTTTAAGTTTGCTTGCAAAGATACAATATTTTTTCGAAAAACAAGCCCCACCATCTTTTCATCTTGATAATATTTGGAGATTTAAGGGATTTTTTCTATATTTGCATACTATTTTTAGGGACATGAATTATCAAGTCCCGCTCCCAACTAATGAATATACATCAATGAACAACCTAGAAAAAAATCAAAAGACGATCCTTGGCCGGGACTGTATCTGCTTTCAACGGGGAGAGAAGCCGGAATATCTCCTTCTGCAACCCGTCGACGGTCACGACATAGAGGAACTTGATACGGAGCTTGACTATATCTGCCGGCACAGTGACAAAGCCTTCCGCTTCGTCGCCATACCTGTCACACGCTGGTTTGACGAACTCTCTCCGTGGCCGGCTCCGCCCGTCTTCGGAAAGACGCCGTTCGGAGACGGAGCAGGAAAGACTTTGGAATGGATACAGAAAGCCTGTTCCGAGGCCGAGGCCTTTTCCAACTCCGTGGCCTACCACAACCCCTCCCAAAGGGAGGGACTTGCGAAAAGCCTTATCCTCGGCGGATATTCTTTGGCCGGACTCTTCGCATTGTGGGCGGGATACCAGACGGAGCTGTTCGACGGCATCGTCGCCGCCTCTCCGTCGGTATGGTTCAAAGACTGGCTGGACTATGCAGAAAAGCACACGCCGAAAGCCACGTGTTTCTATCTCAGTCTCGGTGACCGTGAAGTCCATTCCAAGACGCCCCTCCTCACCACCGTCGGCACCGCCATCCGCCGTCAACAAGAGCTCCTCTCTGCTGCCGATATTCCTAACACGCTGGAGTGGAACCCCGGCAATCATTTCATGGACAACGGCATCCGTACGGCCAAAGGGTTCGTATGGGCAATGAACAGGTAGGAACATGATTTATCATGTTCCCTACTTCCACTGTAGTCCGTCGAACATCACCCACGTGATCTTCTTTCCCCTTGGCACGACGGGCTTAGCGAAAGAACCATGAAGCACGAGGATCGTCGTCTTTCCCTTCGGGGCGGCAGCGACGGCAGCCTCGGGCGTGAAATAATTGCCACGACCTTCATCAGAGACGATATAGTCGAAATGACGGACATGCGGTTTCAGAGCGGGCACGGCGTCACCGAGGGCATCCGCGAGGGCGCCCGCCATGACATGAGCGCCATAGGCATTATAATGGGTGTTGTCCTGACGGCCCTGCGGCGCTTTGACATACTCCCCGGGCTTCAGCCACATATGAAAACGACGGGAGCCGTCGACACCGGCCTTCTG
>JAQXXT010000060.1 GCA_029226205.1 Prevotellaceae bacterium
ACGATGCAATATGAAGTCAATCGTATTCAAGGAGGCGAAAGCCTCGAAGGCGGGAGAGCTCAGGAGCTACTTCCGCGGCAGGAGTGAGTTTTACACGATCCTCATGGGTGAGTCCGTGAGCCGCATGACGGTGCTGAAGGCCCACGCCATCCTCATCCTCATGCTGCTGGCCGTAGGGCTGGCGGAGAACAGCGTCGGCGCCGCCATGCTCCTTACGGGGCTGGCCGGTCTCATGGGCGGTACCTTCAGACGGAAAGGAGGCGAGCTATGAAGAAGATGAGCTGGTATTTCTGCTCGGAAGTGAATGTCTACTCCGAGAAGAGCACGAAAGGGCAGCGGGCACAGGCGGAGCTCGTCGCCGCACGCCACCGCCTCTTCACCCTCGAGGCGCTGCGCCGCTTCATCGACGAGACGAGGCGTAAGTGCCGTATCCTCGATACCGCCTTCCCCAAGGGCAGCAATCTCGAAGTGGAGGCAACCTGGGAGAAGAACGACGGCGAGCCGTGGACGAGGGTCTCCGTGTCGAAGGCCACGACGCCGCGCAAGGAGATCGCCTTCGCCATGTTCCATAAGGTGCTGGGCGTCGTCCGCCCGCAGCAGGAGATGTTTAACGACAGCAAGGAAGGAGGCAACCATGATTAGAGATATTCTGTACGACAGATACTACGTGCTGCGCTACGTGTGGTCGGCGAAGCCCGCCAACAAGATCCAGAAGCGCGGCATCATGATGGCCATGAAGGCCCGCAACGTCCTCTTCGACAAGAAGGGCCTCGAGGAGTTCATGAAGTTCATGCGCCGCTTCTTCGACAATGAGCACGCCCTGCGCCCCCGCTGCAAGGCCGTGAATATCCGGATGGGCATTGACTGCGACAATCTCGACAATTTCGCCGTCTATCATTTCTATACCGACAGTCTCGCCGCGGACTTCATGAGGATGGAGTTCACGGAGATCCACTACCGGCTGACGCTCGGCAGGGAAGAGCCGGTGATCACGCCATTCTTTTTCAATGTCGACCAAACAGAGGAAGGAGGTGAGTTATGAGAAAGCTGATATTGGACGACAAGATGGTAGCCCTGCTCAAGGACTTCTGCGACTACGACCATCTGAGCAACATGATTGACAACCTCGAGGAGGTCCGCAAGGACCTTGAGGAGGACCAGTGGTCCACGATGGACGACAACGAGCGCGAGCGCTACCGCTTCCGCATCACCGTCCTCAAGGATACCGAGAACGAGCTTAGGATACTGAGGAGGGCGCAGCTATGAGACAGGACAGCTATGATATCCAGCAGTGGTGTGACTGGGTCAACCGCGAGGGCCTGCCCGTGGACCAGCGCTTCATGCTCCAGTGCATGGACCAGGTGCTCAGCGAGTATTTCCAGAGCCGTGAGAACCTTCCCGGCAAGAGCGTCGACGGCCTGCCGCTGAAGCCCGACTTCAAGACCACCGAGGAGATCGTCGCCGACACGGCCCCGATGATGGAGATGGATCCCGTGAGCGTCGTCGTATGGCTGAAGACCCACGGCTTCCACATGGCCACCCTCGCCGACGGCTCGGTGAAATGGGCCATTTGGCGCGATATGCGCCCATTGATGTAGAGACATTTTTTTACATATATGAATACCGTTCCAGCCGTGAGGCCGGGGCGGTATTTTTCTGTTTTCACGTGTTGTGTTACCTTTGCTCATAGAAAGAAAGAACTATGAGTATCACCATTAAGCAAGGCCTTTCGGGCAAGTACTTCTCCCGTAACATCCCCGATCTCATTGTAGCCCTGACGGGTTACAGACTCGGCGTGAAGATCAGCGTGGACGGCAAGGAGATATTCTCCGAGTATCTCTTCCCCATGGACACCGTGGTGACGATGAGTGACCTCGGCGACCTGCTGACACCCTACGTCAAGGGGGCCCTCGTGAGCGCCGTGGCCGTGACCCTCACCGAGGAGGACACCGACGGCAAGCAGCTGTCCACAGAGAGTATGACCTTCGAAGCCGTCTACTGTGAGGCCGATATCCCGACAAGCTGCGATGACTTCTGCCAGAAGCATTTTCTTACGCTCCTCATGGGCGTCAAGACCACGTCCATGGGCCGTCTGGAGTATCTCCACTATACGGGAACGGACGACGCCACGGTCATGGCCATGTACACCGACGGGACTACAAAGGAGTTCACGGCCACGAAGATCGGCGGCACGTCGAAGTATACCACCATCGACGTAAGCCCGGGGGGCTACAAGCAGGACGGTAAGACGCTCATCTCCTATACCGTGACGGCCGGAGATCGCCGCCAGGAGTATGAGCTGGATCTGGAGAATCCCGACTGCGCCCCTGTCCTCCTCTTCGTCAACTCCTTCGGCTGCGAGGAACTGATGTACTGCACGGGCACACTGACCAAGAGCCCGTCGTTCAAGCGTGAGACGACCTACATAGAGGGCCGGAACAAGAACTACAGCATCACCGAGACACGGTCCTTCAAGGCCGACACCGGCGTCCTCAGCGAGGAGATGGCCGACTGGTTCGGTGAGGTGCTGCGCTCGTCCTATATCCGGATTGTAACCTTCAGGGATGACAAACCGCAGATCGGCCGTGAGGTGATCATCACCGAGTCGAAGAGCGACCAGACGAACGATCCCGATGAGCTGCCGCGCTTCACCTTCACCTACCAGCCGGCAGGAAAGAACCACAACATCGTCGACCTGCAGCGTGAGGGCCGCATCTTCGACGACACCTTCGACTACACGTTCAACTGATCAAAACCAACACAAAATATGAAGAAATTAGAACAACTGTACAACCGCGTTGCCGCATGGCTCTGCGCCATCGGCAGCGACAAATACGTCCATTTCATCGTGGGTGCCATACTGGCCGCCCTCATGGCCATCACGGTGAAACCGTGCGTGGGCAGGGAGCTGGCCGCCACCCTCGGAATCTTCGCCGCCTTCTTTGCCGGGCTCATCAAAGAGGCGTGGGACGACGAGCGGGAGGATGACTTTGATATCCTTGACCTCGCCGCCACCTCCCTCGGAGGAATCTTCGGCGCAATGCTCTTCCTGCTATGAAAGGCCCCTCCCCTATCCACTTCAGCGAGATGCAGCGGCTGATGGACTCCGCCTACCAGCGCCGGCAGACGCTGAACATCAAGGCGTGGAAGAGCGACGGCCACCGCGTGGAATACCACGGATGGCTCGTCCATCACCAGTACTGGAAGGGCGGATATGTCAGACTTGTCAATCCCCTGAACCGGGAAATGCGCCTGGTGCCCGAAATATTCATCTATGAGATCAACGGAAGAAAGGTATATCTATGAGTAAGAATGAATTTACGCTGGCCCGTACGGGAAAGAGCGGCAACACGGAGCACTACCGTGTAGTCCCCCAGGGCGTAGGCCGTGCCGTCAACTCCCTGGCTACGGAGTACGGCGCGAACTCCTCCGACGTCTTCGACGAGGACAACGGTGCCGTGAACGTGAGGCCCATCACCGTAGGCGGCGTGGAATACAAGTACGTGCCCTTCGGCGCCGACGACATGCTCCCCTACAGGGTGAGGGATATCCTCCTGGGCAACATGATCACGGCACAGTGCCAGAGCTTCAATATCCTCGCCTGCTACGGCCAGGGCATCCGCTTCGTCGACCGCAAGACCCACAAGGACACCGACGACAGCGATATCCGGGACTTCTGCCTGGCGAACTCGCTGAATGAGTGCTTCATGGAACAGTGCACGGACATGAAGTTCTACTATTTCAGCGTGACGTGCATCATCCTCAGCCGGGACGGGAAGAAGATCGTGCAGGTGAGAAACAAGGACGCCTGCTACGTCCGCTTCGAGTACGCCCCGTCGACGCAGTCCGGAACTATCGAGCATGTCTTCTTCGGTGACTTCCGTATCGGCCATTTCGAGGAGGATCAGATAGAGGTCATACCTCTGCTCAACTACTGGGATCCGCTGGGAGACCTCGAGGTGCGCATGGGCCGCCGTCCCGATCCGGTGACCGGCCTTATCCGCAAGCACCCCGTACGCGACCGAAAGTTCGCCATCCTCAGCGCTATGCCAACACCGGGGCGGCAGTACTACCCAGTGCCCTACTGGTCGAGCGCCATGCGTGACGCATGGCTCGACATCTACCGGCTCATCGGCATCTCCAAGCGCTTCATGATCAAGAACACCTCCGCTCCGAGAGTGCAGATCGAGGTGCATGAGGACTACTGGGAGAATGTCTGCGACAACGAGGGCATCAATGACCCCGAGAAGCGCAAGCAGCGCAAGGAGAAGGAGAAGCAGAACATCATCGACTTCGTCTGTGGCGTACAGAATGCCGGCAAGGCCCTCGTGAGCAGCTACTACGTGGATCCCAACGGCAAGGAGAACCGTATGGTGAGGATCAACACCATCACCGACGGCTCGAAGAAGGAGGGCGGCAACTGGAGCGACGACATGGAGGAGGCGGCCAACGCCATCTGCTTCGCCTTCGGCGTGCACCCGAATCTCGTGGGCGCCACCCCCGGCAAGAGCCAAATGAACAACTCCGGATCCGACAAGCGCGAGCTCTTCACCCTCAAGCAGGCCATTGAGAAGCCCTTCCACGACGTGATGTCCAAGCCCTACCACGTGATCCTCCACTACAACGGATGGTCCGACAAGTATACCGTGGATGTCCCGATGATCCAGCTGACGACTCTCGACGAGAAGAAGGACCAGAAGAAAGTAAGCACAGACTCAAACAGCATTGACAATGGAGATAACAATCAATAAGGAAGATTTTGAGCGGTCCTTGCCCGTAGGCACGAGCGCCCAAGACAATGTCTTCGATATGGTCCAGCCAGCCATCGAGGAACAGAAGGAATGGCTGCAGACGGCCGTCCTCGGACCGGAGGGCGAGTCCTATCTGGAGAAACAGAAGTCCACCAGCCTTCTCATGGGATCCGTAAAGAAGTACGTCTGCCAGCATGCCTTCCTCTCCGTTCTCCGGCAGCTCGACCTCGTGCTCACTCCCACCGGCTTCGGCGTGGTGAGCAACGACAACGTGGCGCCCGCGAGCAAGCAGCGTGTCGACGCCCTTGAGGGCCAGCTGAGGACGGCGGAACTGAAGAGCATGGCCATCATGCTCAGGACGCTGAGGTCCGAGGCGTGGGGAGCGACGACGCTGGCGGTGACCGCCATCCCCCATGTATACGACCTCTTCGCCTTCTTCTACAACCGTCCGCAGCCCCGCACATGGACTGACTGGCAGAACATGCAGACCTCCATCGAGGGACTCGACTGCCTCGTTCGTGAGGCCATCGGCGACGCCCAGGCCGACGATATCCTCGACGCCTTCCGCCGTAACGACACTCAGAAGATGAAGAGGGAGCAGTATGGTCAGATCATAGAGTGTGTCACCAGGCTGACGGACATGTATGAGAAGCAGGGCGTAGGGTGCAAGCGGTCAGTCACGTGGCGCCGCATGATGCTCGCCATGGACGACGAGGGCAACGCGGATATCTTCGCTCTCTACCGCGGAAGCAGCAACTATAAGGCAAATCACTATGAGGGATTCCAGAACAGCCAGGACAAAGCCGGCTTCGTATTCGGTGGATAAGGAGAAAGAGGAGGTGAGGATCAATTTCACCGTCCCCACGTCGTGGAAGGAGATGAGCCAGGAACAGCTGCGCGCCGTCTTCGACCTCATGGCCGTTGAGGATGATCCCGTGAAGCTGAAGACGCTCATCCTCCTCCGTCTGTGCCATATCAAGGTGGACCGCCGCACACGCTACGGCTGGCGCTGCCTGACGGAGGCGGGCGGACGGCAGAGAGTGGTGTATCTCCAAGCATGGGAGATACAGAGTTTCCTCGATATATTAGAATATACCGGCCAACCGGAGACCATGGACAATAGGTTGGATGTTGTCTGTGGCCTTCACGCGGCCGACCCATTGCTCCAGACGAGTGTCACCTTCGGGGAGTACCTGAACGCGGAGAAATATTACCAGCTCTTCATCTCCACCATGGACATGGAGTGGCTGGACAACGTGGCCATCTGGCTCTACCGTGACAAGCACGGCCGTGCCGCCGGATACGGCGACGCCGTGGACGATCATGGCCATAAGGTGGAGGAGGTGACGCTGACCCCCGGAGAGCGCATCGGCGTGATGCTCTGGTATGGCCATGTAAAACGGGTCATGGCCAAAGCCTTCCCCCACTTCTTCCGTGCGGCACCGGAGGACGGGGACGACGGGCCCGCCCCCGTGGACTTCATCGAGCTGTATAACGTACAGCTGCGTGCCCTCACCGGCGGAGACATTACGAAGGAGGATACCGTCCTCGGTCTTGAGTGCTGGCGGGCGCTGACAGAGCTCGATGCCAAGGCCCGTGAGGCAGAGGAACTGGAGAGGATCCGCGCCAAGTCATAGGGAAACGAGACGTATTTTTCCCCATGGGGATTATTTAATAACTTTGCTTTAGAAACATACGAAAGAAGATATGGCAGAACTGACCCCGATACAGATGCTTCAGAAGATGGAGGAAGACTATACCTCTATCCGTGACGAGCGGAGGACGTACGCCAATACGGCCTACCGCATCGGTACGGCCTTCCTGGAGCTCCTCTCTTACCTCAGAAACGCCCCGTTTCTGAGAAAGGACATGGAGGACACGGCCTCGGAGATTATCACGTTTCTCAAGGGCTGTGTCATCGGTGAGAGCGGGCAGATCCGACTGGACGCCGACGGCAGTATCCACTGCGGCAGCATCACCGTCGACGGATCCGCCATCTTCAACGAGCTCGTCTTCAACCACCAGAATGTCCTCGAGGGGGACACCTGGTTCACCGACAAGGGCATCATCGACAAGGTGGAGCACACCGACCTGGACCAGTATACGCTGACCTTCCGTAAGGAGTATAGTGAGGACCGTGTGACCTTCCATGTCAACGATATCCTCCTGGGCAAGGTCAATAACCTCGACAAGGGAAAGACATTCCGCTCCTTCTGGCTGCGGATCGACTCCATCGATACGGACAAGAACCAGGCCGTATGCTCCCTCTATAAGGACGCCGACGTGCCCGGAGGAAAAAACTACGAGCCAGTGGCCGCCGCCCGTGTGATCCGATGGGGCAACACCGTCGACGAGAGCCGCCAGAGCAGCTGGTACGTATCCTCGAAGGACGGCCGGTGGCTGTTCCTTCAGGGTGTCAGCAAGCCGATACTCGAAGACTCTCAGACAGGCAGCAACTATGCCGCCTTCGTTGGACTGCCTCCCGATATCGCCGCCGTGCGGCAGCTCATCGCCGACGGACGGATCAGCAAGGAGCAGCCGTGCGTCTATACCAAGACCATCATCACCGAAAATCTCATTCTCCTGGACTATAACGGCAAGCCCGTCTACCAGGCCCGTGACCGCGGTCAGTGGGATAAGGACCGCACCTATGTCAACGGCTATGACAGCACGGCCAACGGCTACTACCGTGACCGGGTATGGTGGAAGGGCTGCTACTGGCAGTGCTCGGTGACCTCCTCGAAGGGATCGGAGCCGAGATACGGCAATACCGACTGGACCTGCATCCTCGGCGGCAGCAACATGAGCGTGGAGATCATCTCCACGGCGGGCAACTGGTTCCGTGCCGGCAGCCGGTGGACGACGACCCTGCAGGCGACGGTATGGAACGCCGAGATGCAGCTGCGGGAGTCGGAGCTGAAAGGCTGCAGTCCGACATGGACACGGGAGAGCGACGACAACGAGGGCGACACGGCCTGGAACACCAGGCACAAGGATATCCATACCTACTCCATCGATATCTCCTCCACGGAGGATCTCCCCGGCGTATGGACGGCGGGCAGCAAGGTGGGCTTCAAGATTACGGTCGCCTTCCCCGACGGGTCGCAGTATGATCAAAGCTATACCATCGTGAATTAAAAGACAAGAAATATGAGAATGAAACGTACCGGCGGCAGGGTGGTCCACTCACCGCTGAGCTTCGCCTTCTCCATGGAGGAGACGGGCGGCAGCTGGATACAGAAATACAACACGGTGAACTCGGAGTTCGTCCCCGACCGTACGCTGACGCCCTACGGCCTGCGTCCGCACCTCTATATCACGGATCCGGACGGCAACGTCCCCTCCGGCGACTATGCCACATCAATGATCAACGTCGTATGGACGGTGACACTGGTCAGCGACGGGAAAGAGACGCAGCTGACCGAAGGCACAGACTACACCCTCAAGGATGACCACACGCTCCTGCTGGGCAGTAACGTGACCCCGGGTAATCTGGTACGGCTGGAGTTCCGCGGAGACTACAACAACGCCCTCCGTAACGAGGTAAGCCATTTCACCTGGCAGAAGGAGTGCGTGACGGAGAACGAGACATCGACAAACCTCATCCTCGAGCTGCAGTGTGACTCGAAGATGAATTTCTCTCCTTTCAAGACCTACGGTGACGACCAGCAGTTCCCCATCGTGGCCGTACTCAGGAACGGCACGGCGGATCTTGGCGACAAGGCAGCCTATAAATGGCAGGTGTTCGACTGGGACCAGAAAGCGTGGACGGATATCATACCCGAAAACAACCTCTGGTATGTCAGCGGAAAGGACACCGGCCGGATCATAGTCAACGTCGATTTCATCCAGCGTGTCGCCCTCCGGGTGACAGCCTGGCTGAAGACGGATACGAGTCAGCAGGAGAGCGCCTCCACGCTGTTGCGCCGGTGGTACGGTCAGTGGGAGGACAACTATGAGTTTGCCTACGCACAGTATATCTTCACGACAACAAAGCACGCCAAGGCCGTCGCCAAGGTTGTGAACCGGCAGGGGAACATCACGGATCCGCAGCGTTACTTCGACATAGAACTCTTCTACAGGGAGAACGCCGACGCTGAATGGAAGAGTCTCGGCAACGGCACGGAGAAGGATATCGACCGTGACAAGATGGAGGGAAACCATGAACTCGGCGGTATCTGCAGGGAGAAAAGCGCCTACGTGCCTATTCTCCTCGCCGACGGCACCGTTCTGACGGACAGCGACGGTAATCCCATCGTAGGGCAGTTTCCTACCTCGGAGAAAGAGTTTGACTAAACTTAAAAGTTAAGAATATGG
This sequence comes from Prevotellaceae bacterium, assembly GCA_029226205.1. Lineage (GTDB taxonomy): Bacteria > Bacteroidota > Bacteroidia > Bacteroidales > Bacteroidaceae > Prevotella. The sequence continues at coordinate 9,069 of JAQXXT010000060.1, forward strand.
AATACTACATCATTCCCGCTTTATTGGCAGAGCGGCTCAGCCTCGCCCAGTTCCGGACGGGCAGCAAGGAGAAAGGATATCTCGTGAATGCCGCAGATCTGTCGACCATCGGAGTGTCGACAGCCGTCCAGCTGGGGGCGAAATATATCTCCGCTTGGGAGGCAAGAAAATTCATTGACAGCATCAAAAAGACAGAAGCATGAACACGATATCATCCATAGATCATATCTACGCCTTCGAGGACGGTGACACCATCACCCCCGGCATGGGCGTGAAATGGGCCGGAGGTGAGACCGGCCTGGGCCTTCAGCAGTACTGGAATCCTACGACGAAGTCGGTGATCGCCACTGATTTCGCTAAACATCCTGTTCTTCTCTTCCCGCAGCCCTACTCCACGAGAGAGGGAAGCATCGTCGTACCGGAGACGGAGGGGCAGCAGTGGTATATCGGCAATATCACCGATGACGGCGGCATCCTCGAGTCCGGCGCCGTGAAGGACAGCCGGAAGGATACCTTCGAGGTGACCAGCGTGGAGGTGAACGGCAAGACATTCCCTGCGCTGAAGATCAAGGCCAACCTTGTGAAGGACGGTGATACCATTGCCGATAAGTATATCTACTACAAGTCCTCTTACAAGGGCAAGGATTTCGTGTGCAGTCAGCTCATCCCCATTCAGATGAGCGTTGGTGACACGCTGAAGATGATCTGCTCGGTGGAGGGTGCCGACGGCAGTGGTGACAAGACGCTCTCAAATGATAACGACTGGGTGCAGCTGACCTGTTATCTCCAGCGTGCCGGCATCAACGTGGAAGGCGCTACATACCAGTGGCAGCGCCTCGAGGAAGGCAAATGGACCGACGTGAAGACCGTTGACAAGATGCAGGAAGCCAGCGGCGCCACACTGAAACTCTATAACGCCGGCGTGGAGGGTACGGAGATTTTCCGCTGTGTGGCCACATACCAGGGGAACTCCTATAACTACACGACGGACGTATCGGATATCCATGATCCTTACTATATTGAGCCGGGACGGAATATCGCCTCCCAAAGCGTGGCAAAGGGGCAGACGGTAACCTATAACCCGAAGGTCTATGACCGCTCGAGCGGAAAGATATCTGACGGATGGACGTTCTCCTATGTCTTCACTGACAACGACGGAAATGTCCTTTTAGATGTCACCAAGGACACGCTTACCTATGAGAATATCTCGAAGCATGGCGGTATCGCCGTACGCATCGAGGCAACACGATAGCTTATGAACATCACTGCAATAGACAAGCTCATGCCTGCGCCCGAGAACGGCAAGGATGGTGCCCCCATGGGGAGGAATCTCCTCAGAGGCGCCGCCCTTGACACTATTGCCACCATCACCGAGGACGGAATTAACTACCGGCATCCGAGCTACCCGGAGACGGGACATTACTCAGTAGTGGACGGATACAACGGGAGTAAAGGATGGAAGGTGACGACTACGGATGATGACTTCAAGGATACCAACGCGCCAGACGGCCATTATCTTGGTGCCTACTTCATGGTTCCGGTGGAACCAGGGCATACGTATACAGCCAGCGCATGGATTCTCTCCAGTACAAGCCTTGCTTTTCAGGTAGAGGTAATCAGCGCTGACGGGAAAAACAGGGTGCTGGATGAAGGGGACACGACAAAAGGTGCCACTGCTTCACGGTACGGAAGTTCGACAAACAACATCACGGTTGGAACGTGGCAGCAGGTCAGAAATACTTTCACCGTGTCTTCCTCCAATAAAGGGTACGTACTTGTGGCCATGTGGACCAACAAGGTCGGTAACTTCATCCTCTCAGAGCCGAAGATGGAAGAAGGATCCGTAATAACGGCCTTCTGTCTGAACGAAAAAGACCTGAAAGGTGATAAAGGAGACAAGGGCGACAAGGGCGATAAAGGAGAGAAAGGTGATAAAGGCGAGCAGGGCAACCAAGGAAAGCTGGGTCCTATGGCATTCCTCTCCGGAGAATGGGACAAAACAAAGACCTACACCCGTACGGATGAGCTGGTCCCCGTAGTCAGTTACAAGAATGCCTATTACATCCAGAGAGCGAACGGCACAAGTACAGGTGATGAGCCTTCTTCTACGTCAACCGTATGGAGGACAGCCCAAACCTTCGAGATCGTGATCGCCCGGATCGTGATGGCCACTTTCGGAAAGATCGCCTCGGCCGTATTCACCGGCGACTGGATGATATCACAATACGGCAGGTATTACGACCAGAGCAAGAAAGCCTTCCAGTATAGCTACGACTATACCAACTTCGACGTAAACACCTATGATAGCGGAGGAGAGGGCGACTGGCGCCCCATGGTGGCCATCGATTTCAAGGAAGGAAACGCGTACGTGACCAACTTGCAGGCTACGGGCGGCACTTTCAAGGATATCACCGCTTCAGGTTCTTTCTCGGCCGGATCCGGAGATTACAAAATAGAAGTCAGCTATAATGAGACTGATGGGTCCGGGTTCATGAATCTGGGAAATTATATCGAGATCATGTACCATTCCAAGTATACGAACTTGGAACACGGGCTAGAACAGGCGCCGGGAGGATATATTACGGTAAAAGGATCAGAGGAAGGTTATAGTACGATTATAAGTGGTACAGGCGTCGGAACGCCTTATGTCGGTGCTGATTCCGCTGTATTCAAGCGCGCCCTTACAAACAGATTAACGCTCACATGCAAGACGATCAGTCTGGGAGAGACCTATACCCATACAGGAGATTGTTCTGTATACAATAATATCGGGACACTGAAACTGCAGTCTCTTTCGACCTATGTAAGCAACGGAGATATCGTATACGTTCATGGAGGAAAAGTAGTAGTCGACCGGTTCATGGCGGCCAACTCAAACACGCTAGAGACAAACAAAGAGCTCGATCTAGGGGCGATCAGTGCCCAGTTTGTGATGATGGGTGGATACTGGGTAATGTTTTATTGTGGATAATCAAACGAAAAATTATAGAATATGGATGCAACAAAGATTGACAAGATTGAGGATTTTGCGGATATCAACGCCAATATGGAGCTGTTGAGCTACGACAAGACCTCCAAGAAAGTGGGCATGGTCCCCATATCCGCGGTACAGGATAAGACCCCTTACTGCGGATGCCGGTGGAAGAAAACCAACGCCTCCCCGGAGGGCGAGCCCGTCGGAGACCTGAAGATGCTGGCGCAACTGCCGAGCATCCTCGGTCTCGGCGGATATCTGGTACAGAACGACCACAGCCGCCGCAAGCTCTCGTCAAGTAATCACTTTCAGTTCGCGAGCGGAGGAGCCGCGAAGCTCGACGGGACCATGGGCCACTATCAGTGGGGCTGGAATATCCCTTTCTATTATGCCCAGTGGGAAGACGACACATATGAATACGAGGCTGTCTCGACGGCGCCGATCCCCGGCCGTTGGAACTACCGAATTCCCGTGGCATCTATGGGCGCCAGCGGCGCCAGCGCCCTGGACCGCACGAACAATATCCTTGTCAGCTTCTGTAACCGCACGGCACAGTACCGAGGTGGTACAAATGACTCATCCTATGATACCAAATGGAACACGATGCTCGGTAAGCCCGTCGTCAACGTGGCTGAGGACCAGCTGCAGCGCTGCGCGGAAAAGAATGGTGATCGCTGGGGAGCAACGATGGATCCGGTGATTTTCGTACTCGGAGTGCTCTGTCGTATCATCTTCCATAACCGAAACATACAGGCAGCCTTCAACGCAACGAAGACGGCAGACGGTCTGTATCAGGGCGGACTCGGCCCCGGCGTTGATGACGTAAGCGCTCAGTTTGGCAATCAGTACGGATTCCTGGATATCGACGCACTGGCCGAGAAAGGAGATGTCACCGGCGTGTTCTCGAAGGATATCGACAAGGGTGACGGGACGAAACTGACGATCAATAACATCCCCGTGTTCTTCGGCCTGAAGAACTTCTATCATTATATCTGGTGCATGCGCCATGGTACAGTACTTACGTATAACTCAGACGCTACCATCAACGTGTATGGACTCAAGACATGGACGAAGGATGCCGTGCCGACGGGAACGACGACAGGACTGAGACAGGTAGGCACCATCCCGGCCGCAAGCGGATGGCAATACACGAAGAAGGCCAATCTGGCCAATTTGAACTTCTTCCCTACCGCCTTCGGCGCGTCGGAGTCAACCTATTACTGTGACGGATTCTTTCACCCAGGCTTTACCTCCGGTCTTCGCGGCCTTTTTGCTCTCGGCCATGCGTACTACGCTGGCTATGCGGGCCCCGGGTGCCTCTATGGTAACGTTGAGCCCTCGTACGCCTGGGCGCTCAACGGTGCTGTCCTCTGCGAATCAGAGGAGGACTGGAGCATGGAGCCTACGTGGTATGCCTAGGCGAACGGAGCGGGCAAGGGCTGGCCGACGGGGACAAAAGTACACCGCCGCGCCATCAGCGCGGCCCCGTCCCGAAGGATTGAGGGACGGGCGCAGCCCGGAGGGGTATATCGCCTTATCCGCCTAAAATAGGATTTTCTACTGTAAAGATGAAAATAAAAGCGCTCTTTGACTTGTTGTATCACGGAAAAGTTGTAACTTTGCACCGCCATTTCCAACAAAAGATGGCAGGCAGAACTCCTGAGCTCCGGTCTTCGCGGCCTTTTTGCTCTCGGCAATGCGAACAACGCTGGCTATGCGGGCCCCGGGTGCCTCAATGGTAACAATGAGCCCTCGAACGCCAGGGCGAACAACGGTGCTGTCCTCTAAAGTGCAGAATGATATATGAGAGAACGGAGTGCGCCTCTCCCAATGGAGGAAAATATCGAAAGATGACGGCGAGGCTCGTAGCCACAGCGTGAGCGCCATACCCGCCGGTCTGCAACGCAGACCAACAGACACACGGAAGCATTCCTTCCTGTATAGACCCAGACCAAGATCCCGCTTTTTTACTTTACGCAAATATAAGCCCGTTATGAGAAGAATCCACGATAACGGGGAGGCTGAGACTTTGGACAATATCCAACGGTCATGGGACTCATTCAGTGAGGATAAGCACAAGAGGAAAAATATCCGCTGCTACGAGAGTAAGCTGGAACAAAACCTCATACGTGTCCAATCGGAACTCATCAATGAGTCTTGGAAGCCTTCCCCGTATGTATCCAAGACGGTTATGGAAAGGAAACGCCGGGAACTCGCCAAAGCTCCTATCCATGACCATGTACTGGAAGCCTCGGCCATCAGGCCCTATGAGCCGACACTGTATGACTACATCGCCTGGCAATGCCCGGCGGTAAGGCCGAACATGGGACAGAAAGCCCTGCTCTGCTCCCTGCGCAACGAATTGTTCGGATCGACGCAGGAAGAATGCGACTACTACCTTTCCATGGACGCCCATCATTATTTTCCGCTGATGGATCATGAGATCCTGAAAAGACAGATATCCAGGAAAGTAAAACCGGGAAGGCTGCAACGTATCCTCTATAAGGTCGTGGACAGCTACCTGCAAGGAGCACCACTGGGGATAAAGATCTCCCAGATCTTCGGCCAGCTCTATCTGGCGGATTTTGACCGTAAGGCCATGCGTTTCTTTGATATCGCGGAGGATCAGGAGAAGATGGCCTATTGGACCCGGAAATATATTGAGGGAAGGATCGTAACGGCGTCGACAAGGGAAGACTATGAGGATCTTTGTAAGGGACCGGCATACCTTGCTGAGAAATTCAAGGGATATGCCCGGGAAGGGCTCCGGCATTACCTGAGGTTTGTGGACAATATCATTATAAGACATTCTGACAAGACTTTCCTGGGTATCGTTAAGGTCATCATCATCATGGTACTGGCAAGAGACTATCATGTTGTCATGAATAAGGACTATAATGTCAGACCCACGTACACTGGTATAAGAATCATCGGGTATGTGTTCTATCATGACCGCGTCCTGCTCGGAAAACGCAACAAGCAAGATCTCTGCCGGCATGTCCATAAACTTAGGAAACGAGGAAAGACAGAGGAGGAGATAAGGATCTCTCAGGCCTCTCGCTTCGGTTACGCTAAGCACGTTAATTGCATCAACTTATTCAAATCTATAGGAATGGAAAGATCTTTAGGTAAAATTATCAAGAACCACCGTATCAAGGCACCTTTCGAGGGTATGGTGGCCCAGCAGAAATTGAAATTCTCAAGTATCTGCAAAATGTTAACAAGTGTAAACGGGGGGGGGTAAAACCCAATACTGGGATTGTAAGATCCTGCTCCTCGACTACAAGATAGAGGAGTCGAAAATTGACAAGACCCGCGTAACCGTGAATGTCCCCGACTCAAACGGTCATATCCAGGAGATCACGAAAACAGTGCCGGGAAAAGTGCTCGCTATCCGCTTTAAGAAGATCCTGAAAACCATTGAGGAAAGAAACAGTGACGGCAGCACTATCGAGAGATATGAGTTCGAGAAGGAACGGGACAAGGACGGAAACCTTTCACTCGTCGACGCGGAATATTACAGCTTTACGGGATCGAAGATCCTCATCGACCAGGCGGAGAACGATTTCTCCGTAGAGGATCTTCCCGCCCCTACCGTGATACAACAGTTCGAGGGCAAGAACGGACAGACATTCTTTAAATTTACATGATATGAGTGAACTGAAGAAAGCTGTGTATCTGAAACAGCGCACATTCGAGAAGTATGACGAGGGACGGATTATCCTGTACCCCAATGAGACGGTCGTCGAGAACTATCAGCCGGAGGCGCCGGAAGGATCAGAGACAACTCCGGAGACCTGCACCGCTTACCAGTATGAGGGCGAAGAGGCGGACGGCGGATATATCCGTGACTGTAGTGATCCGACAAACTACCATGACGTGGCCAACGCCATCATGCGCACACGCTACGAGCTGTCGGAGGAGCTGGCCCTGCAACGCCATTACCAGACGGATCCTACGAAATATGCGGACGCGTGGAAGGAGTATTGCGCCTTCGCTGACTCGGCGGCAGACAAGGCCCGCGCATGGCTCGGGGTCTCGAAATAATCATCTGTAGGACGGAGTTGATACGGTATCGGAGAATGGAATAATCCTCCGGTACCGTATTTTTGTTTGGAATGGTCTTTAGCTAATTTTGTGATGAACAAAAAAAGCAAGATTATGCAGAGGAATACAAAAGAATGGATCCAGTACGGTTCAGCCATCGGGATGCTCATTAGCGGTGTCCTGCTGACCTTTCTGTGCTTCTTCCTCAATCATTACGAAGTGAAGGACAGTGTGCTGTGGTATGTAGCCCAGACGCTGGTGTATGCCGGTTCCGTATTCGGCGTAAGCGTTTATATCAATACGAAACTGGGTGAGGTGAAGAATATCATTGATGAGAATTTGAACCAAAAAGGAAGGGAAAAATGAGAAAGATTAATCTGATCGTAGTGCATTGCACCGCTACGCCGGAAGGAAAGGACGTGACGGTGGCCGATATCGACCGCATGCACAAGGCAAGGGGCTGGAAAGGAATCGGATATCATTATGTCGTATACCGTGACGGCAGCGTGCACGCGGGACGGCCGGTGGCCGAGGTCGGCGCCCATGTCTATGGCCATAACGCCAACTCCATCGGTGTCGTCTATGTCGGCGGGCTGACAGCGGATGGCAAGAAGTCTAAGGATACGAGAACCCCGGAGCAGAAAAGAGCCCTGGTAGGACTTTTGAAGAAACTGCGGCAGCAGTTCCCCGGCAGCAGGATCTGCGGCCATCGGGATCTGAGTCCTGACCTGAACCATGACGGGATCATCGAGCCGTCGGAGTGGGTGAAGAATTGTCCGTGTTTTGACGCTGAAAAAGAATACAAGAGCTTATGAAAATACGTGATATCATCTACATGGCCTTCATCGCCATCATTATTGCCGTCGGATCCTTCTATGGAAGCAAGGAGAGAAAAACGAGAGAGCAACTTGAACAGGCGAGGGCAGATCTTGCCAAGGTACAGGAAGGCCCCGTGCTCAAAAGAGGTACGATAAGAGATTCCGTCCCCGTTACGACATCCTCTGTTGTTCCACTGGAGCGAAGGACATACAGAAAAGAGATCGCTGACAAGAAACTTCTGAAAGATCTTGGACTGAAACCCGCGCAGATAGAATCCCAGCAGAAATCCGGGACCATTGTCGGAGATACTGTACGGATCCAACGTAAGCACCAGGGAGTATATGAATATTCGGACCGCTGGGCCCGTTTTCATCTCTCCATGCAGCCTCCCGATACCATTCTTACATACAGCGTACGTGACTCATTGGTCACCCTCGTATACAGAGAATATAAGCACCACTTCCTTTGGTGGAAATGGGGAACGAAAGGATACAAGGTGAAGATCGTGAACTTTAATCCCCATGGACAGATCTTGTATAATCAATACGTAAAAATGGAGGAATAGATGGCACAGGAGAAATTGTTTGACATTTATGGCTACCTTGAAGGGCTCGGCAAGCAGAATAAACTTGCCGTTGAGAATGGGTTCAAGACGGGATTCTGTTCGGGTATGGGTGGCCTGCAGGATATGATGGCTGATTTCCGGATACAGCAGAACTATATCCTCGTCGACGACACGACATCGCAGAACACCTATTCCAACGGAGTAAGCTTCTTTCGGAAGGACGTATACACGGTATTCATCGTCGCCGGATATCGCATCGATGACATGAAGGATCGCGAGGCAAAGATGAATCTCTGTCGTAGGCTCTTCAGACAGATCCACTCCCGTCTCATCCATGATAGGGACGAGCTGGTATATGGTGACTCTCTGGAATACCTGGATATAGAGCGCGTATACTCCCAGGAACTGCCTCAATACTTCATGAACGGAGTGACGGGACTTTATTTCATGTTGAACAATGATGAGCCCGTGGACTTGGCTTATAACGAAAATGACTGGGTAGACAATGGTTGAAATCAATCTCAAAGGGAATAAGACAGACAAGGACCGGGAGGACTATGAGCGTGGCTGGGCAAAAGCCATGGTGAAATTCTGGCAGGAGAAGATGATGGCCTTCTCCCCTCCCGTATATGACACCGGAAGGCTGCACAACACCATCCAGGCTATGGTGTCCCCGGGAGAGTCTACCACTATCGAGCACCGCTTCATGGAGTACGGCCTCTATGTGGCGGCTGGTACCGGCAACGGATATCGGCGGGGAAACTCGGGAAAGGACGATGAGAACGGCCTGCAGTTCCTCCGTGGAAGGAAATGGAACAAAGGCCGAGGACACCGAAAGGCCCGTGACTGGTTCTCGAAGAAATACCTCTATTCCATCCACCGGCTCAACGACTGGGAGGCGGCGTTCTTCGGGGAAGCCTACCAGGGACTTCTGTCGGAGACACTGAGCGCCATGTTCGGTGGTGGCGTATTAAACTCTGAGGGGAAGAAGATCCGGTTGTGATCAGTGGCCATTTTCAATGTTATGATGAAAATAAAGGCCGAAATATTTGGAAGTGTGCGGGAAAATGCTTATATTTGCGGTAGAAATAAAAGATACTCAATTATGGAAGCATTCGCAACACTTTTAATATCTTGGTTCATCGGATGGCTTATTCTAAGGAGCGACAGGGATAAACCAAAGATTAGTGATGAGGAAAGAAAACGCAGACTGGAAAAAAGTCGGCGGGAGTATCTCCATGCAAAATGGATGGCAAGATATATAACGAAATTCAAGCCATAATGGTATTTTATAACAAAACCAAAAGATGCTACCTTTGGGGTAAAACTCAAAGGTAGCATTTTTTATGGCAAAGAATCAACAGATATTTGAGACGATTGTCACACTCAACGCCCAAAAAGCGAAGGATGAGGTGAAGATTCTAAACGACAAGCTCTCTGACCTTAAGCAGAAAAAGGATGACCTGCTAAAAAGCGGAAATTATGAGCCAACAGACCTTAAGGCAATCAATAGAGAGATAAAACAGGCGACATCGGAGCTAAAGACTTACAAGGGACAAGTGATGGATACTATAGACGTGTTATCAGACCTTGACCATGCCAGCCTTGGTGAACTGCAAAACTCAGTAAAGAATCTGAAAAAGCAGATGAAAGGCATTACGGATGCCGATGAGTATCGGCAGATGGATGACCTTTTGCAGAAGGCTAATGTGCGTATCAGTGAACTAAGGGGGTCCGTTGACGAGTATAATCGTGAGATCAACGAAACAATAAAGAATCAGCGCCAGATAGCCGAAGAGAACAAAATCATAGACAATACGCTAGATCATATCAGCAGCTCAAACCTTAAGGATCTCGAGTTTTCACTGAAGAAAGTTAAGGAGCAACTGAGAGGCACCGATGAGGGTACCGAAGAATTCGAAAAGTTGACAGCGAAAGCAAGAAAACTCGATGGTGAGATAAAGAAAATCAACAGCAGTTTGCAAACGAGTAGCAAAAGCCGGAACGTGTTCGTAAAAGGTTTCGATATGCTGAATAAAAATTGGGGAGCCTTTACACAGATCTGGGCAGCAGTAACGGGTCTCAGCGACACGGTAAGACAGTGTACAAAAGCCTTCGCTGACATGGACCAGGAAATGGTCAATGTTCAGAAATATACCGGTCAGACCAAACAGCAAGTGGTAGAGATGAATGAGGACTTCAAGAAGATGGACACCCGTACAAGCCGTGAACAGCTCAATGAACTTGCTGGTGCTGCCGGCCGCCTTGGCATCTCATCCAAATCATCCATTGAGGAATTCGTAGATGCAGCAGACAAAATCAACGTGGCCTTGGGAGATGATCTCGGAGACGGTGCTGTTGACAAGATTGGAAAGCTGGCTCAGGTCTTTGGAGAAGATAAGACAAAAGGACTCCGTGGGGCCATGCTCGCAACCGGTTCAGCTATAAACGAACTGGCCCAGTCGTCTTCAGCAAATGCCGGATATATTGTGGACTTCACAGCGGACCTCGCTGGTATCGCCAAGCAGGCTGGAATGAGCCAACAGCAGATTATGGGTATAGGATCTGCGCTAGATCAGAACATGCAGGAAGAGAAAACTTCGGCAACTGTCTTTTCCCAACTTATAACAAAAATGTTTCAGGATCCTGCTAAGTTCGCCAATATCGCAGGTATAGAAGTGAAGAAATTCACAAATCTCCTCAAAACGGATGCTAACGGAGCATTGATCGACTTCCTGCAGTCAATGCAAAACAAAGGTGGTTTTGCGCAATTGGCGCCAATGTTCGAGTCAATGAACCTAGACGGAACACGCGCCGTAGGTGTACTGTCATCTGTAGCGACACATCTTGACCAGGTTAGAAAAGCACAAGCAGAAGCCAATACAGCTTATTCGCAGGGGACCAGTGTACTTGACGAGTTTAAGACACAGAATAGCTCAGTACAGGCAGAGATGGACATGGCAAAGAAGCAATTCAATGAAGTAGCCATTGCACTTGGCCAACAACTAATGCCAGTGGCTAAATATACGATATCAACTGGGTCTGTAATGATTAAGACTTTGTCTACATTGATTACATTCACAACTAGTCATATACGAACATTAGCTTTACTTTCCGTATCAATAGGAATAGTAACAGCAGTGTACTATGCCGCAACTATTAAGGCGAAGGCTTTAGCAGCGTGGGAAGCAATATTGCAAGCACGACATAAGGCAGGGGTCATCATAAGTAGAATGTACGCCGCAGCAATTGGAGCTCTGAGAGTAGTGTATTATGTGCTAACGGGGCAGATACAGAAAGCGGTCGTGGCTATGCGTGCAATGAGAATGGCAGCCGTAACTAATCCTTACACAGCATTGGCGGCCGTTATCATTGCTCTTGGTGTCGGCATATATAAACTTGTTGATGCCATTGTAGCCCATAATAAGGCGGTCCATGACAATCTTGTGACTGTAAGACAGGCTAAGGAAGCTGCCCATGACATGAATGAAGCTTCAAAAGAGGTAAACGAGAATACCGCGGAAGAGAAAAACAGAATTGAAAGATTGAATAAAATCATAAACTCGAACGTATATTCTTATAACGAGAGAAAGAACGCCATGATTGCTATGGAGAAGATTGTGCCTGGCTATCATCGCAACTTACGTAACGAGGCTAATTTGACAGCTGCCAACAACCGTGCTCTTAAAGAATATGTCGAAAGACTTAATGATGCCGCTATGGCGCAGGCTCTCTATAACAGAATGGTACAGCTTCGGGGAAAAGAATATGACCTTCAAAAAGAGATAGAGGCGCACAACTACTCCGCTAAAGCCGTACAAGCAGAAATAAACAGACATCCGGATAAATATAACGCAACTACATACCAAGTATACACTACTGGATACGGGTCGGCAATGATAGGAAATGCTATCCCAACAGAAGACAATTACAAGAAGCACAAAGAACTACAGCACTGGGTTGACTTGTCAAAAAAAGCCGGAGACAATCTTAAAGTGGTTGAATATCGCATGAAGAGTATCAACGACTACATGGATGCGCACAAAGGCGTGCGTGCTGCTTACGACAAATTAATAGAAAAAGGTGGTGATGGATCGTCTATACCCGTTTATAAACCTGGAACCAGTGGAGGAAGCGGATCTGCCTATACTGACCCCAAAAAGGTAGCGAAAGAACAGAAGGCTGCTCAAACTGCGAGGGAGAAAGCAAAGGCTGCAGCTGAGAAACATGAGCGAGAAATGAAAGCGACGACAAGGAAAGCGTACGAAGAAGAAATAAAAGAAGCCAAGGGAAAGACCGATCAGGAGCAGGCGCAGAACATTCTTGCATATTCTCAGGGTAAGAAATCATATACTGATTTCATGAATGCTCAGCATGACATTGCGGTAAACGGTTATAAGGCACTTGAGACAATTTATAAAAAATACGGAACTGATTATGGTCAGTGGCAGGATGAAATTGCTAAGGAAGAACAACAAAAAACCGAAGATCATCAAAAAGCGCTGTTGTCTGACATCGCTATGAGAAAAGACGAGGAAGGAAATCAGGCCAATAAGGATTTCTATAATCCTCAGTCTGAAATATACAGAAATGAAGAGGCTCTTAACGAGCGTCTCTTTGAGATAGACATGTCTGCCCAGGCTGATAAAATTGCCGCTCTGCAGGAAGGTACGCAGGAATGGATGGATGCTAAGGCGGAATTAAACAAAAAAGAGGAAGATCGGGAGCTTTATCTTCAACAGCATTACGCGGAAATGCTTTCCCAATATAGGGAGCAATGGGGTCGAAAGGATGTTAAGGAGCAAGAGCAAATTGCTATTAACGGACTTAAAACCCTCCACGAAAAAGCCCTGATAAGCGAGGAGGAGTATCAGGAGATGCTCAAGGGCATCCGCCTTCACTATGCCAAGGAGGAGAGTGAGAACGATCTGAAGAACTCGAAGAATGAGCGGTTCAAGCAAAATGCGTCGGATATCTACACCACCGCCTCGAATGAGGCCAAGGCCGAGTGGAGCAACGATCATGAGACCGGACCGAAGATCGGATCCTTCCTCTCGCAGGATGTCACCATCTACGCTTCTACCCTTGCCAACATCAAGAAGATGGAGAAGGAAGGTGTCATCACTCACCAGGAAGCTATGGCCGCCATGTCGCAGGCCACGGCCGAGATGTGCAATGGCATTGCCGCCAAGATGCAGGCAGCCTACGATGCCGTATCGCCCATCATGGACGCCATGTCCTCATACTACTCCACCCAGTCTGACTACGAGGTAACGACGACCGAGAAGAAGTATGAGAAACTGATATCTGCCGCCGGCAACAACACCGCCAAGACGAAGAAGCTTGAGGAGAAGAAAGAAAAGGAAGTGGCCAAGATCAAGACGAAGTATGCCCGCAAGCAGGCGAAGATGCAGATTGCACAGGCCATCGCCCAGACGGCCATGAGTGCCATTGCTGCCTACGGATCTGCCATGAGCGGTATGCCCTACCCCGCCAACATGGTACTGGCACCTATTGCCGCCGGTATCGCCCTGGCTGCCGGCGCTATACAGATTGCCACCATCAAGAAACAGCAGCAGGCACAGGAGGCCGGTTACTACGAGGGTGGCTTCACGGGAGGCAACCGTTACCGCCGAGAAGCCGGTGTCGTGCACGAGGGTGAGTTCGTGGCCAACCATAATGCCGTAAACAACCCTCAGCTCCTGCCCGCCCTGCGACTCATCGATATGGCACAGCGCAACAACACGGTGGGATCGCTGACGGCGGCCGACGTGTCGCGCTCCATGGGCGTGGGATCGGCAACGGTGGTATCCGCGCCAACGGTGAACGTGCAGACGGACAACAGTGAGATGACAGCCACCATGGAGAAGACCCGAGACACCATCGAGAGGCTTGGGTCACTGCTCGACGACGGTATCAAAGCCAATGTTTCCATGGAGGAATTCAAGCGCCAGGAGAGACACTGGAATCATATTCAGAACAATAAGTAACAAACGGAATGATAACATGTATCATGGACGGTAAGAAGGGATATCCCTCTACCTCCGAGAAAATCAAGATCACATATGAGAACCAGTTCGTTAAGGACTCGGGGTCTTATACGTATGATATCAGCTTTCCCATGGCCATAACAGAGAACCGGAAACTCTTTGGCAACATCCAGCGGATGGACGTGAAGAAGAATATCTCCGACTTCGAATCATGCCGACTGTACGCTGACAACCGGCTGATCATGGAGGGTAAGGGCACCGTGACGGCCATCAATAATAGCACTGTGAAGGTACAGATCGTTGGAGGTAAGAGCAGAATCAAATACAACTCTAAATTCGAGAAGCATTACATCGACGAGATCAATTATCCTCCGGTGATACTGGATACGGGAATAAAAGAGGATATCTATACACAATCCGGTATGGAGATGCCAAATATGGACGATAAGCCTCCGTTTATATTCATTGATCTCTCCGATGCCAATTATGTCGGACAAAAAGGTGTAGCCGTCCTAAATCCTGTCAACGATGAAACGAATGAAATCCTGGCCAACAGAATCGCTACGACTAATTTCACGAAGCTCAAGATTAACGGCGTTAAGTTCAAGGGTGTATATACATACATGACAAACTGTGCCGTACAGCCCTATCTGTCGTATATTCTCAGGAAGGTGATGGAATATGAAGGATACTCGGTCGTGAAAAACGATCTTGACAGGTCTCCATGGAACCGACTGGTGATAGTCAGCGCCTGCAAGAGCGGGAAAGTCAAGGACGCGCTCCCCCACTGGACAGTATATAAGTTCATCGATGAGCTCCGTAAGTTCTTCAATGCCTCATTCGTGTTCGATGATGTTTCAAAGACAGTAAGTATATCCAGTACAAACGAGATGCTGAACAATGACTGTGTGTCTTATGAATGTGAAGACGACTTCTCCGTGGAATATGACGAGGATGGTCTGGACAATATCTCTACATCCAATGTGGAGTACTCCTTTGACGGAGCAGCAAACCGCGACTGGAGGGAGGTGATCTCGCAAAGCGTGCAGAAGAATTACGTCACGAAGACGTATGAGAATACGAATGCTTTGGTGACAGCGGCCGAGAAGATGTCCGAAAAGGAGAGGAAGACGACAATTTTCAAGGTTGGATTTAATTATTACGTCTGGGCTGATCTCCCCAAAGACGGGAATCCCGAGAATAGCGAGACCACGGAACAGCGTACGCAGTGCGGCTTCTTCAATCCCGTTATCCGTGACATGAATAGCGACACCTTTCAGGATCTGAATATCTGTCCTGCGGCCATGTATCCAAGAAGGAACTGGGATGGAAAGACTACCTTCTGGGATAAATTGGGAGACAAAATGGGAAACGCATGGATCGTCGTGCCTTCTGTGGAGAATGAGAAGGAACAGAGTCTGGAAGACATGGAGGTTGACGACGATGGAGAATACTACTATTCCATACAGGACGCCATACAGGGTAGCTCTGAGGATACCTCTTCCACAAGTGAGGATGATGACTCTAAGATGCCCGTAGCCTTCCAGGCTGAGAATATAGTGAATGTGAAGAAGCATCAGCCTGTAGAGTGTAACAACCGGCTTGACGGGGAAGAGCTGGAATACCGTATGCCAGTGCTCTACACGGATTATCGGATGTATCCAAAAAGACTGCTGGCGTCTGAAAGCGGGTCGTTATCACTGGAGAGCCTGTCAAGGAGGGAGAAAGGGACATTCGGCCAGCTTCGCACTGATACCAGCAGCAGATTCTCCATGACACAGATAGACGGCCATCACCAGATCACCATCAAGATCATTACCGATGAGATCCCCGATCCCTCCAAGATCTTCATTCTCAGAAATAAGAAATACATCTGCGAGAAGATCGAGGTCGAGGTAAGCAATGACGGAGTCAGCAGGGAGAAGACCGGATATTTCTATGAGATTATTAAATAGGATATTTTTGCCATAATATACAGTTTTAAGTTAGTGAATAGTACGAAGGGGAGCGGTGAGTGATCATAGCTCCCCTTTAAAGTGCTTGGTCTCCTCATGAGCGACACGGGTATTCTTGAGATACTTGTTGGTAACGCTGATATCGGAATGCCGGGCCTGGTCCCTGGCGGCGACGATACCCTCAGCGTTGGCAAGATCCCTGATACCGGAATCCTTGAGACTGTAGAACTGATAGCTCTTCGGAAACCCCAAAGCATCCCGGACTTTCTGCCATTCAATACGGAAACGGTTCACGTAGATCTGGTCCGGACCTGGCCGGAGGTCATGTCCGAAAAGATACTCTCCGGACGGGTGCTCGAATATCCCCTGATCGATCATAATCTTGAGGACACAGTCGTTGAGAGCCACGACCTGTCCCTTGCGGTTCTTGGAGACGTCGGGGGCTACATAAACGCTCTGATCCTTGATGCTGATATCTCCGATCTTCACGTGACGGAGCTCGTCGGGACGGATCAAACAGTAATATTCCATCATGCAGGCCAGATAGAAAGACGGATTATATTTGCTGGCGTAATCCCTGAGGCGGACGAGATCCTTCTGCGACAGGGGATCACGGAACTTCTCTTCCTCTCTTAGTTGGTGAATATTCTCAATAGGATTGGAGTCAATATATTGCCGCTCGACCATCCAGGCGGCAAAAGTGGACATCCATGTCCGATAATTGTTCCGGGTCTTGGCTGACACGTCCTTGTCAAGAATGAGATAATCGAGAAAGTCGACGGCGAAGGTACGGGTAAACTGATAGGCGTATTTGATAGAAGTACCGGTCTCCTGTAGATAGACCTCCAGCTGGTTGAGCCTGCTGCGGTAGTCTACGGCAGTCTTTGGCTTGAGGATCTTCTTCTGCTCGGCAGCCACGGTATAGTCACGATACCGCTTGATGACAGTGGAGAAATCAGTGAAGTGACGCGTCTTCTCGCCGTTGACAAAGGGGTTCCAGCCTACTTTCAGCCTCTCGAAAAGATTACTGATCAGGATGGCCGCATAGGTCTCCCGCTCCTTCTTGGTCTTATAGTGGTCGAGCATATACTTCTTGCGGTGCATACCGTCGATGGCAGGGTCAAAAGCGAAGAAGTCGACATACCACTGCTTTCCCTTGTGAAGTTTTGGAAGGGTGAAAGAAACAATAGCTTTCTGTGAAATGAGGTCCTTGGTTGAGAGAGACATTTTTTTACATTGTTCGCCGGAGCAACCAATGCTGTGATACATATTGTTCAAAAACTGTCCGGGTATAAAACCCGAAAACGCTCGGATGCCTCATTTTATCAGCATTCCGAGCGTTTATAGTTGCGGAGGCAGGATTCGAACGTGCGACCTCCAGGTTATGAGCCTGGCGAGCTACCAACTGCTCCACTCCGCGATGTTTATTGTTTCTGCGCCTCATTTCTGATTTGCGATTGCAAAGGTACTACTTTTTTCGCATATAACCAAATATGAGA
This sequence comes from Prevotellaceae bacterium, assembly GCA_029226205.1. Lineage (GTDB taxonomy): Bacteria > Bacteroidota > Bacteroidia > Bacteroidales > Bacteroidaceae > Prevotella. The sequence goes on from JAQXXT010000060.1 coordinate 26,918, forward strand.
CGCAGAAAGTAAGATATTTAACAGTAATTTAACAGTTAAATCGGTTTCTTTACTTCAAGAAGCTCATCACACGCTCATAATAGCGCTGCGTGCGCTTAGTACTGAAATTCATACCGCCATTCCATGATCGTATCGCCTTCTCTATATTATTGAGGGGATTATAGAACGACTGCAAGATCTTGAACATCTCTTTCGACTTGATGACACTCAACCGATCCGACAGGCGGTAACGCTTCTTGCTCTTTCTGGACTTCAGGATTCGATTCACCTCTCTCACGAGAACGGGTGTGATCTGCATCGCACCAACAGACTGACCTGACTTAGCCCTGCTGTTTCCTCCACTCTCTACCTGGATGATAGCATCCATGACACTGTCCCAGTCAAAAGTAGAATCGGAATCCGCCGACTGTGTCGTGGACTCCGTCTCACCGGCAGAAAAGCAGTAAGCCGGAGAGGCATAAAATGTGAACCCGAATAAAGCTATTAATACAATTCTTACTATTCTCTTCATAACATATTTTTTATGGAGCCTGACAATACTGCACAACAACAACAGCTATTGCCGCGGCAGCCTCCCAAGAGAAAGAACAGAAAGCCTGCCTCAGTTCCGTTAAACTTATCTAGAGAAGGAGAGCAAAAAGTTATCCTTCTGAATACTTATATTGCAAAGGTACGAAAAAAAATTGGATAAAACAAAAAAATGCCTGGAAACTTAACATTTCCAAGCATTTCTTGATATAAATAAAGAGGGCAGCTACCTACTCTCCCGCATTGCATTGCAGTACCATCGGCGCAAGCGGGCTTAACTTCTCTGTTCGGAATGGGAAGAGGTGGGACACCGCCGCAATAACCACCCAAATGGGGTTGACGTATCTTGACAAGCA
>JAQXXT010000061.1 GCA_029226205.1 Prevotellaceae bacterium
AGCTCACGCCACTCAGCGGTGAACTTCATGACGTTCTCACGGCATTTATGGTTGTAGTCTTCCGTAGAGATATATTTGTCGGAGGCCTTGTTGTCGATATCCTTCTTCGTGATGCCCAGCTCTTTCTCAACACCGAGCTCCACGGGCAGTCAGTGGGTATCCCAGCCGGACTTGCGGTGCACCTGGAAGCCCTTCATCGTCTTGTAACGGTTGAAAGTATCCTTGATGGAACGGGCCAGGACATGATGAATACCGGGATGACCGTTAGCCGAGGGAGGACCCTCGAAGAAGATAAATTGAGGCTGTCCCTCACGTTCATCGATACTCTTGTGGAAGATATCATTCTTCTCCCACTCTGCCAACACGTCATTGTTGGTCTTGACCAGGTCCATAGCCTGATGTTCGGCAAATCTCTTAGCCATATATGTTTCCTATTATTTTAACTGATTCTTATTCTATTTTTTACTCGAACCGCACTTCTATATATCGGTTTCTTTTATAAGCCGCAAAATTACGAAAAAAAACTGTTTCCGACAAATCTATTATAGATTTTCTATCTCACCGAGCCATAAAGAGGCACTCGCGTCACTCGGCATGCGCCAGTCACCACGCGGCGAGAGGCTTACACTGCCGACCTTCGGACCATCGGGAAGACAGGAGCGCTTGAACTGCTGCTGGAAGAAACGGCGCAGGAAGACCTTCAGCCATTTCTTGATAGTGGCGTCACTGTAGGCGCCACCGAGGTCAGCACCCGTCATGCTCTTCGAAGTGTCCTCATCGTTCTCCACATCGTCGAAGGCTTTTCTTGCCAGGAGATAGATTTTCTGCGGACGATAACCGAAGCGCAGGAAATAGTAAAGGAAGAAGTCATGGAGTTCATAGGGTCCCACGAGGTCCTCTGTCTTCTGTTTGATCTGTCCGTTCTCGTCAGCGGGGATGAGTTCCGGAGATATCGGCGTGTCAATGATGTCGAGAAGCGTCTTTCTGGACAGTTCGTCGATATCACTGTTGGCGACATAACGCACAAGATAACGGATAAGGGTCTTCGGGATCGAGCAGTTGACACCATACATACTCATGTGGTCGCCGTTGTACGTAGCCCAGCCGAGAGCGAGCTCACTGAGGTCGCCGGTACCGATGACCATACCGCCAAGCTGGTTGGCGAGATCCATGAGGATCTGCGTACGCTCCCGGGCCTGTCCGTTCTCATAGGTCACGTCATGGACATTCATGTCATGACCGATATCCTCGAAATGCTGAGTCACGGCCTTGGCGATACTCACCTCACGGATGGTGATACCAAGACTCTTCATGAGGTTCACGGCATTGGTATACGTGCGGTCCGTCGTACCGAAGCCGGGCATCGTGACACCGATGATTCCCTTTCGGTCCATCTTCAGTTTATCGAAGGTCTTCACGCACACGAGGAGGGCCAGCGTGGAGTCGAGGCCACCGCTGATACCGATGACGACCGTCTTGCTGTGGGTATGAACGATACGCTTGGCGAGACCCATCACCTGGATATTGAAGATCTCCTCACAGGAGGCATTCATGTCGTCGGACTTCGGGATGAACGGATGGGGATCCACTGTCCGCTCCAATACAAAGTCACGGTTTACTTCCGGTGCCACGCAACAGATCGTTCTGACATTGAAGTGCTTATTCTGTATGGCGAACTTGATATTCCGCTGGGCATTAAGATAGGTACTGTTCAACCGGCGCTCGGCACGGAGACGGTCGATGTCGATCTGTGCGCACTGCACCTGCGGGTCAAGACTGAAACGCTTGCCTTCCACGAGGCAGTTGCCATTCTCGTAGATCATCGCGTTGCCGGCATAGACCACGTCCTGTGTGCTCTCACCGAAACCGGCGGAGCTGTAGATATATCCTGTGATCGTACGGGCGCTCTGCTGGGCCACAAGGCTCTTGAGATAAGCATGCTTGCCGATGAGCTCATCACTGGCGGAGAGGTTGAAGATCAGCTCCGCGCCACAGAGGGCGAGGCGGTTGCTCGGCGGCGCCGGGGCCCAGAGGTCCTCACAGATCTCGACACCGAACTTCACGCCCTGAGAGGTCTGGAAGATCTGCGGCTCCGGCGTGATCGACAGTTTATGACCGGCGAAGCGGAACTCAGTATCACGGAGGTCCTGCGCGGAGGCGAACCAGCGTTTCTCGTAGAACTCACTGTAGTTCGGCAGATAGGTCTTCGGCACGATGCCGAGGATCTTACCACGCTGGATGACGGCGGCAGCATTGAGCAACAAGTCCCCGACCACGACGGGCAGGCCGACGATGGAGATGATGTCGAGCTGACGCGTGAAGTCGAGGAGCATGAGCAGTGCCGTCTCGGCACCGTCGAGGAGGATCTGCTGATGGAACAGGTCCTGACAAGTATAGCCTGTCAACGACAGTTCGGGAAAGACGATGATCTCCGTGCCCTGGCCTTCCGCCTGTGCAATGATATTCTCAATCTGTTGGAGATTATACTGAACGTCACCAACCTTCACGCCGGGAACGGCACTGGCGACCTTGATAAATCCGTAATTCATAAATTCTTTCTTTAATTTCTCTTTGATAAGCGCAATGATACGATCCTCTTGCAGGGGCCGTCCCTTGTGGCGGCCCGATGCCGGTAACGGCATTCCGTATAGCAATGATTGCCGATACGATTCGGCGTTCCGCCGACGGGCCGCCACAAGGGACGGCCCCTGCAATTCCCGAAATCCCGGAATATTTCTATTTGATCGTCACGAGGGTGGCACCGTAACCATATTCCTGGAACGAGGCATCCTGATACCGACAATTCTTATAACGGTAATTCAACTCATGGATGACCGCCTGGCGAAGGACGCCCTCACCCTTACCATGGATGAAGACGATCTGCTGACCATGTTTCTTCTTGTTGTCTTCCATCACCGACTTAAAATAATCCACCTGATAATGGAGGATATCGGCGGAGTTCATCCCTGCCGTCGTCTCAAGGAGCGCGGAAGCATGGAGGTCGACGACGAGAGTGCCGTCATCCTTCGTGCGGATTCTCTTGCTCTGTCCCTCAGCTTTCTGAGCCTCATCGGCACGGACCTTACGGGCAGCCTCCTTATAGAGCTCCTTCTTCAGCTTCTTCGGGTCGAGGTCCAGCGGTTTCTCCGTCTCGTCATTCTCCACGATCGTCAGCAGCATGGCGGGATCATCGAAGAAGAGGTTCTCCGAGAACGTATGGAGCTTATAGAATTTCACAGGCTCGATGCGCAGTACGACATCGACGGCGGGCTTGAGCACGAAGGCCTTGTCACGCTTGTAAGCGAAGAGCTGAAATGCCACCTTCGTCAGCGTGTTCACGGCACTGTGGGGGATCTTCTCCAACAGCACCTTCGTATTCGGCTCCACCTCTCCCTGACTCTTCAGATTCCAACTGTTGCCTTCGGGCAGCGCGCAGGCATACTGCAGATAATAGTTACTGTCATTGATGAAGTAAACCTTCAAATCGGTATTCGTAATATCCTTAGCATTCTCAGGGACAAAGGCGAGGTAGGCGGAGAGCTTATTACCACCCTTGCGCTCCTCGGCGGGACGCTGATACGTGATCTCACCCTGGGAGGGATCCTCGGGTTCTTCCTCTTCCATCTCGTCCATACCATCGGCAAGGATAGCCTTGACACTACGGGAGTTGTCTTTCAACTCCGTCTGCGAATGCTCGGCAGCCTTTTCCTGCTGGTCGATCTTCTCAGAGATCATCTTGCCCATACTATAGTCGTCCTGCTTAACGACGACGACTTCATTGGCGGGAGTAGGAATCTGGAAACCATCCTCATCTTCCACCAATACGATATTTCCTTTCTGGAAACCGGCGATGACGCCACCACCCGTCTCACTCAAAAATCTTACGTGATCTCCAACTTTCATATCTCGTTGAAATTTTATTTTTATTGTTAATAATGTCACCCTCCGTAGGGTGCGGCCCTTGTGGCCGTCCTAACCCTTCCGTAGGGTGCGGCCCTTGTGGCCGTCCTAACCCCTCCGTAGGGTGCGGCCCTTGTGGCCGTCCTAACCCCTCCGTAGGGTGCGGCCCTTGTGGCCGTCCTAATGGCGCATCGTGGATATTAGGACGCCCACAAGGGATGCCCCTACGGTGGATATTAAGGGATCAGGAGACTACTGTCACCATAGCTCAGGAAACGGAAATCATGGCTGAGGGCATAGTCGTAGACTTTCCGCCAGTCACCATGGAGGAAGGCACTCACGAGAAGCAGCAGCGTGCTCTGCGGCTGGTGGAAGTTCGTCACGAGCATTTTCACGATCTTATATTCGTAGCCCGGCGCGATGATAATCTGCGTACTAGAATGCAAGGCCTCGAGCCCGTTACGCTCAAGATAGTCGAGAATATTCTTGATTGCTGTCATCGGCGTGATGCCGTCGACGAGTCCGCCATTGCGTCCGTTGTCATAAGGATCCCACTGTTTCACATGCAGCTCCTCCTCACTGGCATCGGGATGGGTCTGCAGATAGACACCCATATAATAAAGGCTCTCAAGTGTACGCACGGATGTCGTACCCACGGCGATAGCTTCACAGTTATGGCTCAGCAGACGTTCCAGGGTATGGCGGTGGACAACGATAAACTCCGTATGCATCTCATGGCCCTCAATCTCCACGCTCTTCACGGGCTTGAAGGTACCGGCACCGACATGCAGCGTCACCTCATCACGGATAATACCATGGCGGTCGATATCCTCGAGGACGGCATCCGTAAAATGCAAGCCTGCCGTCGGCGCGGCGACGCTGCCCTTGATCTTCGAATAGACGGTCTGATACGTCACCTTGTCACTCTCCTGCGTCTCACGGTTGAGATACGGCGGGATCGGCAGTTCACCGACCTCTTCCAGAATCTCGGCGAAGTTGACCTTATCCGTATTCCAGTCGAAGTCTACCCAGTAGTTCGTGCCGCCACTATGTGCCGTCATCTTCTGCTGTTCGGGAGAAAGCTCGTCGCCACGGCGCATCGTCGCCGTCAGCGTAAACGTATGACCTTTGATGGAGAAGTCACGGCGCAGCGAGCCTTCCTTCCATTTCTTTAGGTTACCGATCATGCAGAGCCAGGAGCAGTGGCCCGTGGTCTGGAACATAAGTTCATAATCCGTCGGTGCCGCAGGTTCCATAAGGAATACCTCAATGAGGGCTCCCGTCTCCTTACGGAAATGCATACGTGCCTGAATGACGCGCGTATTGTTGAACACCATCAGAGCGCCTTTCGGCAGATAGTTGACAATATTATAGAAGATATCGTCACTCACCTCACCATGGTTGTAGATGAGCAACTTCGAATGATCGCGCTGTGCGATCGGGAACTTTGCGATTCTTTCGTCGGGGAGATCATAATTGAAATCTCCTATCTTAATATGTTTTGTATCCATTGTCGAAAAAAATGTCAGAGAAATGTATATTTGATTGGTATGTCAGAAAGAAATTTACACCTTATTATATATAGGTCATACGATCGTCGCCCTTACCAACACATAGACCAGCGTGAACGCCATCACGGTGAGGACCATGTCAATATCCTGGTAGTCGTAGCCCGTCTTCGTATACTGTGAGGAGATATAATTCAGCCGCGGAGAAACTTTGAAATAGAACTTCCGGTAGGCGAGATAGACGATCACGCCGACGACAGCACCCCACAACAGTCCCACGGCAACATCACTCGGATAATGGACGCCGAGATAAAGACGTGTCCATGCGTTCACAAGACTCCAGAGGATCATCATCAGCGAGAAGATCCTGCCACGAACGAGAAGGGAGAAAAAGACGGCGATCGCCATCGTGTTCGCCGCATGGGCAGAGAAGAAGCCATACTGTCCGCTGCCCGTATACCCCTCGGCCACGTCGACCATCATCTTCCACTGTGGGTCATACGTTGGCCGGAACTGCATAACGAGGGGTTTGACGATACCGTCGGAGACACCGCCACCGAGGAGTACGCAGCAGGCTGAGGCGCCGACGACGAGCATGATCTGCGGCATCGTCTCGTTGTTGCGCAGCACCATGTAGAACAAGGCAAGATAAAACACGATCCATGTCGGCCCGTTTGTCAGTGCGAGCACGACCTGATCAAGGAAGAGCGAGTCACTGCCATTGAAGAATGCCAGGATCGCCCGGTCTGCCTGTGAAACCAATAATAAATCAATCATTTATCCAAATTTTGACGGAACATAAAGAATCATGTCCCTTCTATATTATCTCCAAACTCTTCCGCTCGACCCAGCCTTCACGGCCGTCGGCGGTCTTCACCTGATACCAGGACGCCATACTGTCATCCTCGATATCCACGCGTGTGCCCTCATGAAGCACGAAGCTGTCGTCGCCATTCTTTGCCGGTGTCTTCTGCACCTGTACCGACGGCGCGGTAATGATAGCCCCCGTCCGGGCTTCCAGCTCATGCTTCTGTTGCCAGGCGAAGAGGTTGCTCACGAGGAAGAGGAGCAATGTCACGACAGCGCCATAGAAGCCCGCCTTCCGGAGCGACAGCTGAGGCGCGAAGAGATAGACAAGGACGAGAAGCAGCGAGAGGATGATGGCCACGATGGCCGTCTCTGCCCAGCCGTCGACACTCTGCATACTCACTAGGGCTTTATATGCCGTGACGAAGAACAGCTCATTCTCCGGCGTGATCTTGTCGATCGTCTTGCTGCGTGCGAACTCGAGGTTGAAACGGATATCACTGTTTCCCGGATCAAGGAGACTGGCACGCTCGTAGGCGAGGATAGCCTGCGTGAGGTTGTCACTACGATAGTAGGCATTGCCGAGATTATAGTAGAGGTCGGCACTGACACCCTCCGACAACAGATATTTATAGTCGAGGATGGCCTGCTGGTAGTTACCCTGGAGATATTCCGCGTCGGCCTGCCGCTTCGTCACGGCAGAGGCGTTGAGGGAGAACAGGCCGAGGGTCATCGTCGTGAGGAAGAAAATGAGGATCATCTTCAGGTCAAAGCCGTGGCTCTTCACCTGCGCGTTGACATCACTGTCGGAGCGACTGAAAGTATGGTGGCTTTCGCCGTGATCGCCATGACTGTGGAAGCCACTATCCTTCTTTTGTTTCTTCGCTTTCAGGAAGTTCTCAATATCCATAATTGCTGTCATCGCTTTCTCAAAAGTCTTCTGCATGTTTCCGGCAGGATCACCGGGAGCATAGCGTTCAAACTCACACTCATCGAGGGCGTCGACGAAACGGCGGATGGTATCTTCATCGATATGATGCTGTTCGAAGACACTCTGCACATTCTCCCGTGAGAGTTCCTCGGGCCGCATGTTCATACGGTCACCGGCATACCCCCAGAGAGCACGCAGCACCTCATCGTAGAAGGCTGCCGACTGTCCCTTGATCATCAGATCCGTGGCTCTCTTCAACCGTTTGCGAGCCACGCGGTCGGCGTTCTTGCCACGGAGCCGAACGATATCGGCATTCTCAAGGGCCCTGCGACGGAAGACGACGAGGAGGGCGACGAAGATGGCGATGATGAGGAAGAGGGTGATAATATATCCTACCGATCCGAAGAAGAACGAGTCGACTTGATGGAGCTTCACATTGCCCTGATGGATGGAATGGATATCCTTATCCTTCAGATCATTATAGTCGCTGACACTCGAGCTGCCGTCACCCTTGTCGACGGTCAGCGTGAACGGCTGCGTATGGATCGTCTTATAACTGTTTGCCGTGACATCATAATACGTCATCGTCACCGACGGGATTGTATAAGAGCCTTGGTTGCGCGGCACGGCGAGGAAGTCATAGATCATATTTCCCTCCACGCCATTGGCCGTGAGCTTCGTCTTGTCGGTCACCTTCGCGTCATAACGGTCGAAATCCTTCGGGAAGTTGACAACGGGCTGCTTGATGAGCTTGAGGTTACCGATACCGCTGACGACGACACGCAGCGTGATGGGATCACCGGCCTTCACCTCTTTCTTATTCAAGCTGGCGGAGATATTGAAATGGCCGACACCACCGGAGAAGTTCGCCGGGGCTTTCGGCAACGGGTCTACCTGAATCGTCATGCCGGGGGCGACGATATTCTTCTTCACCTCCACATAACCGCTGCCCCCATTGAAGAAGGCTTCGAAGGGATCGACATTACGGTTCTCCTGTACAACGACACCCTTGAACGTGATACTCGGAATCTGCAACTTTCCCGTCATTTGGGGATACATCACATACTGACTCCATGTGACGCACTTATAATGGCGACCGCCGATGACCTCGTCATGGAACGTCTTCTGCTGCGGCAACTGTACCTCCTGGGAGTGGAATCCCGTGAGATCCGGCATCTTGCCTTCGAGCGACGTGAGATCGACGGTGGTATATACCTTATACGTCAACAGCACAGGCTCCTGCTCATGGACGTGCTTCTTGTTGGCCGTGACACGGATGAAGAGTTCCGACGGCGTGATACGACTGCCGGCACTCTGGATGGCGGCACCAGCCGACGGGTCGTTATGCATCTGCGGGGCACCACCACCATTACGTGCCCGTCCCGTCACAGCGACACGGACGGCACGGCTCTGCAGATGACGGCCACGGACGATGGCATGGGCGGGACCGATGGTGAACGAGCCGTCCTTGGCGGCATAGAGCGTATAGGTGATCGTCACCGAAGAAGAGCTGCTCGTATGGCCGTTGATGACCTGAAAGCTGGACTGTGAGCTCTGGTACGGACCGGCGATGACCTCCAGGCCACCCGGTACGGCGCCACAGCGGAAGTCCTCCACATCATCGGTATTGATGGTGTAGGCCAGCCGGAAGTTCTCTCCCGCGGCAACATGCGAGGGAGCAGACACCTGGATCTGCGCGACGGCGACCACCGGCAGGAGCCATGCCAGGAGCAGCGACAGTATGATATGTCTGTATCTACGATTCTTCATTTTCCTTCTATCCTTTCATAATCCCTATAGTAGTCATTACCAGTTATCCTCGAGCGTGCGCCGCTTCGGCTGTGTCATACGCTGTTGCAGTTTCTGCTTCGTGGCCTGCTCCTGCTGGATGGCAGCATTGAGGAGCTGTTCGGCATTCTCCTTACTCATCTTCGGCTGATGATTCTGGTTCTGCCGGTTCTGGTTGTTCTTGTCTTGATTCTGCTTGTTCTGATTATTCTTATTACTCTGATTATTCTTGTTGTTCTTATTCTGATTATTCTTATTCTTGTTGTTCTTATTATTCTTGTTGCTCTTGTTGTTCTGGTTCTGCGGACTGTTCTTCATCAACCGCTTGCAGAGCACGTAGTTGTAACGCGTCTCGTTGTCATGGGGATTGCAGAGCAGCGCCTGTTTGTACATCTCCAGAGCATGACCGTAATCACGCTTGGCCTGATACATACACCCCATGTTATGATAGCTGCGGGCACGGCGGATCTTGTTGGGCTCAGCCTGGGCGGCACGCTTATAGAAGTCCAGCGCCTGCTTCATCTTTCCCTGCTGCATCAACGCGCAGCCGAGGTTGTAGAGAGCCTGCGGGTTCTGACTGTTGGCAGCAAGGGCCTTACGGTAAGCCGTCTCTGCCTGTGTCCATTTCTGACTACGGTAGGCCCGGTTACCCTCCCGGATGTCGTGACGGTCCTGCTGGGCGGCGGCAGGGAGAGAGACGGCCATCAGCAGAAGTGGCAGGAGCAGCATGGCAGCCCCCGACCCTCTGTGACGGCGCTGCGGACGGTGCGGGGCATGGATGCCACGGAAACCACGGAAGAGCTGCAGACCATTGAGGCGGCTGTTGCGTGCCTCGGAGATGAGCGTCTCGATGATAAGGAGTACGACGGCGATGATGCCGAGGGCCTGGAACTGCTCATCGTAGGCACTGTAAACGGTGGATGTCGTCTCACCGCGCTGCAGCTTCGTGAGCTCGTGGTTGAGTTTCTCCTCGGCGTCACTGGTATTGTCGACATGGATATAGGTACCACTGCCGGCGGCGGCAATCTTCTGAGCCTCGCCCTCGTTGAGGGCCGTCATGACAGTGTTGCCGTTACGGTCCTTCAGAAAGGAGCCGTTGCCCATGGGTATCGGAGCGCCCTTCGTCGATCCTACGCCGAGGATGAAGACGTTGATACCCTGTTTGCGGGCTGCCTTCGCGGCCTCCTCTGCCCCACCCTCGTGGTCTTCAGCATCGGTGATAACGATGATGGCGCGGCCGACATTGTCATCCTGTGAGAAGCTGTGGGTGGCGAGGTCGATAGCGCGGCCGATATCCGTGCCCTGTGTCTGGATCATTCCCGGTTCTATCTCCGAGAGAAACATCTTGGCACTGACATAGTCGGCCGTGATCGGTAACTGTACATAAGCCTCACCGGCAAAGACGATGAGACCGATCTTATCATTGTTGAAACGGTCGACCATATTCTCCACGAGCATCTTACTCTTGTCGAGGCGTGACGGCTCCACATCCTGACAGAGCATGGAGTTGGAGACATCGAGACAGATGATCGTCTCTATGCCTGCACGCTTGTCTGTCGCTACCCCCGTACCCATCTGCGGACGGGCGAGCATGAGGATGAGCAAGGCGAGCACCGTCAGCAGCAGGGCGAACTTCACCAATGGGCGGCGCTTGCTGACGTCGGGCATGAGGGCCTTGACGAGATCGGGGTCACCAAACTTCCGGATCTTCGCCCGCCGCTTCCTTCCGCTGATAAAGCGGATGAGCATCAGCACGGGGATGATGAGCAGTGCCCAGAGATATATAGGATCTTCGAATCTAAACATAAGTATAATCTTTTAGGGTATTCTCCTGAGCCATGTGTTGCGGAGGAGGATCTCCAGGAACAGCGTGAGGATGGCGAGGATAGCGAACGGCTGGTAGGCCTCATAGCGCTTGGCATAATGCTTCACGTTCATCTTCGTCTTCTCGAGCTGGTCGATATCGTGGTAAATACGTTTCAGTTCAGCAGTGTTCGTAGCCCGGTAGAAGTTACCACCTGTCTCCGAGGCGATGGCGCTGAGGGTCTTCGAGTCGATCTCCGCCGTGACGGGGACATACTGTACCGTGCCACCGACATTCATCGGATAAGGCGCCACCTTCTTCGCGCCGACGGCGATGGTATAGACACGGATGCCGAGGCTCTTGGCGATCTCCGCGGCTGTCATCGGGGAGATATCACCCATATTGTTCACACCATCGGTGAGAAGGATGACAACCTTACTCTTGGCCTTCGAGTCCTTCAGACGGCTGACGGCATTGGCGAGACCCATGCCGAGGGCTGTACCGTCATCGATGAGGCCACGGGCGGCGATATCCGTACGCACATCCTGCAGCAGAGCCAGCAGGGAGGCATGATCCGTCGTCATCGGGCATTGCGTGAAAGCCTCACCGGCGAAGATTGTCAGACCGATATTGTCATTCGGCCGTCCGGAGATAAACTCCGTGGCCACGCTCTTCGCAGCCTCGATACGGTTCGGTTTCAGATCCTCGGCGAGCATACTCGTCGAGACATCCATGGCGAGCATGATATCGATACCCTCGACACTCTTGTTGTCCCAGGCCGTATGGGTCTGCGGACGTGCGAGGATGATGACGATGAGCACATAGGTGATGCAGCGCAGCACCATCGGCAGATGCATCATGCGCATGCGCAGGCTCTTCGGCGCGTAGCGGTAAGGCCGTGTGTCGGAGAGGCGCATCGTCGGCTCGCTCTTCTTCCTGTAGAGGAAATACCATATTATATAAGGTATCAGCAGCAGGAGCAGCAGAAAATATCCTTTACTTGCAAATTCCATGTCAACTCAAAATCATATATAAGTCATAGACCACGACAGCCAGCAGCACGAGGGCCAGCACGCCGGAGAGCCACAGCAGGCCCTTGATGACACGGCGCTGGTGACGGCTCTTCTCGTCATCTTCGCTGAGGACGGGCGTCACACGCTCCTCCTTCGTCACCTCATCGGTCTTCGTCTCGTCGATGAACTTCACGGCATTGACGAGGTTGGCGTCGTTCTCATTGATGAGGGTCTCATATTTGGCGAACTTCACGAGGTCTGCCGTCGTGAAGAGTTCCCGAAGCTCCTCGATCATCTTCTCGTCGCCACTCTCCTGGAGTCGGCTGATGATCTCGGCACTCGTCATCTCCATGGCGCGGAAACCGAAGCGCTGCTGGATATACTCACGCAGCGTATCCGTGAGTTTCGTATAATATTCTTTCTGTCCTTCCTGCGTCTCCGTGTGGTGTTCCTTGATAGCCTCGATCTCATGGAGGGCACGCTCATGGGCCGGCACACGCTTGACGGTACGGATATGAATCACGATGGGCTTATGCTGGCGTAGTCTCACAAGGAGGAAGATGAAGGCGCCGCAGAGGATCAGGGCGAGGACGCTGAGCCAGAAGATGCCGCTCCACTCACTCCAGAGGAAGGGATTGTCCTGTACGTCCTTCGGCGGATAGAAACGGTCGGCATGGGTGGTGTCGACGGGGATCGTCAGCACCTTCAGCGCCAGGGGATTGCCCGTGAACGTCTTGCCGCCGGCCTTCACCGTGAGGGCGGGGATGGCATAGACCTTTTCATCGAAGGAGGTCAGCGTATAGGTACGACCGAAACGGACCTTGCCGCCGTCAACCGCCGTCGTGTCCTCATCATGCTGGTCGACGACCTCGATGCCGGGGGCGAGCTGCTGGCCGCTCTTGTACGACGGCAGCGTAACGGCCATGCCCTTCGTCGTCGTGACGAAGAGATGGAGGTCCGTCTGCTCACCGACGAGGATGCGCAGTGAGTCGAGCTTCTCCTCCACCGTCACCTGGGCGTGCAGGCCGAGGACGGTGAAGAGGGATATGATGAGGACAAGTACTCTGTTTCTTTTCATTCTAAATTTCATTTTAATCTATCCACACGTAGGGTGCGGCCCTTGTGGCCGTCCTAAAGGGGAATTGTGGCAATTAGGGCGCCCACAAGGGGTGCCCCTACGGCGGCCCGTCGGCGGTACGCCGAATCAAACCGGGAATATTTTGAATGCCGTTCCGGCATCGGGCCGCCACAAGGGACGGCCCCTGCATTGGGATGTTAAGGCGGTACGCCGAATCAAACCGGGAATATTTTGAATGCCGTTCCGGCATCGGGCCGCCACAAGGGACGGCCCCTGCATTGGGATGTTAAGACCGCTGCTTGAAGAGGGCGATCAATTTCCGCGTGAAATCCTCATTCGTGGCGATACTCGTCCAGTCGACACGGCTGCGGGCGAAAATCTTTCCAAGGGCTTCCTCACGGGCGAGGAAGAACCGCGTATGGGCCATGCGGAACTTCTTACTGCTTGTATCGATCAACATCTCATGACCCGTCTCGGCATCGACGACATTCATCAGTCCGATGTCGGGAAGCATCTTCGCACGGAGGTCATAGACCTGTATGGCGACGATGTCATGCTTGCGGTTGGCGATATTCAGCGTATGCTGCAGCGGCGTGTCCTTACCCTCCTCACGCTCACTGCGGAACGGCAGCACATGGGCATCGTCGTAGAAGTCACTGATGACGAAGGCCGTACAGTGGCGGCGCTGCACGCGCGTGAGATATTCGAGGGCCACGGTGAGGTCCGTGCGGCGGCTCTGCGGATGGAAGTCGAGCATCTCGCGGATGATATACAGGATATGCTTGCGGCCTTTCTTCGGCGGGATATATTTCTCGATACGGTCACTGAAGAAGATCACGCCGATCTTATCGTTGTTCTGGATAGCGCTGAAGGCCAGCGTGGCGGCAATCTCCGTAGCCATGTCACGCTTCGACTCCCCATGGGTGCCGAAGTTGAGGGAGCCACTGACATCGACGAGGAGCATCACCGTCAGCTCTCGCTCCTCCTCGAAGACTTTCACGTAAGGACGATGGAAACGAGCCGTGACGTTCCAGTCGATATCACGCACGTCATCACCGAACTGGTATTCCCGGACCTCGGAGAACGCCATGCCGCGTCCCTTGAAGGCCGAGTGATACTGGCCGGCGAAGATGTTCTGACTCAGACCGCGCGTCTTGATCTCGATCTTCCTTACCTTTTTTAAGATGTCCGTTGTATCCACGATTTCTTACCTTTCTTTAGGGTACCTCTACCTTGTTGACGATCTTCGAGACAATCTCCTCACTCGTCACGTTGCTGGCCTCTGCCTCATAGCTCAGACCGATACGATGGCGCATGACATCATGAACGACGGCACGGACATCCTCGGGGACGACATAGCCGCGGTGCTTGATGAAGGCGTAGGCTCTGGAGGCCTTCGCCAAGGCGATGCTCGCACGGGGACTGCCGCCGAACGTGATCATATCCTTCAGCTCGGGGAGGCCATAGCGGTCGGGATAACGGGTGGCAAAGACGATATCGGCGATATACTGCTCGATCTTCTCATCGATATACACCTCGTTGACGACCTTACGGGCAGCGAGGATATCGTCGGCCTTGACGACGGGCGTCACCGTCGGCATCGACGGCTGCAGGTTCTCCCGGATGATCAGCTTCTCTTCCTCCAGGGAGGGGTAGCCGATGATCACCTTCAGCATGAAACGGTCCACCTGGGCCTCAGGCAACTGGTACGTGCCCTCCTGCTCGATAGGGTTCTGCGTCGCCATGACCAGGAACGGGTTCGGCAGGGCAAAAGTCTGCTCACCGATCGTCACCTGGTGTTCCTGCATGGCCTCGAGGAGGGCACTCTGCACCTTCGCCGGGGCTCGGTTGATCTCATCGGCGAGCACGAAATTGGCGAAGACGGGACCTTTCTTCACGTGGAAGCTCTCGTCCTTCTGCGAATAGATCAGTGTGCCCACGACATCGGCAGGGAGGAGATCCGGCGTGAACTGGATACGACTGTAATCGGCATCAATGAGCTGCGAGAGCGTCTTGATGGCCAGCGTCTTGGCCAGACCGGGGACACCCTCCAAGAGGATATGCCCGTCGGAGAGAAGTCCGATGAGCAGACATTCTACCAGATGCTTCTGTCCTACGATCACCTGGTTCATTCCTGTGGTGAGGTCGGTGACAAACCGACTCTGTTGTTCTATCCGTGCGTTCAGCTCGCGGATATCAATAGCTTCTGCCATAATATTTTCTTTTTTACTTTGTCTTGTCACTAAGAAGAAAGCCATAGACCCTCTTCTGAAAATTCACGGCAAAATTACACAAAAAACAAGGGAATGACAAAAATCACGTCCTAAATATCTTTAAAAGCGTTGCAAAGGGTGAAAAATGATGCTGACGCATAACGAAAAACGGACAACGGATAATGGATAATGTTGGCGGTTTGATATTCACGAAAACCATAAAAACAAAATAAAAACCGGCTGCGCCTTCCGTGAGGCAGCGGACAACCACAGATTGTTTGGAAACGGACATCACGGACTTACACGGTCGACAATCCGCTTGCAGGGGCCGTCCTTTATGGCGGCCCGATGCCGGTGACGGCATTCTTATTGGGGAATTATATATGCAACAAATTCACCAATTTTTTTAACCTATTATTTTTACGACTCAGGAAAAATCACTACTTTTGCAACAAAGAACAAGACCTATGGCAATAAAGAAAAGTCAACTATACAGTACACTTTGGAAGAGTTGTGATGAGCTGCGAGGCTCGATGGATGCCTCACAGTACAAGGACTATGTGCTCGTGATCCTCTTCCTGAAGTACATCTCCGACAAGAAGAAAGCGGCCCCCGACTATATCATCGACATCCCCGAGGGCAGCAGCTTCGATGACCTTGTCAACCTCAAAGGCAACAAGGACATCGGCGAGAAGATCAACGAGGCCCTCGATGCCCTCACCGAGGCCAACGGCATGGACCGCTTCGAAGCTGATTTCAACGACGAGCAGAAGCTCGGCAAGGGCAAGGACAAGGTCGACACGCTGAGCAACCTCATCGGCGTCTTCCAGGATGCCGGCCTCAACTTCTCCAACAACCGCGCCAACGATGATGACCTCATCGGAGATGCCTACGAGTACCTGATGAAGAACTTCGCCACGGAGAGCGGCAAGTCGAAGGGACAGTTCTATACCCCTTCCGAGGTGAGCCGGCTCATGGCGAAGCTCCTCGACCTCAGTAAGGTGACAAGCAGCCAGACGACGATCAACGACCCCACGTGCGGCAGTGGCTCCCTGCTCCTCCGTGCCCAGGCAGAGACGAACAGCCCCGAAGGCGTGAGTATCTTCGGACAGGAGAAAGACAATGCCACCGTGGGCCTGTGCAAGATGAACATGATCCTGCACGGTGTCGTCGATGCCGATATCCGTCAGGGTGACACCCTCCGCTCGCCCCGTTTCCGGGAAGGCACCGAGCTCGACACCTACGATTATGTCGTTGCCAACCCACCGTTCTCCGTGTCGAGTTGGATGGGCAGCGGGCAGCAGAACGATATCTACGGCCGTTGGAGCATTGACACCACGGGCGTTCCTCCCGAGAGTGTCGGCGACTATGCCTTCCTGCTCCATATCATCAAGACGCTGAACCCCACGGGCCAGGGTGCTGTCATCCTGCCTCACGGCGTGCTCTTCCGCGGAGGTGCCGAGGCGACGATCCGCCGGTATATCGTCGGCACAAAGCATTATATCAAAGGCATCATCGGTCTGCCGCCGAACCTTTTCTATGGCACGGGCATCCCCGCCTGCATCCTCATCCTCGACAAGCGGGATGCTGAGAACCGCCAAGGCATCTTCTTCATCGATGCCAAGGACGGGTTCATCAAGGACGGCAACAAGAACCGGCTGCGCGAACAGGACATCCGCCGCATCGTCGATGTGTGGAACGCCCATCAGAATGTGCCCCACTATGCCCGCTTTGTCACCAACGAGGAGATCGCCAACGAGAAGAACGACTACAATCTCAATATCCCGCGGTATATCGCTGCCGAGGACAAGGAGATCACGCAAGACATCAGTGCCCATCTCAAAGGTGGACTGCCGCCTCACGACATCGAGCAGATGCACCGTTACTGGGAGGTGTGCCCTACCCTTCGCGACGCGCTCTTCGAGCCCTCGCAGCGCCAAGACTATTACCAGCTTCGCTGCAAGCCCGACGACATCCGTCAGACGGTGGAGCAGAACGACAGTTTCCTCAGTCAGCGCAACGTCTTCCTGCACAGTTTCGAGGCTTGGACCGACCGCGAGCACGACCTCTTCTATGGACTTCAACAAGGCATCACGCCGAAGCTGCTCATCGCACGCCTTGGCTCTGACCTCCTCGACATCTTCAAGAAAGACGCGTCCTTGGTCGACGCCTACAATGTCTACGACCAGCTGATGAACTACTGGGCTGAGACGATGCAGGATGACTTCTATCTCATCGACAGCGACGGATGGAAGGCGACGCTCTATGTGCCGCAGCCCGAGCAGAAGAAGAAAAGCGGCAAACAGCCGAAGGCGAAGGTGGCGACGAGCATCGATGACCTCGCCTGCGACCTCCTGCCCGTCAGCATTGTCGTCAACGAATATTTTGCCGATGACCTGAGCGCCATTGAGCAGAAGGAAGAAGAGAAGAGCAGTCTCGAAGATGAGCACAACAGTCTCGTAGAGGACAATGAGCAATACTTCGATGAAGAACGCTTTGCCGACAAGAAGATCAATAAGCAGACCATCAACAAGCGCATCAAGACGTTGCCTGCAGACGGAGACGAAGCCAAGGTGCTGCACCAGTGGGGCTCGCTGAAGGACAAGATCGCCGAGGTCAACAAGAAGATCAAGGAGCTCAATATCGCCCTGTTGGATGAGACACGCAAGAAATACGACACTCTCACCGAGGATGACATCCGCCGCCTCGTTATCGAGAAGAAATGGATCGCATCATTGAGCCAACGCTTGAACGAGGAGATGCAACGCATCAGTCAGCAGATCACGACGGATGTCACGTCGCTCCATGACCGCTATGCCGAGACGCTGCCGGAGATAGACAACGAGATAGAGGAGTTGGAGAAAAAGGTAGCGGAAAGCCTGAAGGAAATGGGGTACACGAATAAATAAAAGAGGAAACAAACATGGAGAATCAAGAGATACGGCAAGTAGATAATAGCATCAATGGTTTCATTTCTGAGATCAGAAAGATCATAGATCAAGCGCGTGTTCATGCGGTAAGAAGCATTGACCATGCACGTGTCATGATGTATTGGAACATCGGTAAACGAATCTTCGAAGAGGAGCAGCAAGGGAAAGACAGAGCCGACTATGGGCAGTATCTCATTAAAACTCTTGCTGATAACCTATCGAAGGATTATGGTAGCGGATTTTCAAAAAGACAATTATTTATGTGCCGCCAATTTTATCGGACATATCCAATTGTGAACGCACTGCGTTCACAATTGAACTGGACGCAATATAGAATGCTCATTCAGATTCCTGACAACGACAAGCGGAAGTATTATGAGCTGGAGGCTGTTAACGAAGGATGGACGAGTCGCCAGCTCGAGCGTCAGATCAACTCCATGCTCTACGAGCGTTTGTTGATGAGTAACGATAAGGAAGCCGTGCTTGCCGTGGCCCGTAAGGAGCGGGTGCCCGAATCGCCCTTAGAGATTATCAAGGACCCTATGGTTCTTGAATTCCTTGGCCTCGAACGCAAGTCGGCTTATTACGAGTCAGACCTCGAACAAGCGCTTATCTCTCATTTAGCCGATTTCATGCTTGAACTCGGCAAAGGCTTTACCTTCGTGGCGCGTCAGAAACGATTGCTCATAGAAGATGATGAGTACTTCGCAGATCTTGTTTTCTATAACAGATTATTAAAGTCTTTTGTTGTCATTGAGCTCAAGACCCATAAGTTAACTCATCAGGATCTTGGGCAATTGCAACTGTACGTCAATTACTATGACCGCTACGAGAAGCTCCCTGACGAGAATCCCACCATCGGCATCTTACTCTGCACCGATAAGAACGATACTGCTGTCCGACTTACGCTTCCGGAAGACAATAAAACTATCCTCGCCAGCAAGTATCAGTTGTATCTGCCATCTAAAGAGCAACTCATCGAACAAGTCAATCAAGTAAAGGCATTGGCCGAAAAACTAAAAGAGAACAAAGATGATTGAGACAAGATTCAAAGATACGGAGATAGGAAAGATTCCGGAGAAGTGGGGAGTTTCTTCATTTGGAGAGCAGTTTAAGAAACTAAATGCCGCTTCCTATACTTGGAAAGAAACGTCCAAGGAGGGAGATTGTGCTTATCTCCATTATGGCGAAATCCATACAAAATACCATGATCATTTGAATTTGAAAAGCTCCGACCTACCTTATATTTCTTGTTCCCAAGCCCGCAACTTTACAAAACTTCAGAATGGAGACTTAGTAATGCTGAATGCTTCTGAAGATTATGAGGGAGTAAATGATTGTGTAGAGATTGAGAATTGCGATAAGGATTTAGTAGCCGGTCAGCACACTATTCCTTTACGCCCCACAAAGGATAAATTCGAAAAAGGTTTTATTGGATATATACCTTCTATTCCTATTGTTAGAAATCAGATTGTTGAGAATGCCGTTGGGACTAAGGTCTATGGTGTAACAAATGAGATGCTTAAAGCCATATTCATACCCATACCAACTAAAGTTGAGCAGCGCCGTATCGCCACGGCGTTGAGCAATGTAGATGCATTGATAGCCGCTGTGGAGAAGAAGATCGAAAAGAAGAAACTCATCAAGCAAGGGGCTATGCAACAACTCCTCACGGGAAAGAAAAGACTGAACGGATACAAAGGGGAATGGGTGGAAAAGAAAATAAGCGAATTGGGTCAAGTAGTAACTGGCTCAACTCCACCACGAAACAATCGGGATTTGTGGAATGGCGATTTTTGCTGGGTATCTGCTCAAGATTTTAAAGGAAAATATATAGATAAAACTGTTGAAAGAATATCGGCTGAAGGCAAACACTATTGTCGCTTTTTGCCTTCAAATTCTATTTTAGTTACTTGTATAGCTTCTATTGGTTTGAATGCAATATCAAAGGTTCCTTGTGCGACCAATCAACAAATAAACTCAATCATATGCAATCTTGACAAATATGAGCCAGAATTCATTTATTATCAAATTTGCAATAAAGATAAAGAGTTAAAGAGTTTGGCCGCTCAAACTGCCGTCCCTATAATATCTAAAGGACAATTTGAGAATTTTACACTTAACATTCCCTCAGATCCATCCGAGCAGCGTGCCATCGCCTCCATCCTCAGTAATATGGACTCGGAGATCACCGCCTTGGAGCGCAAGCGGGACAAGCTCAAGGAGCTGAAGCAAGGTATGATGCAGCAACTGCTGACGGGAAAGATCCGGCTCGTCCGGTGTTCGGGATGATTAGGGAACAACCTCGAAGAGGTTGAACACGGTTAGCCCCAGGTAAGGAGCGCAGCGACGCAACCTGGGGTTTAGGCGTAGCGAGGTTACGTTGAAAGGTGTCCTCGAAGAGGGCAAACCGTGTCAGGATGCTGGATAATGTAGGTTCGCCCTCTTCGAGGACGACAGTTCAGGTTCAAAACCTACTACCAACCCCAGGTTACGTCGCTGCGCTCCTCACCTGGGGCTAACCTAATTGGCCCCCTTCGGGGACCTACAAATACTATTGGTAAAACAAATAAATAACGACTATGGCAGAAGTAGATGATATAGAACTGAAGGCACAGCAACGGTTGCTGCACCTGATGAGTAAGGATTTCGACAGCAAGGAAGGATTTGCTGCCGACAGTTTCCCCTTTGCCGATGCTGAGGGCCACATGAACCTCGGCTATCTCTATCTCGGCAACCTCAAGCGGCAGGAGAACACGAACCTGAAACAGGACCTGCTGCGCTCCTGGCTGTCGAGACAAGGACACACGACCTATGAGATCGACCATACGGTGAACATCCTCAGCATCGCTTCCCGGCTCTCACAAGCCTCGCAGCTCTACGACAAGAACGAGGAGTTCTATTCCTATCTCCGCTATGGCGTGGCCTCGAAAGAGGACATCAGTGACAAGACGCATAACATTCAGGTCATCGACTGGGAGAACCCACTCAACAACGACTTCTATGTGGCGCAGGAGGTGACGGTCAAGCGCTTGGGCAAAGAGACAACGATCCGCCCAGACATCGTCGTCTATGTCAACGGCATCGCCTTGGCAACGGTAGAGCTCAAGCGGTCGAAGGTGTCCGTCCACGAAGGCATCCGCCAGCAGATCCGCAACCAGGAGGACGGCTATATCCCACAGTTCTTCAATACCGTCCAACTGCTTCTTGCCGGCAACGACTCCGAAGGTCTGTGGTATGGCGTCATCGGTACGCCCGAGAAGTTCTGGCTCAGATGGAAAGAGCCGTGCGGCGACCCCTGTCCGAAGAGCAAGTACACCCCTGAGCTGTATCCCAATGAGCTCGACCGCAGCATCATGCAGTTCTTCGACAAGGAAAGGTTCTTAGAGTTCATCCACGACTTCCTCATCTTCGACGGCGGCATCAAGAAAGCTGCGCGCCCCAATCAGTATTTCGCCATCAAGGCTGCGCAGAAAAGTATCGGCAACCACGAGGGCGGCATCATCTGGCAGAGTCAGGGATCGGGCAAGAGCCTCATCATGGTATGGTTGGCTAAATGGATCCATGAGAACCTTGAGGACCCGCGCGTCATCATCGTCACCGACCGCAATGAGCTCGACGACCAGATCGAGCAAGGCTTTGCCGACGTGAAAGAAGACATCAGCCGGGCGACGAGCGGCGCCCAGCTCATCAGGCTCCTCAACTCTGACAAGAAATGGCTCATCTGCACGCTCATCCATAAGTTCGGTGCACGGAAGCGGATACCCGCCGAATATATCGGCAACAAGCGCATTCCCGACGATGAGAAAGCCTACATGGAGATCCTTCAGCAGAAGTTGCCCGAGGACTTCTCGGTGAAAGGCAAGAACGTCATCGTCTTTGTCGACGAGTGCCACCGCACGCAGAGTGGACTGCTGCACAAGGCCATGGAGCATATCATGGGCAAGAACTTCATGATGATCGGTTTCACGGGCACACCGATACTGCGCAGCGACAAACGCACGTCGATGGAGCTCTTCGGCAGCTTCATCCATACCTATAAGTTCGACGAGGCGGTTGACGACAAGGTCATCCTCGACCTGCGCTATGAGCCGCGAAACGTGAAGCAGTATCTCGGTTCGAAAGACAAGGTCGACCAGTGGTTCGACGCCAAGACCAAGGGCCTGAGCCGCGTGGCGAAGAAAGTGCTCATGGGCAAGTGGGCGCAGATGAAGAAGCTCTTCTCCGCCAAGGAGCGCATGGACCGTATCGTGACGGATATCGTAATGGACATGGACACGAAGCCCGCCCTGGCCGGAGGCTACGGCAACGCCATGCTCGTCGCCGACTCCATCTATCAGGCTTGCCGCTACTACAAAATGTTTGAGAAGACGAGTCTGAAAGGGCATGTCGGTCTCGTGACGAGCTATGAGCCCCAGAGCAAGGACGTGAAAGACGAGTACACGGGGGAAGGCGAGACGGGCAAGAAGTTTATCTACGACACCTATGAGGAGATTCTCGGCAAGGACCTGAAGGCTGCCGACTATGAGGCGAAGGTGAAGAAGGAGTTTGTGGACCATCCCGGCCGCATAAAACTCGTCATCGTCGTGTCGAAACTGCTCACGGGCTTCGACGCCCCTGCCGCCACCTATCTCTATCTCGACAAGAAGATGCAGGACCAGAACCTCTTCCAGGCTATCTGCCGCGTGAACCGCGTGGCCGGGGAGAACAAGGACTATGGGTTCATCATCGACTATCAGGACCTCTTCAATGCCATCCGTGATGCCGTCGACGACTATACCAGTGGTGCCTTCGACGCTTTCGACAAGGCGGATGTCGAGGGCCTCGTGAAGGACCGCGTCAAGCAAGGGCGTGAGGATCTCGACAAGGCTTTGGAGACCGTGCGCAAGATCTGCGAGGATGTGGAGCCGAAGACGCAGGAGGGCTTCTTTGCCTTCTTCGTCTACAAGGAGACGACACCTCCCGATGAGCAATGGGCGGAGAGCGAGAAGAACGCCACAAAGCGGCAGTTGCTCTACAAGGCCATAGAAGACCTCGTAAGGGCGTATATCAACATCGCCAACGACATGGAGGCGGCAGGATATACGGCCACGGAGGCTGCCGAGATGAAGAAGACCGTGGCTCACTACAACGACCTGAAGGATGAGATCAAGCTCAAGAGCGCCGACGCCATCGACCTGAAGGCGTACACGCCGGGCATGCGGCAGTTGCTCGACAACTATGTGCGTGCTGAAGACAGTGAGCTCGTGGCCGACATGAGCGATGTCAGTTTCCTCGATGTCATCCTCGACAAAGGTGCGGAGGAAGGCGCGAAGCACATGCCGAAGACGATGAAGGATCCGAAGAACATGGCGGAGTATATCACCGGCAACACCCGCCGCATCATCATCGAGAAGCATCAGGAGAACCCAGCCTACTACGACCGTATGTCGGAGATGCTCAACAACCTCCTGGAACAGTTGAAGAAAGAGCAGATAGACTATAAGCAGTTGATCGAACAGCTCGTCGAGAAACTGCGGGAGGAGAAGCTGAAACTCAAGAAATATCCTCCCGCCATCAACACCGCAGGTAAGAAGGCGCTCTATGACAATCTGGACAAAGACATGGATGTAACCTTGCAAGTGGATGCAGCTGTCCGCAGAGTGGCTAAAGCGAAGTGGCGCGGCTCAAGGATGAAGGAGCGAGCAATCAAAATTGCTGTCGGTCAGTTATTAGGGAAAGAGAACGAAGCCCTGATTGAGAAGGTCTTCAATATCATCAAGGCGCAGAAGGAATACTAATGGTGAAGACAACAAGAAGTATCACGCTGAATATTGACGAGACCGCTGTGGCTGTCGACTTCAAACCGATCAAGAATATCCACCTCACCGTTTATCCGCCTGACGGGCGCGTGCATGTCTCTGCGCCCGACACGATGGATGACGAGTCGGTGAAGCTCTTCGTCATCTCCCGTATCGGCTGGATCCATGCCAAACAGCGGGAGATCAGTGAGCAACCGCGACAGAGCGACCGCGAATATGTCTCCGGAGAAGACCATTACTTCCTCGGGGCGCGTTACCGTCTGCTGGTCGAGACCCATTGCATGCCGCCGCATGTCGCCGTGAAGAACAAGCAGTTCATCCTCATGACCGTGAAGCCCGGCACGACGAAGGCGCAACGGCAGACGCTGATGAACGACTGGTACCGCGCCGAGCTCGCCAAGGTGCTCGGCCCCATGATCGAGCAATGGACGACGACGATGAATACAACCTACTACGACTGGCAGATCCAGGACATGCAGACGCGATGGGGCAGTTGCAACTACCGAACCAAGCGGTTGCTCTTCAACCTACAGCTCGCCAAGAAGCCACGGACCTGCATCGAATATGTCGTCGTACATGAGCTGATCCATACGAAAGTCCGCCTCCACAACGACACCTTCTGGGCCTTAATGGACAGGTATCTTCCCGACTGGCGAACGAGGAAGGACCGGCTGGACAGTGAACCCCTTTTGGTAAAAAATCTTGACAAGTAAAGGATTTTGGAGGACATGGAGGGAAGCAAGCGGACGACAGGACGGAAATATTTCAGAAATAAGCGAGTTGTAAACACCTGATAATCAGTATAGTAAAATTCAAGCAACCGAATATTGCATAATTATTCGCATAAAACCATTAAAAACACAGGTTTATTTCCGTTTTATACAGTCGATTATACACGAAAACGGCGCATGGATCTCCCATAGATAGGCTCGTAAACACGATGTTTAGAAAATTCTGCACGAAAGAGAAAAAATTCTGGTACGTGCAGAGCAGCGAAAAGGCGAAAGCGGGCTCGGAAAAGCCCATCGCCACGCTAGAACCGAAGTTGGATACGACACCCTTTTTAGTAAAATATTTTGACAAATGGCGGAACATAATGAATTATGTCCCTACCCGATGACGCTGAGGCGGGCGAACTTCAGCAGGAGCTGCTTGCGGCCGCTGTTCTCGAAATCGATCGTGGCTTTCTCGTTCTCTCCCGACCCCACGACCTGGACGACGGTGCCGATGCCGAAACGCTGGTGTTCGACCTTCGTGCCGGGCTGCAGCAGGGCGGCACTGACATGGGAGGCTGAGGAGGCGGCGGGAGATACTGCCCTACCGCCGTTGGTCATCGCGTCGTTGAGGCGGCGGAGACTGCCACCATGCTCCACGAGCTTGCGCTTGAAGCCCTCAGAGAATGGATCGACGGCAGCCTCGGGACGGCGGGGATGCGTGATCTTCGGTTTCGGATCGGCCATAAACTGGCTCGCCACGGGACGGCTGTTCTGCATACGATTGCTGTAACGTGGCACGCCACGCTGATACTCGGGATTACTGACATACGGCTTATTCGGCTCGTAGTCATCATCATCCCACGGCATGCGGCGACGAGAGGTGCCGTTAGGACGGCCACAAGGGCCGCACCCTACGGTGGATTCAGGACGGCCACAAGGGCCGCACCCTACGGTGGATTCTGGACGGCCAGAAGGGCCGCGCCCCACGGTGGATTCAGGACGGCCACAAGGGCCGCTCCCTACGGTGGAATCGTCAATATAGCGATGGTCGATATCCCGCAGGAACCGGCTCGGCTCATCGATCTGCATCGTACCATAGCGCCAGCGGTTCCGCGCATAGGTCAGGTAACAGTGACGCTCGGCACGCGTGATGGCGACATAGAGCAGACGGCGCTCCTCCTCGAGCTGGCGGGGACTGTCAAGGGACATCAGTGAAGGGAAAATATTCTCCTCGAGACCAACGACGAAGACCGTCGGGAACTCCAGGCCCTTGGCGGCATGGATCGTCATAAGCGTCATGCGGTCAGCGTCAGTACCGTCATCACTGTCGAGATCTGTGAGCAGCGAGACCTGTTGCAGGAAATCCGTCAGCAGGGCATGTCCCTCCCCTTCCGTCTCCTCCTGATCGGCGACGAAAGACTGGAGACTGTTCATGAACTCCTCGAGGTTCTCCTGACGGCTGAGGGCATCAGCATCCTTACCCGAATAGATATCCTTGGATATTCCGCTCGTCTCGATGATATCCTTTCCGAGCGTATAGGCATCATCGACGGCGAGACGCTGCTGGAAACTGCTGATAAGATCACGGAAGGCCGCGAGTTTCGCCATCGTGCCTCGGTTGACATTGAGCTGGTAACGGGCGGGCTCGGTGATAACGGCCCAGAAGCTCACGCCTCCGGCGGCGGCAGCGGCAGCGATACGTGCCACGGTGGTGTTGCCGATGCCCCGTGCGGGATAGTTGATGATACGCTTGAAGGCCTCCTCGTCATCGGTATTGGCGACGAGACGGAAATAGGCGATGATATCCTTGATCTCCTTACGCTGGTAGAAACTCAGTCCGCCGAAGATACGGTATGGGATCTCCTGACGACGTAGCTCCTCCTCGAAGCTACGGCTTTGGGCATTCGTACGATAGAGTATGGCGAAGTCGCTCCAGTGACAGTCCTCCTGACGATGCAGTTGCCGGATCTCCTTACAGACGATGGCGGCCTCCTCACGGTCGCTATAGGCGGGACAAAGGTGGATCTTGTCGCCCTCGGCATTCTCTGAGAACACCTCTTTCGGAATCTGCCGCTGGTTATGACTGATGAGACTGTTGGCAGCGGCGACGATACGCTGTGTCGACCGGTAGTTCTGTTCGAGTTTGAAGAGTTTCGTTCCGGGATATTGTTTCTGAAATCCTAAGATATTATCAATATTCGCGCCACGGAAAGAATAGATACTCTGGGAGTCATCGCCGACGACACAAAGGCGCTGCTGCTCCTTCGTGAGCTGAAGGGTGATACACTGCTGTACCCAGTTGGTATCCTGATACTCATCGACGAGGACGAACTTGAAATGGCGGGAATATTTCTGACGGATATCCTCATGGTCCTTAAAGAGAAGATAGGTATAGACGAGGAGGTCGTCGAAATCCATCGCGTTGGCCTGACGACAGCGCTCACAGTAGAGACCGTAGATTTTCCCTACCTCGGGGATCTGCTGCCGCTGGTCCTGCATGCGCTGGTCACTGTCGTTGAGATAGTTATCGGGCAGACAGAGGCGGTTCTTCGCCATGGAGATACGGCTGTGGACGGTGGCGGGCTTGTATTTCTTGTCGTCGAGGCCGAGCTCCTTGATAATGGCTTTGAGCAAAGAACGGCTGTCGGCCTCATCATAGATCGTGAAGTTCTGCTTGAAACCGATATGCAGGGCCTCAACACGAAGGATACGGGCAAAGATGGAATGGAATGTGCCCATGTGGAGCTGACGGGCGAGCGTAGGATCGACAAGTCGGCCGATACGCTCCTTCATCTCGTTGGCAGCCTTGTTGGTGAATGTCAGGGCGAGGATCGACCACGGCTGCAGGCCTTTCTGCAGGAGGTAGGCGATCTTATAAGTCAGCACACGCGTCTTTCCCGATCCCGCACCGGCGATGACAAGGGATGGTCCGTCGATATATTCCACGGCGGCACGCTGAGCGGGATTGAGTTGAGAGAGGAGTTCTTCTTCCGACATGTCTTATCTTTGCTTTTATCTATTTTTCTACTGTGTTGTATTGTAATCTATTGCGTCATCTGCCTTTATACGCACCACCGACGACGGTGTTGGGATTGACATCCTCACCCTCTTCGGGGAAGGCGGGGACAAAGAGCATCTCATGCTCGATCTCCCGCTGGCGCTTGCGCATATAAGCCGTGGGATGTCCGCTGTCCATTTTCAACGGGTTGGGCAGTGAGGCGGCGATGAGGGCACACTCCCCACGGAAGAGGTCCTTGGCTTTCTTGTCGAAATGATATTCGGCCACGGCATCGACACCATAGATGCCATCGCCCATCTCGATACTGTTGAGATAGACCTCCATGATCCGCTGTTTGCTCCACATGAGTTCAATGAGGAACGTGAAATAGGTCTCGAAGCCTTTACGCACCCAGGAACGGCCGGGCCAGAGGAACACGTTCTTCGCCGTCTGCTGGGAGATCGTACTGGCGCCACGCTTCTTTCCGCCTTTGAGGTTATGGACGGCGGCCTTCTCGATGGCGTTATAGTCGAAGCCATGATGGAGCAGGAAACGCTGGTCCTCACTGGCCATGACGGCCACGGGCATGTGGGGCGAGATCTCGTCGAGCGGCACCCAGTGGTGATGGAGGGTGATACTCTCTCCCTTTCCCACCTGCTGGATACAGCGGATGACCATCAGCGGCGTGATATATACGGGAAGGAAGCGGTATACTATAACAGAAAGGATGGTGGAACTGAAAAACAGCACCACCATCCATCTAAAGATTATTCTGACTTTTCGCATTAATCGTCCAATTTACCATTCTGGGCATCCTTCACCATCTGCTTGGAAGCATAGAGATAAACCTCCACACGACGGTTCTGCGGTGCGACAGTGGCATCAACAATAGGATTCTGGCTGCCATAACCGGCAACATTCTTGAACTGGCTGCGGCTGACACCCTGCTGGATGAGATAAGCGCCGACAGTAGCGGCACGCTGCTCACTCAGCGGCTGGTTGATCTTGTCACCACCCGTAGCATCAGTATAGCCCTGGATATCAACATCGAGGGTATTGTCCTTCTTCAGCACCTGGGCGAACTTCTGCAAGTCCTTCTTGCTGGCAGCACGCAGCGAGGACTTGCCGAGGTCGAACTGCAGGCCACTGTCGAACGTGACCTTCACGGCCTTCAGGCCGTTGGCATCCGTCACCTCGTCGACCTTGGCATTGGTGACATTCTGCTCCACCTCTTTCTTCACCTTATCCATGTGGTTGCCGATAGCCGTACCGACACCGCCACCAACGGCAGCGCCGATGGCAGCGCCAACGAGGGCACCCGTGCCACGATGGGAGTTGTTCAGCAGTCCGCCGATGAGGGCACCGAGAGCGCCACCAGCACCGGCACCGACGGCAGCACCCGTCTGTGTGTTGGTATTACAACCGACCAAGAGAAGCAGGGACATGCCTGCTACAGCTACTTTCAGATTTTTCATGTTACAATCCTTTCTATATGTTTTATTTTGCAAAGATAATTCTTTTTTCCGCAACAAAGCGGTTTTATGAACATTTTTTTGTAATTTTGCCCCAAAGTTACGGGAATCTACGTTTCCGAGCAAAGGAAAATGCCTATTTGCCCGGGGGATTTCCCCATTAAAAGTCATTAAAAACGATAAGAAATAAAAATCATGGCTAAAGAACTCAAACAACTCACCAAGCGTGCTGACAACTACAGTCAGTGGTACAACGACCTGGTGGCCAAGGCAGACCTCGCCGAGCAGGCTCCCGTGCGTGGCTGTATGATTATCAAGCCCTATGGCTATGCCATCTGGGAGAAGATGCAACAGGAACTCGACCGGGAATTCAAGAAGACGGGCGTGAAGAACGCCTATTTCCCTCTGCTTATTCCGAAGAGCTTCTTCGCCCGTGAGGCCGAGCATGTCAAGGGCTTCGCCAAGGAATGCGCCGTTGTCACCCACTACCGTCTGAAGGTCAGCGATGACGGCAGCGACATCGTCGTCGACCCCGCCGCCAAGCTCGATGAGCCCCTGATCATCCGTCCGACATCGGAGACGATCATCTGGAACACCTACAAGGGCTGGATCCACAGCTGGCGTGACCTGCCGATCATGTGCAACCAGTGGTGTAACGTCATGCGCTGGGAGATGCGTACGCGTCCGTTCCTCCGTACCTCTGAGTTCCTCTGGCAGGAGGGCCATACCGCCCATGCCACGCGTGAGGAGGCAGAAGCCAAGGCTAAAGAGATGCTCCATGTCTATGCCAACTTCGTGGAGGGTTTCATGGCCGTGCCCGTCATCCAGGGCGTGAAGAGTGCCACGGAGCGCTTCGCCGGTGCCCTCGACACCTATACTATTGAGGCAATGATGCAGGACGGCAAGGCCCTGCAGAGTGGTACGAGCCACTTCCTCGGTCAGAACTTCGCCAAGAGTTTCGATGTTACCTATTTAAATAAGGAGAACAAGCCGGAATATGTATGGGCTACTTCATGGGGCGTTTCTACACGTCTGATGGGTGCCCTCATCATGGTACACTCCGACGACAACGGTCTCGTACTGCCGCCGAAGCTCGCGCCGATCCAGGTCGTCATCGTACCGATCAGCAAGAACGCCGAGCAGCTCGCCGCCATCACGGAGAAGATCCAGCCCGTCATCAACGAGCTTGAGGCTGCCGGCATCAGCGTGAAGTATGATGACGCTGACAACAAGCGCCCGGGCTTCAAGTTCGCCGACTATGAGCTGAAAGGCGTCCCCGTACGCCTCGTCCTCGGTGCCCGTGACCTTGAGAACGGTACCATCGAGATCATGCGCCGTGACACCCTCGAGAAAGAGAGCGTCAGCTTCGACGGTATCGCACAGCGCGTGAAGGATACCCTCGTCGACATGCAGAAAGCCCTCTTCGAGAAGGCGAAGAAATACCGCGACAGCCGTATCTATGAGTGCAACGACTACGACGAGTTCAAGAAGCGCATTGGCGACGGTGGCTTCTTCCTCTGTCCGTGGGACGGCACGGCAGAGACGGAGGCGAAGATCAAGGAGGACACGCAGGCTACCATCCGCTGCGTCCCCTACGGCTTCGACCAGTCTAACCCCGGCACCGACATGGTCAGCGGCAAGCCCGCGACATGCAAGGTCATCATCGCCAGAAGCTATTAAGGACGGATCCACTTGCAGGGGCCGTCCCTTGTGGCGGCCCGTCGGCGGCAACGCCGAATCGATATCCGCGTGCGGAATGCCCTTCGGACATCGGGCCGCCACAAGGGAC
>JAQXXT010000062.1 GCA_029226205.1 Prevotellaceae bacterium
GTCGTACCGTCAGAGGTTGTAGCTGTGGCCACATTGATCGTATTCTCGCTCATACCCTCCGCGGTATTTGCGTTGACATACACGATAGCATTCTTGTTATCGCCACGATCGAAGAAGCTGAAGGCATTGGCCTTTTTGCGTTCACTGAGATCAACCTCCGTGGTGGAGTTGTTCGTGGTGGCACGTGTCCAGACATTACCATCCGTGTTAGCCTCCTTGAGAAGGGTGACATCAGAGAGCTGCAGGGCTTCGTTGGCGGCAGTGAGGGAGATCTTCAGCGTACCATCCGTAGAGGAGTTAGCGGTAGCCTCGAGTTTCTGCCAACCATTATTGGTACCGGAGAGGAGGGCATCGACACGACCATCCGTTGTGATGGTACCTGCGGCATTTTTGCCACTGAAGGTCTTGCTGTCCGTTGCGGCGGTCGTCGTACTGGAAGCATAAGCCTTGGCATTGGAGGAAGCATCACCCGTGAGCGTCAGTGTACCTGTGGCGCCACTCTCACCACGTACGATCATCTGAACCGTATAGGAGGTAGAAGGTGTGAGGCCACTGACCGTCTGGGAGATCGTTGTATTGGCAGCGATATCGTTGACGGTAGCGGAAGAACCAGTCCAGTTATCATCGACCGTCTCTGTCGTTGTCGTAGCGGTAGGATCGTCGTATTTCCAGTCCTTAGAGAGGTAGTTCGTCTGGTCACCCGTCGTCACGTGGTTGATATCGTGATGACCGGTGGAACGGACATCTTTCTCACTGCCAGTTGTCGGCGTGAAGACAAGACCGAGACCATTGACGGAAGAAGACTCATAGTAGTAGTAACCACCATTCTGATAGGTTGTAGAGAAGGAGTGGTTAGCGAGAGTTCCGTAAGAAGAACTTGTCGTGTTATACGGAGCGAACTTAATCGTTGAAGTGCCACTGGTCAGACCTGTCAGTCCACTGATCTTATAACATACAGAGTTGGCTGAAGTCTCTGCGCCATTCTGTTTAGTATAGGTAGCGCCTGAAATCTCAGTATCATTGCTGTCAAGGATCTTCACGGTGTTCGGAGATGTTGCCCATTCAGCAGGAACCTGTACATAGACAAACGGAGCGTCGGCTGTCGGGTTGGCTGCTTCATCCTTCGTATTGCCGGATGCAGCGCCCGTAGTATAGAAGTTGTCAGCGGTATGAGCACGTGTCACATCGGTGATGACACCTGTCGTAGTGTTGAACTCCAGGAAGACATCCTTGTTGATGTTGGCAACGGTGACATATCCCGTCTTGGATGCGGAACTAATCTGCAGGTTGATCTCTTTATAACCACTTGTCGGCTCTGCATCGAGGTAATACCATGTCTCGCCATTGACAGTAGTCTGATCATTGGAAGTCAGTTCACGACCCGGCTGCATCGGTGTCAGCAGCTTGGCCGTCGTCGTGCCATCGGTACCTGTGATATTCTCGTAAGCGTAGACATAAGTCTTGACAGAAGTGTCGGACGGCTTCACATAGATGATGACGTGACCATCACCACCGAGTGTCTTGGCATCCTGGTCGTTATTCAGATAGTTCTCATATCCACCTTCAGAAGTACTGTAGGTGAGATCATACTTACAAGAAGCATGTGTGGTACCGTCGTCGACATCGTTTGTAGCTGCAGCGCTACCGGCGATAGCCACGCGGATTTTCTGTTCAGAACCGACGGTCTGGCCAAGGGCGTAAACAGTGATCTTACGGTTGCGGACGAGATGACGCGTATCACTAGTAGATGGATCGGTGCCATCGGTAGTATAGTATACAGCAACGCCGTCATCGACATTGGTAGTTTTGTTCAACACAGTCACTGTTGCTGTAGCCTTGTTGACAGAAACGGCATCAGAACCGGCATCGTTGGAGACAGAAATTGTATAGGAGGCTGTCGGACTGACACCGCCTGCTGTCTTGAATGTATAGGTAGCAGAAGCCAGATTACCCTGAGCCTCATAAGTGGTCGTACCATCTACTGTCTGTACCTTTACGGCATAAGCCTTGATCGTCACAGCAGTCTTACCGGCAGTAATCGGAGAGGTCGTAACACCTTGTTCTTGGATATTGCCGTTACCATCCATATAGAGAGTACCAACGGGGTTATTGCTCGTGATGACAGCATCAGGTATGTAGCTGACGAGTGTACCATTAACGGTCTTGCCGTCACTGCTGATCGTCGGCTCTGTGCCATCAAGTGTATAGATGTAGTTGAGCTTAGAACCAGAGGTAGCATTATTATCCGTTACGGTGACGGCCGGCGTGACATACTCACCATAGTTGATGGTAGAGGTCGGCGGAGTTACCGATGCATAGATCGGGGTAGCCGTTCCGTTGATAGTATAATAATAGGTATAGGCGGCGTTGTTGTTGACATTCGTTGCCTCAATGTAGAAGTTCACCGTCCATGTACCGGCAGGGCGGTTGAAGAGCATGTTCACATCGGTTGTTTCCGTATCGTCAGAGGTGACATAGGAAACCGTATTCGGGTCGTTCACTGTACAGGTATGACCGGTCGTAGAGGTTCCATCATACGGAGAACGAGCAGCGTTGGCAGCCGTGTTGTCCTCCTCGTGCCAGGTCGTGGCAGCAGCATGATTAGCTACGAATCGGAAACTGGTTGCACCATCCTTAGCTGTTGTCTTCAGCGTGAGGGTATAGCAGTGGTTGGTCTTGTCGTAGGTCATATCACCGGCCGTGGACGTATAGTCCCAGGTCGTGGTGGAACCGGAAGTTGTTGTCGTGCCATCTACAGCTGTACCGACCATGGAGACGCTGTTAAAGGTAGGAGCACCGGAAAAAAGCCAGATCTCACCACCCATACCGTAAGTACCACCATCTTTACCCTTAGAAGAGTTATATTCTAGAATATATACACCTTCCGATGTAGAAGTTGGATTGAAAGTACTCTTGTTAGGATAGACGAGGTTATAATCATTGTCCTGTTTCCAAACGTTTCCACCATTGCCCTGCAGAAGGAGCTTATTAATGGTAGGTGCCGTAGTTGACGGATTAATGCAACTATTATCAATGCTCTTGGCGCTAGAAATCCATGATTGATTAATGACATAGTTGCCTAAGACCTGATATGTCTTACTAGGGGAGATATAGACACTACCAAGAAATTTGTCATCGAATCCAGATGAAGCGTTGGTTCTTGCATCATAAAGAGGCTGTGCAGACTCAGACATATCGGAGTTGACGACATAGGCTACACGCTTGAGAGCGTTATGGGTGATTGTCCATGTAGTAGGAGTACCGCTGTCATCAATCTTGAAGTTCAGCGTGTACATACCATCATCATTGGCAGTACCATTATTACGTGTTGTAAAACTCCAGTAGTTGTCGTTAAGGGCAAGAGAAGAGGAGGATTTCAAAGAAGAGCTTGATGTTGGAACAGTTCCGCCTGTAGCAGGCCAACCTGTATCAGAACTACTTGTAGCAGCATGAATGCCATAAGCTGCCTGCCCCGGACCATAGACGACACTATTCGTGCCATCAGAGCCGAGGATCTGAGCATAACCCGTTACCGTTGCGGGGAAATCGATGGAGTAGGAACCATCGGTCTGCTCCTTGAACTTGAAAATCTTGCGGTCGTAGTTGATAGAGTTTGATGCGTCACCATTGGTATAGGTGGTACCACCAACGAAGTTTGTGACGAGGTAATAGTCTCCCTTAGTCACAGTTGTAGTGGTACTTCCGCCGGAGGAACTACCGCCTTCGCTAGAGGAAGCCTTGGTACCAGTGACTTTTACGGTCTTGGTCGTTCCTATATCTACGGTAATGGTCAGACTGGAGTATTCACCTTCAGAATAAATAACCTTCCATGCCTTGTCGGAGCCAAAACAATCAGAAGTGATTGTATAGCTGGAACCATTGATTGTCAATACGGCATCATTAACGTATGGCTGCATCTGTTTTTCCCATCTACTCACGCCGATACGAAATGAGAAGGATGTGGAAGGCATACTGGTGATGGTGTAGGTATACACCGTCCCTGAAGTGTTGGTGAATTTATGGTTACTGGGTACGTTGTAGTTACCCGTTTTTCCATTGATGTTCTCTGCCGTAAGCAGATACACATCTTCAGCCGACGCTCGTTGCGCCAATGACGGCATCAGCGTCAGCAGAGCAAGGAAGAGGAAAAACCGGAATCCTTGCGGAATTTTCAATTTGTACATTTGTTCTCTCATAGAATACAGTTAGTGTATTTAATATAATTATTAATCGTGAAAAATCTTATACCAAGAACTTTGGCCGGGGGTATATAGCCAGCCTTAAAGGTTCGGGTTGTTTCATTTTTGTTTCAATCGTACATGCAAAGATATTTATAAACGATGAAAACGGGTAATAGTGTTGGTGCAAAATTTATCCAAAAGTTGTGCAATCGATTGCATGGGCCGCACCCTACGGTGGATCTACAGTTTCACCTCGCTGATGTCCACCATTTTATTGACGATGGCATAGATGGTGAGGCCGGCGGGGGAGTGGATCTGTAGTTTCTTGGCGATGTTACGACGATGCGTGATCACCGTGTTTGTAGAGATGAAGAGCTTGTCGGCGATCTCCTTGTTTGTCAACCCCTGAACGACACCGATGATGACGTCACGCTCTCGCTGTGACAGTTCCTCGTTCTGCGCGCCCCCGGAGATCATTTTCGTGATCTGCGCCGTCACGTCACTCTGTTTGGCTTTCCGTTCCATGCGTCGGATGGCCGGGATAAAGATGTCATCCTCCACATTCCCATGTAACCGCAGCCACTCCTCATTATTATAGATGTCATAGAGTGTCGCCATGAGTTGGTTGTTATGGAGGTTGTTCGACGGGAGATATTTGATGATGATATTCTTCAGTTCCTTGAGTTTCGTATCTGTCTGTCCATGATGTTTGGAGAACGTATCGATGTCATAATCCGATGGCGCCTTCCCGTCGAGGAGTGCCTGTACGTAAGGGAACACGTTCTTCTCCTCATAACGCATGTGGAGAGTCACCGAACGGGCATACTCATCGTAGAGACGGAGGATGAGGCGTGCCACACTGTCGTCGTCATCGAGGGCCTCGGAGAGTTCCTTACGGATGAACGGCAGTTGGAAGTCGAGATAATATTCGTGGGAGGCTTCAAGGTACTGGAGGAGGGTAGGGACGGAGAGCTTGTCAGCCTCCGCGGCATCATAATAGCCATTGACGGTGTAGTTGACGACGGTAAGAAAGGTGAAAGTGTCGACATGTTGGTCCTTACAGACTTCCTCTACGGTCTTGTCGCCGAAACCGAGGTTGATGCCGAAGGCACTCATGGTCTGCAGGATATTGTAGTTGTCACGGATGATCGAGATCATGCTGTCACCCGCCTCATAAAGTTTTTGATTCTTCATTTTGTTCTTCTACCTATAACCGCTGCAAAATTAAGAAAAAAAGCGGAAAGAGCGAATACCCAAAAGTAGGTATTTTGATCCGTTTGCAGGGGCCGTCCGTTGGGGCGGCCCGATGCCGGTACGGCATTAACATTGGCAACAATGCCCGTTATGATTCGGCGTTCCGCCGACGGGCCGCCACAAGGGACGGCCCCTGCAAGAGGATTTATTTAGCGTAAGCAACGGAGCGGACCTCACGGATGACGGTGATCTTCACCTGTCCGGGGTACGTCATCTCGTTCTGGATCTTCGTAGCGATCTCGTCGGAGAGTTTCGTGCTCTCCTCGTCGGTCATCTTATCAGCGCCGACGATGACACGGAGCTCACGACCGGCCTGGATGGCGTAGGTCTTCGTGACACCGGGATAGCTCATGGCGATAGCCTCGAGGTCATTGAGACGTTTGATATATGCCTCAACGATCTCACGACGGGCACCAGGACGGGCTCCGGAGATAGCATCACAGACCTGTACGATAGGAGCGAGGAGCGTCTTCATCTCCACCTCATCATGGTGGGCGGCGATGGCATTGACGATATCCGGTTTCTCCTTATATTTCTCAGCGATCTTCGCGCCATAGAGGGCATGGGGCAGCTCACTCTCCTCGTCGGGAACCTTGCCGATATCATGGAGCAGACCGGCACGCTTGGCTTTCTTCGGGTTCAGACCGAGCTCGGCAGCCATGACGGCACAGAGGTTTGCCGTCTCACGGGCATGCTGCAACAGGTTCTGACCATAGGAGGAACGGTATTTCATCTTACCGATGATACGGATGAGTTCCGGATGGAGGCCATGGATACCGAGGTCGATGGCGGTACGCTTACCCGTCTCGATGATCTCCTGGTCGAGCTGTTTCTTCACCTTTGCGACGACTTCCTCGATACGGGCGGGATGGATACGACCATCGGCGACGAGCTGATGGAGGGCCAGACGACAGACCTCACGGCGTACGGGATCGAAGGCAGAGATGACGACGGCATCGGGGGTGTCGTCGACGACGATCTCCACGCCCGTGGCAGCCTCGAGGGCACGGATGTTACGGCCCTCACGACCGATGATACGGCCTTTGACTTCATCATTGTCGATATGGAAGACAGACACGGAATTCTCAATAGCCGTCTCGGTGGCGACACGCTGGATCGTCTCGATAACGATCTTCTTGGCCTGCATGTTGGCATCGAGCTTCGCCTGTTCAACCGTCTCCTTGACGAAGGCGGCAGCATCGAGCTTGGCCTGGTCTTTCAGACTCTCTACGAGGTGGGCCTTGGCTTCATCGGCGGAGAGGCCGGAGAGTTCCTCGAGCTTCTCCTGCTCCTGGTGGACCATCTTGTCGAGATCGGTCTGCTTCATTTGCAGGAGTTTCTTCTCGTTGTCGATGCGGTTCTGCTCCTGTTCCACCTCACCCTTACGGCGTCCGAGTTCCTCCTGACGCTGGTTGAGGGAGATCTCACGCTGTTTGAGACGGTTCTCGCCCTGCTGGATCTTCTGGTTGCGCTGCTGCACCTCTTTCTCGAGCTTGGCTTTCTCGTTTAAGAACTTCTCCTTCACTTCAAGGAGTTTTCGCTGTTTCACGGTCTCGGCATCCTTATCGGCCTGAGCCATGCAAGCATTATATTTTCCTTTGATGACATACCGGAAAATAGAGTAGCCTACGCCACCACCGATCACGAGGGCGACGAGGGCGACAATTATTGTTACCATTGAAATGTATTTAAATGTTAAGTAAAGATCACTTCTTTTTCAGAGCCGTCTCAATCTCAGAAGTGAGCTTTTGCATCATCTCAACATAAGGCTCCTCGTCATGACTCTGCATGGAACGCTCCAAACGGAGGGCGATATTCAGCAGGGCCATGTACAGAATCTCCTTCTCTCCGCGCTCGAGGTGGAAACGGTCATAATACCAGTTTACCGTCTCGTTGATGAGCTTGCCGGCGGCACGTGTCAACTCTTCCTCGCCACGGGGAATGGTGACGAAGAGCTCAGTGTCGTGGAGTTCCAGACGTATGTTGATCTTGTCGTTGTTTTCTGCCATCTTCTGGATGATTACGCGTCAGCACTGCTCTCCGGCTGCTCTTCCGAGAGGAGGGAGATACACTTGTTGACATCTCTGATGAGTCCGGCAATGGTCTTCTTCGCTCCCTCGACATCACCTCCCGTGACTTCGAGCATGCGGGCCATCTTCAGACTCTTATAATCGTTTTCCGACTGGTGGAGGCGCTTCTCCAGCTCGGCGATCTTCTTGTCGCGGTCGTCGACCATCTGGTACAGCTCGTCATTCTCCTTCTGCAGTTCTTCGTATTGAAGGATCATCTGCCGCACACGGGTGGTAAAGAGGTTTAGCGTCTTCTCATTGTTGTCGTTCATACGGTTATTTTGTTTCGGCAACAAAGTTAGCACAATTTTTTCACAATGACAAATTTTTTTAGAACAAAAATATTTTTCGGGGGTGTCGGGACATGATTTGGCAGGCTCCGGTTCCTATCGTAGGGACATGATTATCATGTCCCGAATTAGGTGGGGGTGTGTTGAAGACATAGTAACAGATATAACATAAGGTGGAAGGGAAGGCCCCCGGAAGGGGCGAACCCTTGGGAATCGATGCGCAATGGTTCGCCAATCCCCACGCGAAAGGGATGTCTTGCTATCGCTCTCCATCCTTTTCGCGCGGGGGTAACCAGTCTCGCCCTCTTCGAGGACGTTGTCCGTGGTGGAATTCGCAACCCCAGTCGCCCGGTCCGTGATGTCCGTCGCTATCGCTCCGTCCATCGCGTCCCGTGCGACTGGGGCTAACCAATCTTGCCCTCTTCGAGGGCGCTGCGCCATCCGTGTCTGCCACGAGGCTCTCTTTGAGGGCGCTACGCCATCCGTGTCTGCCACGAGGCCCTCTTTGAGGGCGCTGCGCCATCCGTGTCTGCCACGAGGCTCTTTTTGAGGGCGCTGCGCCATCCGTGTCTGCCACGAGGCCCTCGAAGAGGGCCAGAATGGTTAGCCCCAAGGGAGGAGGAGTGCGAGCGAAAGCGAGCGGTCCTCCTCCCTTGGGGTTGTAGATCCCCATCCACGGGAACGTCCTCGAAGAGGGCGAACCTTTGGGAATCAAGACTCATCAACATGCAGAATCTAGTCCCTAACATCGTGCAGTCTATGCGCAGCCGGTTTTTATTTTGTTTTTAACGGTTTTCTTCTTATCAACTCGCCTTCGGTTTTCTTCTTATCAACTCCGCCTCGGTTTTCTTTGTAACGATCTGAGGGACGGTTTTATTTTTGTTTTTTATGTTTTTTTGAAATACTAATATGTTTTTGTAAAATACTAATTGGAATCATGTGTCGGAGGCGGTATGGACTAAAATGGACTGATTTGCACAGATTGTCAACAAAAAAACTGACAAAACTTTTTTTCTTTCAGTGATTTGTTGTATATTTGCAGAAATTTAATGAGAGAAGAAGGGAAATGCCTAGTGAGAAAGCTACAGAAAAGATGATGCAGGCGTTGTTGCGCCATGCACTCTTTGGAACATCTCTTGAGGGTCGTCGGCTCTCCGACGATGAATATCAGGCACTGATGCAACTGTCCCGTCGCCAGACCGTACAAGGTCTGGTGGGAGGAGCGTTGATGGATGCCGGATACACTCTCTCACATTCTTCTGCCATGGATCTTTTTATGGAAACAGAGCGTCTGAAACGGTCCAATGGCATGGTTAGTGCTGGTCTGCAGAAGATGGCACTATTCCTTCAGCGTCATCATCTATCCTTTGTTATTGTAAAGGGTCAGATGATGGGCTCTCTCTATCCCCATCCTGAGCGCCGTTGCCCCGGTGATGTCGACCTCTATTTCCCCGGTGACAACTACGAGAAAGCAAAAGGGCTCGTGGAGAAACTCACGGGAAAGCAACTCAGTAAACTCTCTGACGGAAAGCATGTGGAGGTGTCGATAGATAGTGTCATCTTCGAACTCCATAATATCCTCTCACAGCTTGCCCGTCCGTCCCATCAGCAGTGGTTTAACACGATGATCGATGAGGCCATTGCTCGTGGAACTGATGAGGCAGTGATCCTCGGAACCTCTGTGCCTACATTGGCACCGACGGAGAATATTCTTTTTGTCTTCATGCACCTCTTCTTCCATCTTACGGCATCGGGTGTGGGCCTGCGGCAGTTCTGTGACCTGGCCATGCTCATTCACCATAAGGGTAAGAAAGCTGACGGCACACGCCTGGAGGATCTTTTACGACATCTCGGCTATGACCGTGCCTTCCGTGCCATTGCAGCTTTCCTTGTCAGCTACTTCGGTCTGCCACAGGATGAGGTTCCGTTGACGCTCAGTGATGCTGACTTCAGATGGTCGGAGACAATCCGTAAGAATGTTTTGGCCAATGGTAATTTCGGACGTTCCCGTCGTCGTGTCAAAGAGATTGGTATTCTCCACTCTCTCGATAGCGCAAGACTGAATATCCATCAGATGATGACTTTCTGTCGCCTCGCCCCTCAGGAGGTGACGGGCCGCTTTTGGTCGTTAGGTCGGTGGACGCTCATGCGTTTTAAGATAAAATCTTCTAAGAAACACAATAAATAAGGTATATGATATTTAGGCAACTTTTTACTTCTTCCGTATTGATTCCGTTTTTCTCGTCACTTGTCATGACGATGTGGATCTTCCGCCTCGTGGTGAAGTTGGCGATAAAGAAAGA
This sequence comes from Prevotellaceae bacterium, assembly GCA_029226205.1. GTDB lineage: Bacteria > Bacteroidota > Bacteroidia > Bacteroidales > Bacteroidaceae > Prevotella. The sequence continues at coordinate 10,098 of JAQXXT010000062.1, forward strand.
CATTGTGGACTGCCCCAATGCCCGTAAGTTGCAGAAGACGCCGGTCCCCGTGATGGGGGGCTTCGCCGTCTACTTCGGGATCATCGCCGGTGCCGGACTGACCTCGATGGTCTTCGATACATCCATCCTCTTCTCTACCATCGTCGCCCTGACAGTGATGATGTATTTCGGACTGATGGACGACAGTATCGGCCTGAAACCATTGACAAGGATCATCGTGGAGGCCGTCCTCGTGTTCTTCATCATCCGTATGGACGGCGTGAACTTCAACTCCTTCCAGGGGATCTTCGGCATCTGGGATCTCCCGACGTGGTGTGCCTATCTGTTGTCGGCCATCGCCGGCGTGGGCATCATCAACGCTATTAATATGATTGATGGCGTCGACGGACTGTCATCGGGATTCTGTATCCTCGCCTGCGTCGCCTTCGGCTGTGTCTTCAAACTCTCCCATGACGGGACGATGGCCGTCATCGCCGCCCTCGGCGCCGGGGCTCTGATCCCCTTCTTCATCCATAACATCTTCGGACGGAGCACAAAGATGTTCATCGGTGACAGTGGTACGATGATGATGGGAATGCTGATGACGATCTTCCTGCTGCACCTCATGGACCGCAGCTCCCTCGTGGTACAGAACTTCCAGAATATGGGTGTCGGTGCCTTCGCCCTGAGTATCCTCAGTGTGCCCGTCTTCGATACCCTCCGTGTGATGACCGGCCGTATCATGAAAGGGGTCAGCCCGTTTCATGCCGACAAGAGTCACCTCCATCATCTCTTCATCGAGATTGGTTTCTCCCATGTCGGTACGGCGATCATGGTCATCTCCCTTGACTTCCTCTGTTTCCTCATCTGGCTCGCCAGTTATCAGATCTTCCGTGCTACCGTGACGGAACAGTTCCTTGTCGTCGCCCTTGTCGGTTTCGCCAATACGACGGGATTCTATTATACCGTCCGTCGTATGGATCATCGGCGGATTTTCTACCGTCTCTTAGCCTCCTTGGCCCGTCACAGTCATGTGGAGACCAAGCCCTGGTTCTTGAAAGTGAGAAAGACAATCGATAAAATATAACCCACCGTAGGGTGCATTTCCCATTATACATTATATTATATATCATCATGGTTATAGCAGTAGATTTTGACGGAACGATAGTAGAAAACAGATACCCGGAGATCGGTGAGGAGCGGCCTTTTGCCACGGAGACGCTGAAGATGCTTCAGCAGCAACATCATCAGCTTATCCTCTGGACATGCCGTGAGGGACATCTCCTTGATGAGGCCATAGACTGGTGCCATCAGCGTGGCGTGGACTTCTGGGCTATCAACCGCGACTATCCGGAAGAGAACGGTTCGAAGAACAATAATAATTTCTCCCGCAAGATCAAGGCAGATTTATTTATCGATGACCGTAATGTCGGTGGACTACCCGACTGGGGCGAGATCTACCATATCATCACGGAGCATAAGAGTTACCGGCATGTTCTCCGTGACCAGATGGGCATGGGACATGAGGAGCATCATCATCATAAAAAGCATTGGTGGAATTTCTGAGTTTTTCCTCTTGTAGGGTGCGGCCCTTGTGGCCGTCCGTCATTGCAGAAGAATAAAAACGTTTTCCATGGCAATAGATATTAAGGTATAAGAGAGATTTTATTTTACTTATGAGATGAGAAATTCTTATTAAAAATATCTGCTGGCCAGATTCTTGATTGTCTTCATGTTCGGTACAAAATTTCCCTGACGATTTGTCTTGACAAATTGGCGGATGTCATAGTTCTCACAGTCCCGGCTGTTCGTGGGATCGTCGATGACGGTCTCCAGAAGGAGGGGCTGGACAATCAACTGTGCATTACGGGGATAATCGCAGATATCCCGGAGGTAACGTCCAATGAGGTTCGCGACCTCTATGATAAAGGACTTGGCGTCCTTGACTCTTCTTGTTATTTCCATACGCATTGTTACTGTTGGTTTGCGGTGCAAATATACGCCGTTATTTCCGTAAACGCAAATTTAATGCCAAGTTTTGTGTTTGTTTAGATTCCATTAGAGTTTATATATTTAATAAGGTATAAAGGGAAATGGTGTTGCGCAAATGGATAATGGAAAACGGAGAATGGAAAACGGAGGATGGAAAGTGGAGAATGGAAAACGGAGAAAGGTTGGAAAAGGCCCTCGAAGAGGGCCAGAATGGTTAGCCCCAAGCGGGGAGTCACGCGAACGATAGTGAGCGTGGCTCCCCGCTTGGGGTTTTGATATTCCGTCACGGGGACCGTCCTCGAAGAGGGCGAACCCTCGTGAATCGAAGGGCATGCGTGAAACCTTTTCACGCGGGGTTAACCATTCTCGCCCTCTTCGAGGACGTTGTCCTTGACGGATTTCACAACCCCAGTCGCACGGTCCGTGATGTTCGTCGCTATCGCTCCGTCCATCCCGTCCCGTGCGACTGGGGCTAACCAATCTTGCCCTCTTCGAGGGCGCTGCGCCCATTTTGCATCCCCCGATCATGCAGAATCGTATCACTACCACGAAACTCCAATCTCTTAACTCCAATCTCCTACTCCTAACTCCTATCTCCAATCTCCTAACTCCTAACTCCTAACTCCTAACTCCTAACTCCTATCTCCTATCTCCTATCTCCTAACTCCTAACTCCTAACTAATTTTCAGCCGTTTCGCATGAAAGAGTGTTAAAAATACACCGTTATTCGCAATTTGTTTGGGAAAAATTTGGCGGATTCAAAATAACAGTGTAATTTTACACCCAAAATAAAAAACCTAGAACAAAACAAATATGAGAGAACTAAAAACTAAACTCCTGGCTGTCTCGATGACAGCGATGGCGCTGACGACGATCGGTACTCCCGTCGCTGCCAAGTTGACGGTCAGTGGACTGAACCCGAAGAAATTCTCCGCTACGGTACAAGGCAAGCGGACGGAACTCGTCACGTTGAAGAATCACAACGGCATGGAGGTCTGTCTGACGAACTACGGAGGCCGTGTTGTCTCCCTCTGTGTCCCCGACCGCAACGGAAAGCCGACGGATGTCGTCCTCGGCTATGACAATATCCGTCAGTATGCCGACACCCTCAACACCCCCTCCGATTTCGGTTCGAGTGTAGGCCGTTATGCGAACCGCATCAAGGCCGCCCGCCTCGTCGTTGATGGGAAGACCTATCACCTGCGTGCTAACGACAACGGCAACACCCTCCATGGCGGTGGCAACACAGGCTGGCTCAACAAAGTCTATGACATCGCCGCCCGCACCGATTCTTCCGTCGTCTTCGCCATCACGTCTCCCGACGGCGACAACGGCTTCCCCGGTACGGTGAAGGCCACGGCGACCTATACCGTAAAGGCTGACAACACCCTCGACATCGTCTTCGAGGCCACGACAGATAAGGAGACGGTCATCAACATGACGAACCACTCCTATTTCAACCTCAACGGCAACCCCGCTGAGAAAGGTGAGAACCAGATCATGTATATCAATGCC
>JAQXXT010000063.1 GCA_029226205.1 Prevotellaceae bacterium
TAACTGGGGATTGCTGGGGCCGTCCCTGGTGGCGGCCCGATGCCGGTAACGCCATCCCAGACGGGGGCTCGTGGTATTGTTTCGTCGTACCGACGACGGGCCGCCACACGGGACGGCCCCTGCAAATGGATCAATATCCCATTCAGGCGGAACATGATAAATCATGTCCCTACGTTCCCGGAAATTCGTCGTTCCGACGACGGGCCGCCACAAGGGACGGCCCCTGCAATTGGATCAATATCCCATTCAGGCGGAACATGATGAATCATGTCCCTACAAATTTAGAAAATTATGAAAGGAATCGTATTGGCCGGAGGATCCGGCACCAGACTGTATCCCATTACGAAAGGGATCTCGAAACAGCTTATCCCTATCTTCGATAAGCCGATGATTTACTATCCCGTCAGCGTCCTCATGCTCGCCGGTATCCGGGATATCCTCATCATCTCCACACCCTATGACCTCCCGGGGTTCAAGCGGTTGCTGGGAGACGGTCATGAGATTGGCGTACATTTCGAGTATGCCGAACAGCCGTCGCCCGATGGACTGGCCCAGGCATTCATCATCGGCCGTGAGTTCATCGGCGACGACAGTGTCTGTCTCGTCCTCGGTGACAACATCTTCTACGGTGCCGGTTTCACGCAGCTCCTCCAGGAGAGTGTGAAAGCTGCCGACGGTGGTCATGCCTCCGTCTTCGGCTATTATGTCAACGACCCCGAGCGTTACGGTGTTGCCGAGTTTGATAAGGACGGCCGTTGTCTGAGTATCGAAGAGAAGCCCGAGCACCCGAAGAGTAACTATGCCGTCGTCGGACTCTATTTCTATCCGAACAGTGTCGTAGACATAGCCGCCAAGATCAAGCCGTCGGCGCGTGGCGAGCTCGAGATCACGTCGGTCAACCAGGTGTACCTCGAGCAGGGAAACCTCCTCGTCCGTCCGTTGCAGCGTGGCTTCGCCTGGCTCGACACCGGTACCCACGACTCCCTCTCTGAGGCATCGACATTCATTGAGGTCATCGAGAAGCGTCAGGGTCTGAAGGTCGCCTGTCTCGAAGAGATCGCTTACAACCAGGGGTGGATCACGAAGGAACAGCTCCTGGAGGATGCCAAGCCGATGATGAAGAATGATTACGGAAAATATTTAGCAAGCCTAGTCAAATAATAAATGGAAGAAAACAACAAGCTCTACGCCGAGGCGCATAAGGAAACCACCTCGGCCTCCACGGCGACGCCGGAAGAGGAAGGCAAGTCGTCGCTGGACATCGGCACGATCATCTCCACGGTGATCCTCAACTGGCAGTGGTATGTGTTGTCGCTGATCATCTGTATCGGTGCCGCCCTGATCTATCTGCGTTATACCACGCCGATGTATCAGAGTAGTGCCGAACTCCTCATCAAGAGTGACAACAGTAACGGAGGCAGCGGCTCCAGTCTGCGTAACAACCAGACCCTCGGTCTCATCTCCAACTCCAACGGTATCCCCGCCGAGATGCAGATCCTCATGTCACAGCGTATCGCCGAGAGTGCCGTCCGCGACCTGAAGCTCTATTCCGAGTACAGTACCCAGGGCCGAATCCGTGCCACGCAGCTCTACAAGAATGAGCCCGTGAGTGTCGATATGGACGCGTTCCATCTTGAGAAGTTGAACGTACCTATCAACATGACCATCGAGCGTACGAAGACCGGCTATCATGTCACGGGATCCTACTGCATCCCTATCAGTGATGATGAGGCCTCCGCGCCGAAGCGTATCGACCATACCATCGAGCAGATGCCGGCGACGATCTTCACGCCTGCCGGAAATATCTATCTCGCCGAGACAGGAGAGCTGATGCCTACGGGAATGAAGGAGCAGGTCCTCCTGACCTCACCGAAGATGATGGCCGGAAAATATGCCGGACGTCTCAACGTGACGCAGATGAAGGGTGTTGACAATATCGTTGTCCTCACGTTCACCGATGAGCTCCCGCAGCGTGCCCAGGATTATCTGAAACAGGTAGCCGTGGTCTATAACCGTCAGGCCAACGAGGATAAGAATGAGGTCGCCATGCGTACCGAGCAGTTCATCAACTCCCGTCTGCAGAAGATCAATGCCGAACTCGGCAATACGGAAGGTCAGTTGGAGAACTACAAGCGTGCCAACCAGATGGTAGACCAGCAGGCTACGGCAGCCAACGCCTTCAGCAACTCCGATAAGTACAGCCAGAGCCTGGCCGACCAGGATATGCAGATTGCCCTGTTGAACTCCGTTGCCGCTACGATGATGCAGCCCGGCAACCGTTACCAGGTGCTCCCCGCCAATGTCGGTATCCAGGATGCCGGTGTCAACGAGCTGATCGGTAAGTATAATGAGCTTGCCCTTGAGCGTAACCGCTTGTTGCGTTCCGCTTCCGAGAAGAGTCCTACGGTCATCGCCCTGACGACACAGCTCGATGACCTCCACCGTTCTATCCGTTCTACGTTGATTCAGACCCGGAAGAACCTCGAGATTCAGCGTAACACACTGAGCTCACTCTATAGTAAGTATCAGGGACAGGTCATCGCCTCTCCGGCCCAGGAGCGTACCCTTACGCAGATCGGCCGTCAGCAGGATGTGAAGTCAGGCCTTTATCTGATGCTGTTGCAGAAACGAGAGGAGAACTCCATCAACCTCGCCTCTACGGCAGATAAGGGAAAGCTCATCGATGACCCCGCGGGCGCTACGATGATCTCTCCGAAGAAGGCCATCATCGTCGGTGTCGCCTTCCTCCTCGGACTGGCTATCCCGTCGCTCGTCCTCTTCGTGCTGAGTCTGCTCCGTTATCGTATCGAGGGACATGATGATGTGGCATCGCTGACGAAGCTGCCGATCATCGCTGATGTCGCCGTGGCTTCCGATACGGCGAAGACGAAGGCCGATATCGTTGTCCACGAGAATACGAACAACCAGATGGAGGAGATCTTCCGTTCCATGCGAACGAATATCCAGTTTATGCTCAAGGAGGGACAGAAGGTCGTGCTCTTCACGTCGTCTATCTCCGGTGAGGGAAAGACGTTCAATGCCGCCAACCTCGCTGTCTCCTTCGCCCTGCTGGGTAAGAAGACGATCCTCATCGGACTTGATATCCGTAAGCCCCGTCTGGCAGAGCTCTTTGAGATCGCCGACCATCACCACGGTATCTCCAATCTGCTGTTGCACGAGCATCCTACGGCAGAGCAGATCCAGGGACAGATTGTGCCGTCGGGCGTCAACAAGGACCTCGACCTGCTCATGGCCGGTCCTACGCCGCCGAACCCCACGGAGCTCCTCGCCCGTCAGAGTCTCGATGAGATCTTCGTTTATCTCCGTCAGGCATACGACTATATCATCGTCGACTCCGCACCTGTCGGCATCGTGACGGATACCCTGCAGCTGGCACGTATCGCCGACTGTGCCGTCATCGTCTGCCGTGCTGACTACACGACGAAGGATTCCTTCGGCATGATCAACCAGTTGTCGGATGAGAAGAAGTTGCCGAATATGTCGGTTGTCATCAATGGTATCGACATGAGCAAGAAGAAGTATGGCTACTACTATGGCTATGGTAAGTATGGCAAGTACGGACACTATGGTCACTATGGTCATTACGGCCATTACGGCCATTATGGTTCCTACGGATCCTACGGTTCCTATGGCAATTATAGTAACAGCCATTATGGGAATAAAGATGATAAGAGTGTGAAGAGATAAAAGGGAAGCCGCACCCTGCAAAAGGATTGATGAACATATGCGAGACACGCCCTTCCTTGCCTTTGTGGCAGGGGAGGGCGTGTTTGCGTTTGTCTGCCTCCGTAGGGCGCGGCCCTTGTGGCCGTCCTAACCGGGAACCATCCACCGTAGGGCGCGGCCCTTGTGGCCGTCCTAATCGGGAACCATCCACCGTAGGGCGCGGCCCTTGTGGCCGTCCTAATCGGGAACCATCCACCGTAGGGCGCGGCCCTTGTGGCCGTCCTAACGCCAACGATGTTCGGAACATGATGAATCAAGTCCCTACTGCGGAACATGGTGATTCAAGTTCCTACGGACTGCCACGAGGCCCTCGAAGAGGGCCAGAATGGTTAGCCCCAAGGGAGGAGGAACGCGAGCGATAGCGAGCGGTCCTCCTCCCTTGGGGTTGTGATCCCCATCCACGAGGTCGTCCTCGAAGAGGGCGAACCCTAGCGCAGCGAGTCCCCAGGGTTCGCCCTCTTCGAGGACGTTGTCTGTGGTTGATATCAAAACCCCAGTCGCCCGGTCCGTGATGTCCGTCGCTATCGCTCCGTCCATCGCGTCCCGTGCGACTGTGGCTAACCGATCTTGCCCTCTTCGAGGGCGCTGCGCCAACGATCTGCCACGAGGCCCACGAAGAGTGT
>JAQXXT010000064.1 GCA_029226205.1 Prevotellaceae bacterium
TCTCAACGATTAGAGCTGGGGACCAGCAGCAACGAGGGCCTTACCAGCCTCATTGCCTTCATACTTCTTGAAGTTCTTGATGAAGCGGGCAGCGAGGTCCTTAGCCTTAGCATCCCACTCAGAAGCGTCCTTGTAAGTGTCACGAGGATCAAGGATGTCCTTGTTAACACCTTCGAGCTCTGTAGGAACAACGAAGTTGAAGTAAGGAATGGTCTTCGTAGGAGCCTTGTCGATCTCGTGGTCGAGAATACGGTCGATGATACCACGTGTATCACGGATAGAGATACGCTTGCCGGTACCGTTCCAACCAGTGTTGACGAGGTAAGCCTTAGCACCACTCTTCTCCATGTGGCGAACGAGCTCCTCAGCATACTTTGTAGGATGCAGCTCGAGGAATGCCTGGCCGAAGCAAGCAGAGAAGGTCGGAGTCGGCTCAGTGATGCCGCGCTCAGTACCAGCCAGCTTAGCGGTGAAGCCAGAGAGGAAGTAGTACTTGGTCTGCTCAGCGTTCAGGATAGAAACAGGAGGCAGGACACCGAAGGCATCAGCGCTGAGGAAGATCACCTGCTTAGCAGCGGGACCCTGGCTCTCCGGACGCTGGATGTTCTTGATGTGGTAGATAGGATAAGAAACACGAGTATTCTCGGTAACGCTCTTATCAGCGAAGTCTACCTTACCGTCCTTGTCAACAGTGACGTTCTCGAGGAGAGCGTCACGAGTGATAGCGCCGTAGATATCAGGCTCAGCCTCCTTGTCGAGGTTGATGACCTTAGCATAGCAGCCACCCTCGAGGTTGAAGACACCCTTGTCGTCCCATCCGTGCTCATCATCACCGATCAGCTTACGCTTAGGATCGGTAGACAGCGTGGTCTTACCGGTACCGGAGAGACCGAAGAAGATAGCGGTGTTCTCACCGTTCATATCAGTGTTGGCAGAGCAGTGCATGGAAGCGATGCCACGCAGCGGGAGGAAGTAGTTCTGCATAGAGAACATACCCTTCTTCATTTCACCACCATACCATGTGTTGATGATGACCTGCTCCTTAGAAGTTACGTTGAAGACAACAGCCGTCTCAGAGTGCAGACCGAGCTCTTTCCAGTTCTCGACCTTAGCCTTAGATGCGTTGTATACGATGAAGTCAGGCTCCTGCTCGAAGTCAGCCTCAGTCTTCGGACGAATGAACATGTTCGTTACGAAGTGAGCCTGCCAAGCGACCTCAACGATGAAGCGGACCTTCATACGGGTGTCACGGTGTGTACCGCAGAAACCATCGACGACATACAGTTTCTTGTTGGAGAGCTCTTCCTGAGCGATCTTCTTCACAGCCTTCCAAGCCTCCTTAGAAGCACGGTGGTTATCGTTGTGATACTCCTCAGAGTCCCACCATACAGTATCGTGAGAGGTCTCATCATCTACGATGAACTTATCCTTAGGAGAACGACCGGTGTAGATACCCGTCATACAGTTGACAGCGCCGAGCTCTGTCTCCTGGCACTTGTCAAAACCGGTAAGACCTTCCTTGGTCTCCTCGTTGAACAGCACTTCGTAAGAAGGATTGTACAGAACCTCAGCAGTACCTGTCTGGATTCCGTAGCTTGCTAAAACTGATTTGTCAAACTTTGCCATTTTATAAAATGTATTTAAGTTGTGAATGTATTCTGTTACTCTTAAACCGACCGCAAAGTTAGTAAAAAAGAAAGAGAAACGCAAATTCAGAATTTACAAAAAATCTTATGGATTTTCGTTTTTAGGTTAAATAATATAAAATATCGGGGAGTCGCTTGATATTTGTCAATTAGACTTTGCAAAACCGAAACGAATGTATTATTTTTGCAAGAAATATTCAAACCAACACCTAAACCTCTATCATTATGACAGAAGAGATTCATACCAAACACCTGGATGACGTTGTCGTCCGCTTCTCCGGTGATTCCGGAGACGGCATGCAGCTGGCCGGCAACATCTTCTCCACCGTTTCCGCCATCGTCGGCAACGGCATCTCCACGCTTCCCGATTACCCTGCAGATATCCGTGCCCCGCAAGGGTCGCTCACCGGTGTCAGTGCCGCCCAAGTCCATATCAGTGACGATATCGACACGGCGCTGACTCCCGGCGATAAGTGTGACGTCCTCGTGGCCATGAATGCCGCGGCACTGAAGACGCAGCTCAAATACTGTAAGCCACAGGCTACCATCATCATCGACACCGACAACTTCGGTCCCGCGGACCTGAAGAAGGCGGAGTTCAAGACCGATGACTATCTCGGTGAACTCGGCATCGACACCGACTGCGTCGTGGCCTGTCCGATGACGAAGATGATCCTTGCCATGGACTTTGCCAAGACAACTCCACGCAAGCAGGTGCTGAAGACGCGAAACATGTTCGCCCTCGGCATCGTCTGCTGGCTCTTCCAGCGTGACCGCCATCTCGTGGCCAACTTCCTCCGTCAGAAATTCGCCAAACATCCGGAAGTGGCGGAGAACAACATCGAGGTCTTCGAGAACGGCTACCGCTTCGGCAACAACACCCACGCCTCCGTGCCCGCCACCTACCGCATCGACACCGTCAAGCATCATCCCGGACGCTATATGGACATCACGGGCAACAAGGCGACGGCCTATGGCCTCATGGCAGCAGCGGAGAAAGCGGGACTGAAACTCTATCTCGGCTCCTATCCTATCACGCCGGCCTCGGATATCCTCATCGAACTGGCCAAACACAAGAGCATGGGCGTCATCACCGTCCAGGCAGAGGACGAGATTGCCGCCTGCGCCTCCGCCATCGGCGCAGCCTTCGGCGGGGCCCTCGCCGTGACCTCCACGTCCGGTCCCGGCATCTGCCTGAAGAGTGAGGCCATGAACCTCGCCGTCATGGACGAGCTGCCACTGGTGATCATCGACGTACAGCGCGGCGGCCCGTCAACGGGACTGCCGACGAAGGGAGAACAGACGGACCTGCTGCAGGTGCTCTTCGGCCGCAACGGCGAGAGCCCGATGCCCGTCATCGCACCAACATCACCCACCGACTGCTTCGACGCCGCCTATTGGGCCTGCAAGACTGCCCTGGAGCATGTGACGCCCGTGGTCCTGCTCAGCGACGGATATATCGCCAACGGCTCCGGTGCCTGGCGGCTGCCGCAGATGAAAGACCTCGCTGCCATACGCCAGCATCTCGCTCCCGAGGCAATGCGCCATCAGTATAGTCCCTACCGCCGGGATCCCATGACGCTGGCCCGCTATCAGGCGCTGCCGGGAGAGCCGGGCTTCGAGCATATCCTCGGCGGACTGGAGAAAGACAACAATACGGGTGCCATCAGCAATAATCCCGAGAACCACGACCTCATGTGCCGGTTGCGCCGTGAGAAGGTGGCCAAGATCCCCGTGCCGCGCCAGCGTGTCGTCACCTGTATGCCGAATGACATCGTCGGCGATGGTGAGTATCCCGATACCGACCTCCTCCTCGTGGGTTTCGGCGGCCAGTACGGTCAGCTCTATACGGCCATGCAGGCCCTCTGTGCCGAAGGCTACCATGTGGCACTGATGCATCTGAAATATATCAACCCGCTGCCGGAGAATGTCGGTGATATCGTCCGTCACTACCCGAAGGTGATGGTCTGTGAGCAGAACCTCGGTCAGCTCGCTGCCTGGCTGCGCATGAACATCGACGGTTTCGCACCGCTACAATATAATAAGGTGGAAGGACGGCCACTGCCCATAGAGGGTATCATCGAAGCCGCCAAGAAAGTATTAAAATAAAGAAGGTATTCTATCCAGTAAGGTCTTAAAATAAAAAGTCCTATGCAATATAATCCCAAAGATTTCAAGACCGGACAGCCACGGTGGTGTCCGGGCTGCGGCGACCACTCCTTCCTGGCATCATTGGACCAGGCAATGGCGGAGCTCGGCATCGCCCCTTCACAGACAGCAGTCATCAGCGGTATCGGATGCTCCGGCCGCCTTTCCTACTATATGCACACCTATGCCATGCAGACGATCCACGGCCGTGCCGCTGCCGTGGCGACGGGGCTGAAGATTGTCAGGCCCGACCTCACGGTATGGCAAGTGAGTGGTGACGGTGATGGCCTCGCCATCGGCGGAAACCATTTCATCCATGCCATGCGACGGAATATCGACCTGAACATGATCCTGCTCAACAACCGCATCTACGGTCTGACGAAAGGTCAGTATTCTCCGACATCACCGCGAGGCTTCATCTCAAAGTCATCACCCTTCGGCACCGTAGAGGATCCGTTCCGTCCCGCCGAACTCTGTTTCGGTGCCCGTGGCCGCTTCTTCGCCCGTGCCGTAGCTTCCGACGGCAGTCATACGGTGGAGATTTTGAAAGCGGCGGCCCGTCATAAGGGTGCCAGCGTGTGCGAGATCCTGCAGAACTGCATGATCTTCAACAACGGTGCCTACGAGCCGATCTATACCTCCGAAGGCCGGAAGACGAACGCCATCTATGTGGAACACGGCAAGCCGCTCGTCTTCGGGCCAAACCATGAATATGGTCTCGTACAGGAAGGCTTCGGACTGAAAGTGGTGAAGATTGGCGAGAACGGCATCACCCTCGACGATATCCTAGTCCATGACGCCCACTGCGAGGATAACACGCTGCAACTGAAACTCGCCATGATGGACAACAGTCAGGGCTTCCCCGTTGCCCTCGGCGTGATCCGCGACATGGCGGCGCCGACCTACGATGCGTGTGTCAACGAGCAAATCGCCGAACAGGAAGCGCTGGATAAACCACACACGTTCGAGGAGCTCCTGGAGACGAATGTCATCTGGGAACAGAAATAATGAGGTATGTTACGTCGTAACGTTGTTACATAAGAAAGCCCTGCCAGTAGTGGCAGGGCTTTTTTGCTTCCTTGCGCTTGCAAAGCGCAAGCACCCGACGGCACGCCATTCAAGGCGCCATTTATTCGTGGATGTCTTTGACGGCACGGCCGCTGGGCTCGTTCATGTTCTTGAAACTCTCGTCCCAGGCGAGGGCCTCAGCGGTAGAGCAGGCGACACTCGGTACCGACGGCACACTCTTCGCGGCACTGTCACTGGGGAAATGCTCGGCGAAGATGCTGCGGTAGTAATATTCCTCCTTGTTACGCGGCGGATTAATAGGGAAGCGCTCAGCGGCATGGGCCATCTGCTCATCACTGACGGCGGAGGCCGTGATCTCCTTCAGCGTGTCAATCCAACTGTAACCGACACCATCGGAGAACTGCTCTTTCTGACGCCATGCCACCTGTTCGGGCAGCAGGTCGGAAAACGCGTCACGGACAACCTTCTTCTCAATGGTCTTGCCCGGGCACATCTTATATTTCGGATCCAGTCGCATGGCGATATCAAGAAATTCCTTGTCGAGGAAGGGCACACGACCTTCCACGCCCCATGCGGCAAGACTCTTGTTGGCACGGAGACAGTCGTAGAGATAGAGCTTACTGAGCTTGCGGACCGTCTCCTCATGGAAAGCCTGGGCCGTAGGTGCCTTATGGAAATAGAGGTAACCACCGAAGATCTCGTCGGCACCCTCACCACTGAGCACCATCTTGATACCCATTGACTTGATGACACGAGCCAGGAGGTACATCGGCGTAGAGGCGCGGACCGTCGTCACGTCGTAGGTCTCTATGAAATAGATGACGTCACGGATAGCGTCGAGACCCTCCTGAATGGTATAGTTGATCTCATGATGCACGGTACCGATATGATCGGCAACGAGCTTGGCCTTAGCCAAGTCGGGGGCACCCTTGAGACCAACAGCAAAAGAATGGAGACGGGGCCACCACGCCTGGGTGCTCCCGCCGTCCTCAACACGATGCTGAGAATATTTCTCAGCTACAGCAGAAATGACCGATGAGTCGAGACCACCCGACAGCAGGACGCCATAGGGCACATCGCTCATCAACTGTCTTTTCACGGCATCAGTGAGTCCTTTCCTAACAGCCTCCACACTCTCCTCGTAAGAGGCCGGCGTGCAGACGGGAGCGGACATCCAGTCCCGTACATAATATTTCTTCTGGCCCGGCGTACGGCTCCAGTAGTAATGTCCGGGGAGGAACGGCTCATAATGGTCGCACTGTCCCTCGAGGGCTTTCAGTTCACTGGCTACATACACCTTGCCGTCAAGGTCATAACCGATATAGAGTGGAATAACGCCGATGGGGTCACGGGCGATGAGGAAGCTGTCGCTCTCAGCGTCGTAGAGGGCGAAGGCGAAGATGCCGCTCAGCCGCTCGAGCATAGCCGTGATAGCCTTGTCGTCAATGGGGCCTCGGGCTTTCATGTCGCGGTAGAGGGAGAGGATCACCTCACAGTCACTGCCCGTCTGAAAAGGATAGTCGGGGAAGGAGTGACGGATGTCGAGATGATTGTAGATCTCACCGTTGACAGCGAGCACCTGCTTCTTATCGGCGGAGAAGAGCGGCTGCTTGCCGGACTCTGGGTCGACGATACTCAGACGCTCATGGGCCAGAATGGCACTGCCCCCACAGTAGATGCCGCTCCAGTCGGGTCCACGGTGGCGGATCTTGGCACTCATGCGCAGGGCTTTCTGTCGCAACTCATCGGTCTGCGCCTCAATGTTGAAAATACAAGCGATTCCACACATAATTCTTTCTTTTTTTTTATCGGTTATACGTTAAGTTTTATATTCTTTGATTCCTTGCGCTTGCAAAACGCAAGCACCCGACGGCACGCCATTCCAGGCGGCAGAACGGGTGATGTTTATGAACGCCAAAGCGAGGCGCGTACGGGGCGTATCTCGCATTTGTTGCCCCCTCCCTATGCGGGGAGGGGATGAGGTGAGGCATGAATTTTTTAGTTGTAGCAGCTCTCGCCGTGCTCGTAGATATCGAGACCCTCTTCCTCAATACGCTTGTCAACACGGAGGCCGACAGTCTTCTTGATGGTGACGAAGAGAATGATACCGCAGATAGCAGCCCAAGCGTCAATGCAGATGATACCGAGGCACTGAGCGCCGAGGAATCCGAAGCCATGGCCGTAGAGGCAACCCTCAGAGGTGCTGAAGAAAGCGGTCAGAAGCGTACCGGTGATACCACATACACCGTGGACACTGCTGGCACCGACAGGATCATCGATGTGGAGTTTCTTGTCGATGAACTCGATGGAGAACGGAAGGATGACACCGCAGATGACACCGATGCAGAGGGCACCGACATCGCTGACAGCATCACAACCGGCGGTGATACCAACCAATCCGGCGAGGATACCGTTCAGGGTCAGAGAGAACGACGGCTTGCCATATTTAATCCAGCTGGTGAACATCGTAGCCAGACCGGCAGCGACGGCAGCAAGGTTGGTGGTCATGAAGACGTGGCTGATGGCCAAACGGTTAGTCTCACCACTGGCAGCGAGCTGAGAGCCCGGGTTGAATCCGAACCAGCCCATCCAGAGGATGAAGACACCGAGGGAAGCGATCGTCAGACTGTGACCAGGGATAGCGCGGCTCTTGCCGTTCTTGTCGTACTTGCCGAGACGGGGACCGAGAACGATGGCACCGATCAAGGCGAGGACGCCACCAACAGAGTGGACGATAGCGCTACCGGCGAAGTCGTGGAAGACGTGACCGAAGGTCGTCATCATGAAGCTGGCAGCATCGCTGTTCATCAACCAGCCGCCACCCCATGTCCAGTGACCCTCAACCGGGTAGATGAGCAGGGAGATCACGAAACTGTAGACACAGTACATGCTGAACTTTGTACGCTCGGCCATAGCACCGGAGACGATGGTGGCGGAGGTAGCGCAGAAGACGGTCTCGAACATCAGGAAGCCTTCCGTCGGCAGACCGTTAGCGTTGTGATAGAAGCTCAGGTCGCCCCAGTTTGGCGCTCCGATGAAGCCTGCGCCGTTGGAGCCGAACATAAATCCGAAGCCGACGAACCAGAACAGTACGGAACCGATCATGAAGTCGACAAAGTTCTTAAACAGGATGTTGGTCGTGTTCTTACTACGCGTAAAACCAGCCTCACAGAGGGCAAAGCCCGGTTGCATCCAGAAAACGAGTGTGGCCGCAAGGAGCATCCACACAGTATCTATTGATATTCCTAAATCTTGTGTTGTCATAATCTTGTGTTTTTTGTGTTGTTACCCTTCTACTACTTCTCTTGCTCTGCATTGTACAGAGCAATGTCACCGCGCTCACCAGTGCGGATACGGATCGTGTCGTCCACAGGGATGATGAAGATACGACCATCACCGATCTCACCGGTCTGGGCAGCATGCTGGATGGCAGCGACCGTCTTCTCCACATTCTTGTCGCGAACGACAATATTCATCAGCACGCGCTCGATACTGCTGGTGTCATACATTACACCACGATAGATACGAGCCTGGCGCATCTTGCCCTCTCCTCTCACGTCGTAGTAGGAGAACCATTCGATGTCGGCAGCCAAAAGGGCTTCCTTGACGTCCTCGAATTTGGTCTTTCGGATGATAGCTTCAATCTTTTTCATCTTTCTACCTCTCTTTTTAGATTAAACATACTAAGAAACGATCTATTTCTTTCGTTTTGTAAACTTTCTGCTGCAAAAGTAC
>JAQXXT010000065.1 GCA_029226205.1 Prevotellaceae bacterium
GCGTGCCATAATCGAAGTAGGAGGTCCCGTCGGCAATATATTTTGTCCTGCCGAAGAACTCCGCCGTCACCGACGTGCTGTCTCCCGTGAAGAGCAGGGAGAGGAGCATCTGAACGATATCCCCGCAGAGGAGACCGACGAGGGCGGCCACAGGGATCCCGATGATGAGATGGAGGTAACGGGCCACGAATTTCTCCTCCTTCGTGGCCGGGAGGGCGAAGGCGGCGATACGCTCCCGCTTGCCCGAGATGTCTGACGTGATGAGGGCACCACAGGTGATGAGATAGATGGCGGCGGCCACATCGAAGAGCGTGCCCATGACCTGCATGGCTCCCTGGTCTTCATGGGAGATGGCAAAGGCGGAGAGGGCAGGAAGGAGAACGGCGGCGGCAAAGCCTCCGGCGGCATAGAGGTAGCTCCGGCGTGTGGCAGCCCACTGCCAGAGCAGTACCTTCTTGAAACGGGTTATGTTGAATTTTTTCATTGTTCTGAGTTTTTTATCACCGTAGGGGCACCCCTTGTGGGCGCCCTGATTCCACCGTAGGGGCACCCTTTGTGGGCGCCCTGATTCCACCGTAGGGCGCGGCCCTTGTGGCCGTCCTAACATCCAATATGGGGATGACGTAACATGATAAATCATGTCCCTACGACGTTGCTGTTAGGGCGCCCACAAGGGGTGCCCCTACGGTGGGGTTATTGGAGCTTGTGGGCGGTTGCCGCGTCGAACAGCAGTTCGAGGTTCAGCTGCGTCTCCTCCTCGTCGGGCTGGCGGCGGAGGATGGCGGCGAGGCCCATGAGACTCGGTTCGGTGTAGACGACATTCGGTTTCTGCGCGTCCTGTTCGCTGATGGCGCGGAAGCAATATCGGGCCGTGATGTCACTGACACTGCTGTTGAGGAGCACCTCACTCTGGTCGATGATGACGATATGATCGAGGAGACTCTCGATGTCATGCACCTGATGGGTGGAGATGATCATCATGCGGTCGTCGGTCATGTATTTCGCCACAACCTTACGGAAGAGGCTCTTCGAGGGAATGTCGAGGCCGTTCGTCGGCTCGTCCATGAGGATGAGACGGGTGCCCGTGGCCAGGGCAAAACTCATGAATACCTTCTTCTTCTGTCCCATGGAGAGGGCCTTGAGGTCCACGTCGGGGGCAATCTCGAAGTCACGGAGACTGTTGTAGAGGATCTCCTTGCTGAAACGGGGGTAGAATATGCTGTTCACCTTTACGTATTCCCGGAGGTTCATGGCCGGCAGGTCATACTCCTCGGGTACGAGGAAGAGATCCTCGAGCATCTCCGGACTGCGGTCGAAACTCCGCCGGTCGTTCAGCATCACCGTGCCCTTCGTGGGGCGCAGCAAGCCACTGATGAGGTAGAGGAGGGTAGACTTTCCCGTTCCGTTCTTACCGAGGAGGCCGCAGATCTTGTTGCCTTCCAGCGAGAGGCTGAAATCATCAAACACCAGGTGTTTCGATCCCTGATATTTGTAAGTCAGATTTTTGATTTCTATCATTCTTTTTATTTTTTACTTTTATATCGTTGATTGGGCCTGTGATCCACTCGTAGGGTGCGGCCCTTGTGGCCGTCCTAACCGGGAAAATGATCCTCCGTAGGGTGCGGCCCTTGTGGCCGTCCTAAATCCACGTCTGCCTCCGTAGGGCGCGGCCCTTGTGGCCGTCCTAACGCCACGATTCCCGGTTAGGGCGCCCACAAGGGGTGCCCCTACGGAGGGGTTCGCGCACCCTTTACTTTTTTACTTTTATAATTTGGTGTACCACTGTTGTAGTACACTGCAAAGGTACGATAACTATACGAAATGAACAAATTTTTCCCGAAATATTTGACAATATTTAAGAAATTTCTTATCTTTGCATCCGATATGATTACCTTGTATATAAGAAACATGGTTTGCGACCGCTGCAAAATGGCCGTTTCCGGCTGCCTTCAGCAGTTGGGTCTTCATCCCGTGAGCGTGCAGCTTGGTGAGGTGAAGATCGAGGAGGATGTATTGCCCGACGAAGAGCGGGAGAAGTTGTCAGGGATGTTGAAGAATCTCGGTTTTGAGTTGTTGACCGACCGTCGTCAGCAGACCCTTAACCAGATCAAGAGTCTCCTCATCACGCTGGTTCGTCAACAGAACAGTAACACGCAGCTCACGCTCAGTGAATACCTCAGTCGTGAGTTGCACAGTGATTATAGTGCCTTGAGTAAACTCTTCAGCGAGTGTACGGGCATGACGATAGAACATTATTATATGCTCCTGCGGGTGGAACGGGTGAAGGAACTCCTGAAATACGATGAACTGTCGCTCACACAGATCGCGCTGAAAATGAACTACAGCAGCGTCGCATACCTCAGCAGCCAGTTCAAGAGCGTGACTGGAATGACACCGACACAGTTTAAGCAGTTGGATAAGAATACCCGTCGTCCGCTCGACCAGATCTGATCGCTGGTGGGGTAGAAAAGTCGTTTATAAGTTGTGCAGAGGCCTTGCACACGTTGTGCAAAGGGTCTGCACACTTTGTGCAAGGCCTCTGCACAATTCTTAAATCGGTCAATCATAAATTTCTTCCAAGTAATCATAACACCACATCACCGAAAAATTTGTATTTTTGCAGCAGAAAAGAAAACCGGGGGACATGGAAGTGCCGCCCGGGATGTTTAACTGTTTAAAATTAAGGAAAGATATGAAGAAGACTTTTGCTGTGAGTGGCATGAAATGCGGCCACTGTAAGATGAATGTAGAGAACGCGCTGAAGGCTGTTGCCGGTGTCCGTTCCGCCGAGGCCAACCTTGAGGCTGCCAACGTGACCGTCGATTATGACGAGTCTGCCGTGAAGCCCGAACAGTTGAAGACGGCTGTAGACAACAGTGGCCGTTATGAGTTGAGTCTGTAATAGAAGTAACGATGAAGAAAACAATCCCTGTAGTGGGAATGGCCTGCGCTTCCTGCTCGGCGAATGTCGAGCGGAAGCTCAACAGCCTTCCCGGTATCAACAACGCCTCGGTATCCCTGCCGGGGCGTTCTGCTCTCGTAGACTATGACCCCGAGAAGATCAGTCTGCCGCAGATGAAGGAGGCGATCAACGGCATCGGCTATGACCTCGTCATTGAGAGTGACCGCAGTGTGGCGGAGATCGAGAAGCGTGCTTACACGCTCTTGAAGCGCAAGACGATCCTCTCCTGGATCTTCTCCCTCCTCGTCATGGCCCTGTCGATGCACTGGATCACGGTCGGCGGCACTGCCGTGAAGAACCAAAGTGCGATGCTGCTGGCCCTGGCCAATATCGTGTTCTGCGGCTGGAGCTTCTACCAGACGGCCTGGAAGCAGTTGCGCCATGGCGCCGCCAATATGGATACGCTCGTCTGTCTGTCCACGGCCATTGCCTTCCTCTTCAGTACGTTCAACACGTTCTGGGGCGATGCCGTATGGGGTGCCCGTGGCATAGAGTGGCATACCTATTTCGACGCGTCGGTGATGATTATCACGTTTGTCCTCACGGGACGGCTGCTGGAAGAGAAAGCGAAGGACGGCACGGCATCGAGCATCCGTCAGCTCATGGGCATGGCGCCGAAGACCGCCCATATCGTAGAAGACGGTGAGGTGCGGGAAGTACCGATCTCCACGATCGAGAAAGGTGACCTCCTCGAGGTCCGTCCCGGTGAGAAAGTCCCCGTCGACGGTGAGGTGACATGGGCCGAGAGTTTCATGACCGCCGATGCCGCCTATGTCGATGAGAGTATGATCACCGGAGAGCCGACGCCGGCAGAGAAGAAGGCCGGTTCGAAAGTCCTTGCCGGTACGATCCCTTCCCAGGGAAAGTTCCGCATGAAAGCGCGGCAGATCGGAGAGGATACGGCCCTGGCCCATATCATCAAGATGGTGCAGGAGGCCCAGGGCTCGAAGGCTCCCGTCCAGCGTATCGTCGACAAGGCCGCCATGGTCTTCGTCCCCGTCGTTGCCGGTATTGCCTTGCTGACTTTCTTCCTCTGGTGGGCGATTGGTGGATCTGCCGACCTGCCACAGGCTATCCTCTCCGCCGTCGCCGTCCTCGTCGTCGCCTGTCCGTGTGCCATGGGTCTGGCTACGCCTACGGCCCTTATGGTCGGTATCGGTAAGGCCGCGGAGAAAAAGGTCCTTATCAAGGATGCCACGGCACTGGAACGTCTGCGTAAGGTTGATGCCCTCGTGACGGATAAGACGGGAACGCTGACGATCCCCAACCAGAATATCGACTTCACGAAGGCCGATAACCTCCCCTTGGAGGAGCGTGAGCATCTGAAACCCCATGCCGTCGAGGCCATGAGACAGTTGCAGGACTGGGGCATCGATGTCTATATGATGAGTGGTGATAAGGAGGAGGCCGCGAAATATTGGGCTGACAAGGCTGGTATCAAACATTATCAGAGTAAGGTGAAGCCCGATGACAAAGAGCAACTTGTGAAGAAACTGCAGAAGAAAGGACATGTCGTCGCCATGATCGGTGACGGTATCAACGATACGCAGGCCCTGGCCCTGGCCGACGTGAGCATCGCCATCGGCAAGGGTACCGATGTCGCCATGGATGTGGCGCAGGTGACGCTGATGGGGGATGACCTCGAGGCTATCCCCGAGGCGGTACGGCTGAGCCGGAAGACGGTGAGGATGATCTGGGAGAATCTCTTCTGGGCGTTCATCTACAACATCATCTGTATCCCGTTGGCTGCCGGTGTGCTCTATCTCTTCGGCATCAAATTCCAGATCACGCCGATGTGGGCCAGTGCCCTCATGGCCTTCTCCAGCGTCAGCGTCGTGCTGAACTCCCTGCGGCTGAAATGGGCGAAATGATCACGCCGGTGGAAACGTCTGCGACCGTAGGGGCACCCCTTGTGGGCGCCCTAACGCCACGATTCCCGGTTAGGACGGCCACAAGGGCCGTACCCTACGGTGGGAGATTTTCCCGGTTAGGACGGCCACATTTCCGTCCCCCGGCACGGGGGAACCGAAAGGGGTGGCCGCACCCTACGGTGGGAAATCAGCGGAAGACGGGGTCGTTGTACCACGCCCGCTCGACATTCACGGAAATCCAGAAATTACGACTAGGATGATAGGTAGCTCCCACGCCGATGACATTGGCGCCGGGAGCTATTCCGTTATATCCGAAACCGTCGTAATAACCCAGAGCGCCGTAATAGCTCGGTCCGAAGCCGTCATAGTAGCCGGGACCGTAGTAACCGGGATAGCCGCCGAAGGCGAGGGGAGAAGTCCACGGTCCGCCATACCAGCCGTAGCCGGGGCCATATAAATAAGGTGTATAATAAGAGCCGCGGTTGTTGGTGAGGTTCAGATTGCCATAGAGATAAACGTCGAGCTTATCATTGATCTGATAATCCAGTCGGCCGTAGAGGTTGACACTACGGTAGTTGTCGCTGCCCCACATGACGTTGTTGAAGTTAGCGCCGCCGGTGAACCACAGCCGTCCGTCCTTGACGAGGGGAGAGTCGTAGCTGAGGTTGACATTCTGAGAGAAACCGCCGTGATGCGGGAGGTTATGTCCCGAGAGATAGAAAGCGCTGAGATCGACGGTGGCATGAAGGCGCGAGGCCGGGTCGGTGACGATGGGCTCCGTCTGCAGGTTATCACTGCTGCGCCAGGGCCGTGAGAGCGTCGGCGCCTGCAGGGTCTGACTGTCGCGCAGCGTATCCTGAACCATCTGCCGCCATACGGCTTTCTGCCTGTCGAGGTCTGTCTGTGCCATGACAGGCATGACGCCCAGGAGCAATAAGAAGAAAATATTTCTCTTTTTCATTCTTTCCTTTCCTTTTGGGTGCAAAGTTACACTTTTCTCTGTTCTTTTACAATGAAATTATTGTTAATCTCTGTCAAATGCTACCGACTATTAAGTCTTTTTTCGTATTTTTGCCGCCGGTAAACTAAAAATAGAATCTCACGAAAAATCTAAGAAAGAAAATGAATAGGAAAATTTCGATTACCCTCTCGTTGCTGATGCTCCTCACACTCAGCCTCCCGGCACAGGGACAGACGAAAAAGAAGAGTACATCTACGGCACGTTCACAAAAGACGAAGGAGCCGTCTATCAGTGAGAAGGCCACGACGATCTGGAAAAATGCCAAGACCTCGTGGAAGTCAACGACGAAGCGCGTGAAAGACGAGCTCGGTATCAAAGGCGGAAAGAAGAGTGAGGATATCCGCACGAAGTATATGCCTATCTACAGTGAGGAGGGCTATCAGGGCGGTGATGCCAATATGCTCATTCAGAAATGCCGCGAGGATTTCTACAACCGTTATCCGAGTACGTTCATCCTCACTTCCGTCATCCCGCAGAAGACGTGGGAGAGTGAGCCCGTGAAGCGCGACGGAGCTATCGTCGGTTATCTGCAGACGATGTACTGCTATATCCTCGCCAAGGATGGCAATGACGGATATATCAATACAGAGTATGTCTATCAGCGCTATAAGAATGTCGGTGATGCTTACGATCATGTCGAGGGCAAATGGCCCGGTATGGCGCGTACGGATATTCTGACACCGGAAGTTTACAACGAAATCAAAGATTGATCCACCGTAGGGGCACCCCTTGTGGGCGCCCTAATGGCGATGTCGGGTGCGGAACATAATAAATTATTTCCCTACATTTTCCCGGTTAGGACGGCCACAAGGGCCGCACCCTACGGAGGGTTTAGGACGGCCACAAGGGCCGCACCCTACGGAGGGTTTAGGACGGCCACAAGGGCCGCACCCTACGGAGGGTTTAGGACGGCCACAAGGGCCGCACCCTACGGAGGATTATATTAATATAAAGAAAAAGAATATGTCAGCAATCATGGAATTAGCCATGCTCACGCAGCAGATCGCGGAGCAGGAGAAGAAGGCGCCGCAGGATGCGAAGGCCCTTGCCGCCTTATATAAGAAACGTGGTGAACTACTTCGGCAGATGGGCGATATGAAAGGTGCCGAGGCCGATGCCCGAAAGTTCATTGCCCTTGATCCCGAGGCCGCAAAAGCCATGACGGGAAAGTTTGAGGCGAAAGGAACGGAATAGGTGACCCAAAATCGTGCATAAATAAGGAATTATTATTTATTTTTGCAGAAAAGTGCCAAAATATTTGCACGGTTCATTGAAAAGTTATACTTTTGCATTGTCAAAACGAAATAACGACAATTAAACGAATAGAACAATGATGAATTCTTACGCATCTTTTTACTATTACTTTTACTTTACAAGGAATTGTAGAGCGGGAAGTTGCGTGTGAATTTCAACTTAGGAAAATTGAAACGATAAGATAACGAAACGGTCCCGCTCACTATGGAGCAGGACCGTTTTTTTTGTTAATAAAACAAGACGAATGAAAAGAATAGCCATACAAGGAGAGCGGGGGTCCTTTCACGATATTGCCGCCCATGAATATTTCGAGGGAGAGCAGATCCAGCTCATCTGTTGTGCCACCTTCGAGGAGGTCTTTGAAAACATACGGAAGGATCCTACGGTGATTGGTCTCGTAGCCATTGAGAATACCATTGCCGGATCTCTGCTCCATAACTACGAGCTCCTCCGGGCCAGCGGCGATACCATCGTCGGCGAGCATAAGCTCCATATCCGGCATGCCCTCTGCTGTCTCCCCGATGATGACTGGGGGAACCTTCAGGAGGTCCACTCCCATCCGGTAGCCCTGCAGCAGTGCCGCCGCTTCCTCTCCAATCATCCCGATCTGAAGGCCGTGGAGGCTGAGGATACCGCCGGCAGTGCCGCCTACATCTCCAAGCACCAGGTCCATGGCTGGGCAGCGATCTGCAGTGCCTATGCGGCGAAGGAGTATGGCATGAAGGTCCTGGAGGATGACATCCACGACAACAAGCATAACTTCACGCGGTTCCTCGTGGTCTGCAACCCGCAGAAAGCTGATTTCATCCGTCCGTTGGAGAAAGCCAACAAAGCCAGCCTCGTCTTCAGTCTTCCCAATGAGGAGGGCAGTCTGAGTAAGGTGCTGACGATTCTGAGCTTCTACAATATCAATATGACGAAGATCCAGTCGTTGCCGATTATCGGTCGGGAGTGGGAATACCTCTTCTATGTGGATGTCAGCTTCGACAATCTCACGCGTTACCGCCAGTCTATCGATGCCATCACGCCACTCGTGAAGAATATCCGAATACTGGGGGAATATATTGGGGCGTAAAAGAAAAGTAAAAAAGTAAAGAAGTAAAAAAGTAAACATCTCCCACCGTAGGGTGCGGCCCTGGTGGCCGTCCTAACGGCGACAATGTCCAAATT
>JAQXXT010000066.1 GCA_029226205.1 Prevotellaceae bacterium
CGTCCCTTGTGGCGGCCCGTCGGCGGTAACGCCGAATGCAATTGCCGACAGCAGAAATGCCGTTCCGGCATCGGGCCGCCACAAGGGACGGCCCCTGCAAGAGGATCTGAGACTTTTACATTTTCTTAAAATAAATCTTTACGGTCTTCGACGTTAATACCATGCGGCTGCCGGTGAGACTCTCTACCTTAAATGATGTAGAGAGACCGGAAAGACCGTAGATATTCAGTTTACTCGAAGCGAAATCCGTCACGGGAATATCACCGCCGCCACCTTCCTGGCCGCTGTCCTCATGACCGTGATTAGCATAAGGATCATAAATGCGGAGACTGTCACCGCTATGGTCAAAACGACAGTAATAGCCTGAAAAATCCTGACTGAAATCACGAAGCTGCATGAGTTTGTGCTCAATAGCCCAATAACGTTTCGAAGCCATCACATCAGCGGAGCCACCCGTGGCCAGCGTATCGACACGTTGCATACGCCAATAACCATCGAGATCACCGTTATCACTCGTCTCCAGTTCACACGATGCCATCAAGGCAGCGACACAGAGGATGGGAAATATCTTTTTCATCATAGTTTCAATAATCCTTTTTTAGCAATCGTCATCTGTAATCCGGCATTATGACCAAGGATTGCTCCGAAGTCCATGCCGTAGCCTGCCGTCAGTTGCCAGCCGTGCGGGAAGAGATAGTTGGCCTCAACGAGAAAGCTGACATTATGATGGACATCATCATAAGGCTGATCGTAAGTGCCCAGTCCGTCCTGATAACTGACGAGGACACGATAACCCAAACGGTCTGACGGCTGACCGTCGAAACCGAGATGCCAGGCGTTGAAGCGGTTGTTGTCGATATGGATCACGCCGTTGTCATTATAGATCGGACTTCGATAGAGCGGGTTACCAACGACCTGGCCCCAATGCTGCCAACCGGTATAGTTAGAGTGGTTGTAATAATCATCCTTACCAGCCATGTGATCGGGGATATTCTTCGTATGGTCATGGTTGTAAGGGCCACTCTGATATTTCGTGTAGAGATGTTCGATAACGATATCACGCAGCCAGCGACCGTAATGGAAATTGAGTTCGAAGCCGAGCATGTTATCCTTCAACTTATACATATAGTAACGGTGCTTCTCCCATGTCATGTAGTTGTCGCCACTGCCATAGCCGTCATAGTCGAGGAAGAGCATCTGACTATGATCCTCAAAGAAATGATCATAGTAAAAATGGGCACTCCACAGTTCAGCATCCCAGTTAATGCGGCCCACCCAGGAGCCAAGCTGGTTGCCTTCCTTGTTGCCGTAGACGCCATCCGTAGCATCACTGCCGCCGGGGAGGAACACGTCCCAGAAATCTTTCAGACTATGGCCGCCCTTGACAGTCTTCACGGTGCCATCGCCCTGCGGACGATAACTGGTGCCGCCGAACTGCGCAGCCATCTCCAGTCCGAGTTCCACGGAAAAAGGTTTGAAAGTCTCAGGCTTACCGATCATCAGATAACCGGCTTTGGAATGTGTCAGCACACCGGAAGTGTATTTCGACTTTCTGTTCGTGAAAGATGCTTCCCAGTTGTCGTCAGTATACATACCATAGGAGATATGTCCCTTGATATGCAACCAACGGCCTAGCGCGGGGATCGTCCAGTATTTCGGCAATGCCAGACGGACCTCGGGGAACGGACGGGCATTGATGCCGAGGGTCTGGGAGCCACTGCTCAGCCGGTCGTTCTTCAACTGCAACGGACGCTGTTTGGCACCGATGGTAAGGACACCATGGAGCCAGCGGCCTTCGATATAGGCCTGCTGGAGGATCACCTTACTCTGGTAATGTACAGCACCGGCCATATCCACGCCATAGCCGATACCCCAGCGGCGCGTAGAGTCATTGTCCAACGAACGGTAGAGTTGGCCACGGAGATAGCCGTTGCCTTTCTCCAGAGAACTGAGGCCGTATTTGTTGGCATTGAGCCACAGCGGCGTCTTTCCCTTTGACCCTGAAGCCTGCAGCACCACGTCGTAGGTTAACCCGCGCAGCGGCTGCAGCTTCGTCTTCACCGGCTCCTCATCCCACTGCCACGCATACTGGGCATAGGCCCCCGCAGGCGCCAGCAACAGCAATGATGCCGCCAGCCATCGTACTGATTCTTTCATCTTTCGTTATTTGTCGTTTTTAGGATAACGCCGTCATTCCTTTTTTATTGCACCTCCTTGGCGGAACATGATAAATCATGTCCCTACAAAAATGTTTTTAATGTTTTTGTAAAACCAATATCCCCGTTTTTGTTAATTCCCCACAAAAAATCCCGTAAATGTTTGGCTGTTCGGGGAAAAAGCCGTAACTTTGCAAACTGTTACGGATTACCGTGGCAAAATTAGATTATAAACATTATATTTTAAAACAAAAATGAAAAAAGGTATTCATCCCGAAAACTATCGCCCCGTCGTATTCAAGGATATGTCCAACGGCGATATGTTCCTTACACGTTCTACATGCAAGACAACAGATACAGTAGAATTTGAAGGCGAAACTTACCCTGTGGTAAAAGTTGAAATCTCCAGCAGCTCTCATCCGTTCTACACTGGTAAGAGCAAGCTCGTCGATACAGCTGGTCGCGTAGACCGCTTCATGAACCGTTACGGCAAGCTGAAGAAGTAATACCGACGATATACAGAAGAAATAAGCGCGTCCCATCGTAGTTGCATATGCGATGAGCCGCGCTTTTTTAGTCTCTTTACACTACACCTATAAAATGAAATTAAACATTCAACAAATCCTCCTTCTCCTCCCCTTCTCTCTCCTCCTCGCGGCCTGCGGTGGCAGTGATGACGATGCGGTCAATACGGATCCCACTACGGTCAACAACACTAACCGCAACTTCCCCACGGCAGCAGCCAAGGAGATCTACCGACTGGAGTTCCCGAAGGTGAAAGGCGGCAACAGCGTCATCCTCACGAAATATTCCGATGGCAAGGTCAACTACAGTGTGGAATGGGACAAGGATCTCAAGGCCGCACGCTGGTCTGTCTATGAGATGACGGAGAGTAACAGCAAGAGTAACGTCAAGCGCTATTCTGTTGCCTACGGTACTTCCGATTACTGGTCAAAACAATATCCTACAGACCCCGATATGCCACAGCCCTACGGCTGGCAGGCCGGAAAGAGCACTGATCCTTACTGGGGCTCAGGATACAGCCACGGACATCTCTGTCCTTCCGCCGATCGTCTGAACTCTTCAGAGTCCAACTATCAGACGTTCTATCTGACTAATATGTCACCGATGAACCAAACGTTCAACGCCGGCGCATGGGCTGCCATTGAGAATTTCGTCCGTACCTCCTTCCGTACAACGCTCAGTAATGATATCAGTAAGTATCAGGATCATAACGATACCCTCTATGTTGTCAAAGGCGGGACTATCGACAGCGAGAGCTACATATTGAAACGGACAGCGAAAGGAATGATCGTCCCGATGTATTTCTTCTGCGCCATGCTCATGAAGAATCATGAGGGATACAAGGCCATCGGCTTTTGGATTAAGCATGACGCCGACAGCCCCACAAAGCTCTCTGCCTCCGTGGTCAATATCGCTACCCTTCAACAACTGACGGGTCTCGACTTCTTCTGCAACCTTCCCGATAACACCGAGAACGAAGTGGAGAATCTCCCAAAAGAGAAGGTCATGAAAGCCTGGGGAATCAATTGACAAAGATCCTCTTGCAGGGGCCGTCCCTTGTGGCGGCCCGATGCCGATACGGCATTCCCCTAAAGAACAATTTTACTTTATGATTCGGCGTTCCGCCGACGGGCCGCCACAAGGGACGGCCCCTGCAAAGGGAAAATTACTATTTGCGCAGCACCGTGCTGTTGACCGTCCACGTCGGAGCCAATTGACAAAGATCCTCTTGCAGGGGCCGGCCCTTGTGGCGTTCCGATGCCGATACGGCATTCCCCTAAAGAACA
>JAQXXT010000067.1 GCA_029226205.1 Prevotellaceae bacterium
ATAAGAAAAATATCATCCTACATCTTATCGCAATAAGGCAGCAATTGCCGAAGGATGTTATCCTATGCCCTCGCTTTGGTGAGGGCTTTTTTTATTCAGCATTACCACATTGGTCATCATACACGCCGCCATCATTTGGCGCAGCGCCCTCGAAGAGGGCGAACCCTTGGGTAAAGAATGGCATCCGTGTTAATCCGTGAAATCCGTTGCCCAACAAAATTCATCCCGTGTAAATCCGTGAAATCCGTTGCCCAAAAAATTCATCCCGCGGCTATCCGTTGCCCAATCCCCAAGGGTTCTTCGCAAATGGAGAATGGAGAATAGAAAATAGATAATAATGGCGGACCGCCGTCGAAACGACGGATATTTCGGCAACGGATGACACGGACTGCCACGGAAGAGGTCCCCGAAGGGGGCCAACACGATGAACCCCGGGCACACGGGACGGTGATGGCCAGAGCAAAGCGATGGACATCACCGGACCGGGCGCCCGGGGCTTTGCGTATCTGCCTATCGGACGTCCCCGAAGGGGGGCGAACCCTTGGGCATCGGACACCACGGACAATAATCCGCTTGCAGGGGCCGTCCTTTATGGCGGCCCGATGCCGGTGACGGCATTCATGTTGGGGAATATTGATAATCATTGATGGATATATTGCATGCGCATCAAGGTTTTTCCTATGTTTTTCCCGGTTTTCTTCTTCAAAAAAATCTCGGTCTTATTTTTTAAACTATGCCTTGCCCGTGCAAGCGGGAAGTTCAAAAAAAAATAAATGGTTTGTAATGATTAGAAATAAAAAAAACGCCCGGAGTCATTCGACAACGACTTCGAGCGTTTATAGTTGCGGAGGCAGGATAATACATACTTTAGCAATGGAGTCCGAACATTTTCGGAATTTTCATCTTTAAATCGGAAACGGCCGCATTTCATACGCCGCTGTCCTTTTTCTGTCCGAGTTGAAGCACGAGATCAAGACGCTTGCCAAGTTGCTCGGCGTATTGCTTCTGCTCCTCGAGGCGCTTGTCTTTCTCGGCGATCAACATCTTGAGAGCGCGGTTCTCCGCCTTCAGGTTGTTGATCTCAATACGTACGTTATTACTATTGACGATATTACGGTTCCCGTCTACCGTAGTAGAAGTCTTTTCACTGTCCGACTTTTGGAAGAATTCCTCTATCGAGCAGTGGAGAATTTCCGCCATTTTAATGAGACTACTGACACGGATATCCGGGCGCTTTTGGAAATACTGAACCGTAAGATGGGTGTTGTCTCCCCACAGCTGCTTACTGAACTCCCTTTCCGAAAGTCCAGAACGGTTAATAAGTTGGCGAAGGTGGTCATAATTGACCGTTGTGAAGTCGTATACCATACTCAAATGTTAAATCTAACAATAATAGGAAAGATATTTCCTAAAATAGTTGGAAGTTATTCTTTTTAATGTTATCTTTGCAGCAAAATTAATAATAAAAACTGATATGAACAAGAAATTAGTTGATGAAAAGTCAGTGATAGACCTTCGGGCCTACTATAAGAATTTAGGCAGAAAGAACCGAGGGAATTTCCTCCGATTCCTGGTTACCGAGTACGGAATGGGTTATTCAACCATAATCAATAAACTGAACGGCAGACTGAGAATGACGAAGACAGATATCTTTCTTCTCAATCTTGCTACAAAAAACGAACTCCTATGGAAACAGTAGAATTTCACGTATCCCCGGACGGTAAGGTTTATTATCAGATTCCGGGAAAGGAAGAGAAGAGACTGACAAAGTTCTCGACCGAGATCATCTCTCCACTGATCACGATTATCCGGAACCGATTCCCGGAGTGTTACGCAAGACTGGCTACCCTCTACAAAGAGAACGCCTACCAGATGGCTGATCGGTTCATCAGGTGTAATTTCGGCGAGCATGACCTGCTGACCGAGGATATTGAGGAAGATATCCTCAACTTCGAGGAGGTCCGCTGTCCGTTACGAGGCGTATGCCAGGATGAGCGGATCATCTGCAAGCCCAAGAGCCTAGTGCGACTCTCCAAATGTGAGAAGGAGGTGGTCAAACTTTATCTCAACGGATGCACCCTTGACAGCATCGCCGAGAAACTGCGTAAAAATAGAAGTACCGTCAAGTCGCAACTCTTGAGGGTCAGAGACAAGCTCGGCGTAAAGAATTGCCGGGAGATCATTAAGGTGCTCCGTCTCGGAGGATTCCTGCTATGAATGCCAGGTGTAAATCGTGCGCCAAAGGTGCCAATTGTATCAACGGCCGATGGTGCACGATAAAGAGAATGTACGTTCAATATTTTGATAAACCCATTTGTTATGACATCATACCGGAAACTTAAGAAAGAATTCATTAAGAAAAAAGGATTCAGCGTAAGGGTCAGCTTGTCAGCTGAAGGCGGAAGTTATCTGAGAAAAGCGAGTCAAGCGGCTACGATCGTGCTAATGAAGCGAATTTTAAAAACTTCCTACACCCTATTAAAAGAAAAATAAAAAGCAGAGACCTATGAAATTATGTGATATAGAACCGCTCATTGATAAGATGGGACTGGATAAGATGGAAGTGAAACTCAGACACAACGGTGAAGTACGGTGGTTTGTATGCGTGAAACATGTGGCTGATAAGATCAATAGCCACCCTCCTTACGTGGATATAGTATTATACAACGGATATGGAAAAGCGTTTAAGAATATCCGTGAATACATCACCGTAGAGCGCGGGGATTCGTTCGAAATCAGCGGAGACAAGGATCATCCTCAATTGAAAATAAGAGGAAGATGGCTTGATATGAAGAGAGTCAGCGAGCTCGACCTTAATCGTTTCAAGTAATTTCTAGGAAGGGCAGAATGCCCTATCTTTGCAACAGAATTAAGAAAGGCAGATTATGATTAAACCGGAAGATATTTTCAATGCTACCCGCGGGGGTCTCGATATCATCCTCGACTGTTATCCACAGGCGAGGGATTGCGTGAATACGAAAAAGCACTTCGCCATCCGAGACGAGCGTACACCATCAGCCAGCATAAGACAGTATGACTCCAGATCCTACGGCCGTATCTGGCAGGTGACTGACTTCGGAGGTGAAGGCAAGGGTGAGAATGCCATCAGCGTGTATATGAACTTCAAAGGCATGCGGCAGAGCCAGTTCAACGAGGCCCTGCTGCAGCTGGCCGCTCGGTATGGTGTAAAGGACGAGCTCAATCACAGCGTCAATAAGCCTGACATACGCAAACGCCCCGCCAACCAGGATGAGCCGGACGGATCACGCAGCTTTGAGCTTAATGAAAGGTTCACAGAGGAAGAGCTGCGTGTCCTCGGTCCCAAGGTGACACAAGACGACGTGGACAGTCTGCACTGGCACAGCGTGAAGTGGATCACGAACATAAAGAACCGTGAGGCCCTGGTGAAATACTCCAACAGCCACTACCCCATCTTTATGAGGGAATGTCTGATCAAGGAGGCAAGCGGTGACGAGCCGGAAGAGAAATTCTACAAGGTGTATGAGCCCTTGAATTGCGACAAGGGTTTCCGCTTCTCCTATACGCCGGCAGGAAAGAAACCGCAGCGATACGTGAACGGCCTCTCCGAGCTGAAGGCCGCCTACCACAAGTTCAATGCCGAAGAAGAGAAGGAATGGCAGCGTACCCATGATGATAGTAAACCCTACAAAGAACAGAAACTTCCTGAGGCCTTCATCTGTTCAGGCGAACGAGATTCCCTCTGCTGTCGGTCAATGGGATATCATCCGATATGGTTCAACTCCGAAACGTACCGTCTGTCGTCCGAGGAATACCGCGAGATTATGAAATACGTCGAGGTGCTTTATAATATCCCTGATATCGATGAGACCGGCCGACGTAAAGGGAAGGAGCTCGCTCTTACCTACGTGGATATCCGCACCATCTGGCTGCCGGAATGGCTGCAAGGATATCATGATAACCGTGGCAAACCTCGCAAGGATCTTCGGGACTGGATGGAGATCAGGTCCGAGAAGAAGAACTTCAAGGATCTTATGAAACTCGCCTACCCCGCACGTTTCTGGGAGGTAACCTATAATGACAAAGGCAAACCCAAATATGAGATCAACACAGCCTATCTCTATTATTTTCTGAACATCAATGGCTATTATATCCTGCGTGATGAGAACTCGGATTCTTCACGTTTCATTCATATCGACGGAAACATTGTCGAGCAGATCAAGGCACAGGACGTACGTGAGTTCGTACGCAGGTGGGTGACTGAGCGCCATGAGGAGGTTGGCGTGATCAACCTGGTGTTGGGTACACCAAAACTCCTGCCTGCATCACTGGAGAGCCTGGACCGTATAACACTCGACTTCACGAGTTTCACTCCTACAAGCCAGTTCTTCTTCTTCCCCAATGCCACCGTCGAGGTAAGAAAACCAGCGGATGCCGGGGACGACGGAATCACGGTAAAAGACCGCAACTCTGACAACTTCCGTAACTTTGTATGGAAGGATAATGTCATCGGCCACCGCTTCAAGAAAGATGGTCCGATGTTCAAGATCCGGAAGGTCGAGGAGGAAGACCGTCCGGCATACTTCGATATCGACGTACTGAACGTGAAGAGTCATTTCTTCGGATATCTCATCAATACCAGCCGCCTCTACTGGAGAAAGGAGACCGAGACTAATTTCGACGGAAAACCCGAGGAAGACCGCAAGGCATATCTGCAGGCACATCCCTTCGATATCTCCGGAGAAGGGCTGACCAGTGTGGAGATCTGGGAGCAGAAGCAGAATCTGATCAATAAGATATTCACCTTTGGATACATGCTCCATCGATACAAGGATTTCGTCCGCGCCTGGGCACCAATGGCCATGGACAATAAGATCGGGGAGAACGATGAGTGCAACGGCCGCAGTGGTAAGAGTTTCTTCTTCCGTGTACTTTCGTTCATGATGAAGACGGTGAAACTCTCCGGCCGTAACCCGAAACTGATGGATAATCCGCATGTATTCGACCAGGTGACACAGGATACAGACCTGCTCCTCATCGATGACTGTGACCGATATCTCAACCTGGGGCTCTTCTATGACAATATCACGTCGGATATGACCGTGAACCCGAAGAACAACCACTCCTTCACCATCCCCTTCGACGAGAGTCCTAAACTGGCATTCACGACGAACTATGTGCCGAGTGACTTTGATCCGTCCTCAGAGGCCAGATCGCTGTATATGGTCTTTTCCGACTGGTACCACCAAAAGACAGAAGAGAATGACTATTTCGAGAGCAGATCCATACGGGATGACTTCGGAAAGACACTCTACGCCTACGACTATACGGATGAGGAATGGAACGCCGACTTCAATTTCTGGATTCAATGCTGTCGTTTCTATCTCAGCGTGATGGACAGTGGAGTCAAGCCGCAGCCGCCTATGGAGAACATCATCAAGCGTAAATACAAGGCCGACATGGGATCCAACTTCGAGGAATGGGCCGACGGTTACTTCTCCCTCGAGAGTGATCATCTTGACAGATATCTGGAACGCGATGTCGTCTTCGCCGACTATGTCCATTATGCCAACGTGAATCGTATCACCATGCAGAGCTTCACGAAGAAGATGAAGGCATTCTGCGAGACGCGGCCGTGGATCGATGAAATGAACCCGAAGGATCTGCAGAACGCCTCCGGACGGATCCAGCAGAAGGTGGAGGTCTCTCCCGGTGTGAAGAAGGTGAAGGATATGCTCTATGTCAGGAGCAAGCCCGTAGACGGCGAAACGCCGGAGGCACCCGAGGAACAGAAGATATTCCCCGATGGAGCACCTTTCTAAGACTTCCTTGAAAAGTAATCATAATCACAACTGTTGCAAAATCAAGCATTTTTCTGGCGGCAGTCCTGCGTGAGCAGGGCTGCCGTTATTCGTCTTTATGGCGCTTGGTTGCGCCTCTGGTGACCGCTCAGACTATTTCCCAAATAGGACAGACCCTCTTTTCGCTCTCCCCAAGCCCCTCTTCCTTTTTTGTTCCAAAACTTTGCAACTTTGTAACCATTGTTTGAAAAAGAGAAATAAAACATTAAAAATAAGAGAGTTAGCATCGGTTGCAAAAAGTCACAAACTTTGGTTGCAAGTGGTTGCGAACTCAATTTTTTTTGTTACCACAAAGTTGGTCATGGTGGCGGTAACAAAATCAGAGTCACTGTCACAAAGTTGCAACGGAGAAAGCGAAAACTTGTAACCATTGAATATCAATCATTTACGAGATTTGTAACGAAAGTTGCACGGTTGCAAACTTTTCTGACGAAAAGAACGCACGGAAGAAAAAACAGAAGAAAAACAGAAAAAGACAAAGAAAATAGCGCTAACGAATGTTCTATTTAGGAAATAAATAGGATTTGTCTGCTGTTGTTTGGAAAAGTCGTAAATTATTCCTACTTTTGTAGGAAATTTATAAATCCTGAACGCTATGAGCAAATTCGTTTTCTACCTCAAAACCAAGCCTTTCCTGATGCAATGGCTCACTTATCACTATGGCAACCCGGTTGTCTTTCCGGCACGGTCAGCCGAGAATGCCTGCATCCGGCATTTTATCGGACTCAACCCAAAGGAATATGTGCCTCAGAAGCCGGGTGATGACTATGTGGCCGTTGCCATCCCGGAGCAGAAGAGAAAGAAGGCGATTTGCTGGAACTATATGTCGAAGTCGGCGTGCGAGGCTCTGATGGAGATTGTGGAGGATACCTTCAAGATGCAACTCTGGAGTGATCTCAACGAGATGACCCGCTGCGGGTGCACACTCCTCAACAGTGTACGAGCCTGGTGCGAGAATAACGGGATCTCCACCGAATATGACTATACGCTCAAGATGAGGTACCAACGGATGAGAGACTCCTATCTGGAGAGCGGGGTGGACCTCCGGAGACAGACGAAAGTGATCGCCAAGAAAAATCAACGATTTTTTCGGTAAAATCGTTTCCACCATAACGCCCGTTTTGTTCGGCGGCGTTCGACAGATCAAGAATAACCATAAAAATCAGAAAATATGTCAGTAACCAACAAGATCATCCTCTCCGTGGAGAGCACCCTGTCAAAGTCAATCAACGGACTGAGGTTCCTCGGACTCGACGAGGTGTCCGTCCCCGATAGCGTGAAATGGGATAAGGTCGTGACAAGACCTCATCCGTCCCTGACCATCGAGGAGAAAACCGAAGATAAGGTCGTTATAAGGACGGCCACCTTGAAATTTTATACGTGCAAGGATATCATCGGAAGGAAAATTCTGTCTTTCCGGGTGAAGACACTGGGAGGAGGATATCTCCTCATCGGCACCAACCGAAGACCATATCCGGTGGTGAAAGTGACCATGAGCTATCCGGATAAGCCGTCGGACAATCAATGGAACGAGGTCACCGTGACATGGACAAAGACGGGATATATCCCGAGAATCAAGATATAAGAAGTGTTTTTGCCCATACCTTATATATATTACCTTTGCTGAAAATAAAAATCGAAGGTATATGCAATACGATATTATCATCACGGGAACAATCGGCGGATGGGACTGTTTGTCCGTCGGATATGTGCGATATATGCTCAATCAGAAGAAGGATAAGGACGTACATGTCGGCTTCTGTTCCCTTGGAGGATACGTGAAGGACGGACTGGAGATGAACCAGGCCTTTCGCGACCATGGAAAGGTACATGCCCATGCCTTCGGCATGAACGCAAGTATCTCCACCATCGCCATGCTGGGCTGCGCCACCATCGATATCGCCAAGGACAGTCTTTTTCTGATCCATAACTGCTCAACGGTCATCCTCAAATATGACCAACAGAACAAGGAACAGTTGGATGAGTATATCAAGGAGATCACCAAGCAGCGCAATGACCTGAATACGTTTGATGACCTTCTGGCACAGATGTACGCCGACAAGACCGGCAAAAGCAAAGAGGACTGTGCCGCGCAGATGAAGAAAGGCAACTGGCTCACCGCGCAGCAGGCCTCCGACTTCGGCCTCGTTGACGGCATCCGTGAGGAGGAGAAGGACGACAGGGCCCAGGATCTGCTGAACAAACAGATGAACGCATTCCATTTCGATAATAAATTATACGAGGAGGCAGGCATACCGCCACTGCCGAAACCACAGAGCCAGTCCGTAAGGGCTGACGTGGCTGATGGTGATGGCAATCCAACTCCGAGATTCCTGCAAAAGACGTTGCAGGGACTCAAGAACCTGCTCCATCCTAACAACGTCGAGAACAACCATAAACAAATGAGTAAGACAACACTTTCGGCGATCGCGAAAATTCTTGCCGTCGACTCCGTCCCCATGGACGGAGAGGGTAAGGTCACGCTCACCGCAGATCAAGCAGAGCTGCTTGACCGCAAGATCTCATCCATGAAGGAGACATCCGTAAAGGGTGAGAGCGAGGAGCAGAAGCCTGCGGAAAATGCCGTCTCCGCAGAAGAGATCAAGGCCGTAAAGGACGAGATCAAGGCTCTCAAGGAGAGCATCGCTTCCAAGGACGAGCAGATCAAGAACCTCCAGGGCTCACCGGCACCGACGGACGAGACCAAAGAGAATCCCAAGGACGAGCATCCCGCTCCCAGTGCCCTGGATATTTATAACGCTATTAAAGATATCTAACTATGGCAGATACAGCAACATCAAACACATTAAAGGTAGGCAATGTCACGTTCACTGCGGCAGAGCTTGCAAAGACATTCGTAACCTACCGCACACAGCTCATCATCCAGCCTATGCTGGCCATGGACGCTCTTCTGCAGCACTGCTCCGTACGTACCGGTATCCGTTACCGTGAGGTCGTTACGGAGATGAGCGGCAAGTTTGAGATCGGAAACTACAAGAAGGATAAGCACAAGGACGCCGACATCAATTTCGACGGCCGTGTCCTGGAGACTTTCTTCGGTAACTGCATCGAGGGCATTGACCCGAATGCCATCTACCAGAGCATCTGGGGCAGCAACATTACCAAGGGTGACGGCTTGAAGAACGTGCCCTACGTAGTGCAGGTCTGTGCCTATATCATGAAGAAGCTCGGCGAGCGTCTTTATGACAACGCCTTCACCGCCAAGCATGACGGCACGAACTTCGACGAGACGGCAGCCTTCTTCAATGGTTTCAAGACGATCATCGACAATGATATCGCCGGAACCAACGAGAACAAGAAGGTGTATATCTCCGAGGCTCTCCATAACCTCTACCAGTTTACCGACTCTATCACGAAGGAGAACGCCGAAGATGCCTTCACGGACTTCTACTGGAGCGAGAATCTCTCCCCGAAACTGCGCAAGCAGCAGCTGAAGATGTTTGTCTCTGACATCAACTACCACTACTACACAGTGGCTTACCAGACCCGCCACGGCTCCCTGCCGTACAACCAGCAGTTCGACAAGAAGACGCTGGACGGCGCCTCCAACGTTGAATTGGTACCGCTGAGCAATGTGCCGAAGGACTTCATGCTCCTGACGCCGAAGACCAACATTCTTCTGCTCTACAATCAGAAGACAGACGACGAGAACTATACCGTCGAGAAATCTCTGAGCAACCACTACGACCTTGACTTCATCGCCAACATGTTCTTCGGAACACAGTTCGAGAGTGTCTCTCCTGAGGTATTCGCAGTGGCTGAGAAGAAGGCAACAGCATAAACACCGGATGACCGCCTTCGGGCGGCCATCTAATATTATCAACGAATCAAATACAACTATAATATGGCTAAATGTACAGAAAAAGCCTCTATCTATGAGGATCTGGAGAAATGTCCCGGACAGAAGAAGCTCCCGGGTATCCGAGATTATGTCTATGGTATCTCTATCCATGATCTGGTAGCATTCCCTACAATCCCGGATGCTCCCGCCTCGCTGAAAGAGGCTGTCACATATAAGGGTGATTTCACTCCGGCCGCCGACGCCTACTTCCACAAAGTGGGTATCGTCAAGAACGAAGGTCAGATGCAGGTAGAGAACCAGGGTACGGATGGTTGCAAGACCTTCAAGGAGACCCTGACTATCGCCATCCCCGGCACGGAGGAAGAGGCAACGGGTTACATCGACCAGGCCAACAACGATGAGATGATCTATATCTTCTTCCAGCGTAACGGTAAGGCCCGTGTCATCGGATCCGAGGATTTCTCCCCTGAATTGTCGCTGAAGCAGGACACCGGAAAGACGGCCACGGATGCCAATACCACTACGGTGGAGGCAGTATGCACGGATCTCCATCCCGCTCCTTTCTACGTTGGCAAGATCCACACAAAGGATGGTGATATCGACGGCGCCACCGGCAAGATTGCCGCCTCGACGTCTACGAGTACTTCGGGCACTTCTTCCGGTACGTCGACAACCACAGGAAAATAAAGAAAGATTGTTTCAGGATAAAGTGGAAGATAAATTCTTTTTATAGGTTAATAAGTTGATGGAGGACGGTCCTCGCGAGTGATCGTGAGGCCGTCCGATTTTTTTATTTGAGAATATGGACCAAACACTCACCAATAAATTGGAGGCCTGGCTGTCAAAGCCGGAGCATACCGATGACAGCGATATCATGGAGGGAGCGCTGATGCTCCTTCAGTTGAACCGGAATCGTTCGCTTTATATGACCGTGTCGACATGCCCCAAGCGGTTTGTCAAGACGGTGGAGTATGAGCTTCGGAAGTTCCTCCCCATGCGCAAGCAGGGGAAGACCTGCGCTGACGTGCGCAGGGAAGCGGATGCCTTGCTGAAAGAGCTCAAGAGTGCCGACGATGCTGAGCCGTCCGGAAACGAGTCGAAGCCCGTGGAGGAGATGGATCTGCCTCTCCGCAGCGGAAAGCGGCCCGATCATGACAGTCTGCCGGAGAATATCAAGGCCATCTGGACGGAGAATGCCGAGCGATGGAAGAAGATCAAGGAGCTCTATAACATTTGTCTCCATATTGAG
Source organism: Prevotellaceae bacterium (assembly GCA_029226205.1). Classification (GTDB taxonomy): domain Bacteria; phylum Bacteroidota; class Bacteroidia; order Bacteroidales; family Bacteroidaceae; genus Prevotella. The sequence continues at coordinate 10,913 of JAQXXT010000067.1, forward strand.
CAGCCTTGCGATCTTGCTGAAAACCTGCAGGTGCTCAAGGAGACCTGGTATAAGTACAAGAGCGAGTTCGACCGCTATGACAGCTATGTCATCGGCGATGAAACCGAAGAAAAAGAGACGGATCCGATGCAGACGGCCCGTGATATCGCCAACGCCCGTGCTTATATCAGCAAGAATCTCGACCGGCTGATATCGATGAAATCGGCAAGTTTGGCCGATGGGGCCGACGAGAAGGCCATCAAGGACTACCAGTCTTTGCTGTCCTCCGTGAGCGACCGAGTGCAGATCCTCATTGAGAACAAACAGGTGATGGGTGATGACCTGAAGAAGAAACTGACGGATGCCGGTGTCACGCTGCCCTCCGAACAACCGTCCGAAACAGAGTTGTAATGAGCAGGGGAATCGGCGTTGAGAATCTGCTTCGGCCGTTAAAAGAAGTACCGGAACAGTATTACCTGGGAACCGGTCTTCATACGCTCGGACTGATCGGATGGATTCTCAGTCAGACGGGACGCGCGGAGATCTGGGTAAGCACGTTCTCCACAAGTGATGCCTTCCTCTCCGGCTTTCTCAACCTTCGGAAGAAGGAGTTAATATCCAGGGCGACACTGGTAGCGGATATGAAGGCGTCCCGTAAGACGCTGCAACTATCCCGTCTGATGCGGAGTTGCTTCGAGAGCGTCCGTCTCTCACAGAACCACTCGAAGGTGGTTCTCGTAAGGAACGAAGGATGGACGGTGATGGTGATATCATCGCAGAACCAGACCTATGGAGACAGGGCCGAGTGCACCATGGTAACGACTTCCCAGAGGGCATTCGACCAGGTGTTTAAAGGACTTGACGAAATTATTAAGAATAAATCAATAGCAGTCAATGGAATACTCAGAGGAAGATCTGAAGAAGATAAGAGAGCTGGCCGAGGATCTGATGACCCCGGCGGAGATTGGTACCCTATTGGGATATGAGGACGGCCGCATCGAGGCGGTATGTTCCATTCCCGGAAATGCTGTACGCAATGCCTATCTGGAGGGAGCCTCGAAGACAATCCATGAGATCAACAAGCTCCTGCTTAATGCCGCCATGGCCGGGTCTCCTTTCGCCCTTCAGAAGGTATGCGAGGCTAAGAATGAGATTCAGGGGATTTTTGAGCTATGAGCACACCGGTAGATATCGACAACTATACCGAGCTTATCGTCCTCGACGACGATGAGCTGCAGAAAGAGGGCGTGACCTCTCCCACACGGGAGAGGCTGAAACGGCTGCGCGCCCTCTATGCCTACTGGCTGCAGTTTCCTACCAAGACGGCTAAGGAGATCGTCGACTACAATATCAGCATGTTCTCCATTGGCCGTGCTCAGGCCTACGATGATCTCCATCTTACGGAACTGCTGTTGGGAAGCCTGCAGCGGGCCTCGAAGGATTTCATGAGGTGGAAGATCAACCGGGATCTGGAGCATGACCTGCAGATGGCCCGCCGTAAGGGTGACCTCCGGGCGGTAGCTGCCATCGAGAAAAACCGGATCACGAACAACCGCACTGATAAGGAGGACGAGCAGGAGCTGGAGTTCAGCAAGATCGTACCGCAGCAGTTCCTTCCAACCGATGATCCTTCGGTAATAGGAATCAAGAAGCAAAAGGATCAGCGCGCCCAAGTCCGATACTACGAGAAGAAGTATGGCCGGGATATCGAGGACGCGGAATATGAGGAGATAAAGGATGACGGAACAACAGACAACGGAGAAACTTAACAGGCAGTACTTCAACGACCCGCAGCTGTATACCCTTCTGATGAACACGCGAGACGAGGTGATAGTCGCCGGACGTGGCATGGGAAAGGGAGCCATACAGGCGGGTCGTCTTTTGTCATGCTTCCAGGGAATGCCGGGAAGCATGGGTGGTTTCGTGTCGCCGTCGGTGAAGCGATGCCTGACGAATATCCTGCCCTCCATGCTCATCCATCTGGAACGATGGGGATATAAGCGGGATCTTCATTATGTCGTCGGCAAACGTCCATGGAAGGCGCTGCACTGGAAATCTCCCATCTTCACGCCGGCCAACTGGGAGAATACCATTTCCTTCTACAATGGGTCGGTGGTCAACATTATCTCTCAGGACCGTACGGGAACCTCCAACTCCATGAGCCTCGACTACCTCATCATCGACGAGGCGAAATTCATCAACTTCGAGCAGCTCAAGGATGAGACCTTCCAGGCCAACCGAGGCAACGAACAGTACTTCCATGACTTTCCTCTTCACCATGGTATGACCATCACCTCTGATATGCCGGTGACAAAGAAAGGATCCTGGTTCCTTAATTACAAGGATGATATGGACGAGGGGCTCGTACGACTTATCGAGGGGCTCATCTATACACGATGGAAGGAGGTGACCAAACTGAAGGCCCGTCCTTCCGATGCCGAGCGCATACAGAAGAAGATAGACTACATTGACAAGAAACTCGCTTTCTTTCGGTCAAAATGTCTTCTCTATAAGGAATACTCCAGCATTCAGAACCTCGCTCTGTTGGGCGAGGAGTTCATCCGCCGTGCCAAGCGTGACCTTCCTCCCCTCACTTTCGCCACATCCATCATGTGCCGCCGTATCGCCATCTCTCAGGACGGATTCTACAGCGGGCTAAGAGAGGATGTCAACTTCTATACGGCGCCGAACGAGAACGTGCTGAATCTTGACAACATGGGTAATGGACCCATCGAGAACGACTGTCGGCAGGATGCCGACCTTGATCCGTCGCAGCCGCTTATCCTCGCCTTCGACGCCAACGCCAATATCAACTGGATGGTAGTTGGACAGGTAGGAATGGACGGTAAACTGCGTGTGCTGAAGTCCTTCTTCGTGAAGTACGAGCGGAAGATCCCAGAACTGATGGACGACTTCAACGCCTACTATCGGTATCACCGCCGCCGACAGGTCATCTTCTACTATGACGCTACCTTCACGGGTAACTCCTATGGTACGCACGATGAGCCATTCTACCGTATGATCATCAACAACCTTCGACGCAACCAGTGGAGCGTGCGTGCCAAGTATATCGGGCGTCCGATGGACCATATCCTGAAGAATGATCTGATCAACCGTATGTTCCGTGGCCGTGCCAAGCACCAAGTACTTATCAACCGTGACAACAATCCTGATCTGATCATCTCCATCACGTCCGCAGGCGTGAAAGGTGGCAAGAAGGATAAGTCGGGTGAGAAGCTGGCCGAGACCGAGGAGGATAAGCTGGAGAGCCGTACCGATGGATCCGACGCTTTCGATACCCTCTGTATTGGTGTTGAGCGCTTTCCCGTCCTTCAGGGACGTGTCGTATCGAGCAACAGCTATTCGGAATAGGATCAAGAGCTAAATGTTAAATCTTCAATATTAGTACGATTTTTTGTATTATATATTTGCATAATACGAATATTTGTAGTACCTTTGCATTGTCAAACAAAACAGATAAGAATATGGAACACAAGACAAGAACAATGAAGGTGACGGATCAAGAGTACGAGCTGCTTGAGTCTATCAGAAACTACAACAGATCATTCCCCGACGGATATCCACAGTTACTGTGGTACGCTCAGGAGCTCTTCGACAACATGCTTCGCCAACCTTATTAAGTAACCTGATCCTCTCCTTCTATACGGGAGAGGATCATAAAGAGACTTCACTATGATTCAAGAGACTATGACAATGCCGTCGGTAAAGATCACCGACATGAAGAAAAGACTTGGAGATGTTCTGATGACTATCTCCTGGCGTGAGTTTGCCAATACCTATTTCCATAAGTCCTCCTCATGGCTTTATCATAAACTGGACGGTATTGACGGCAATGGAGGAAAAGGTGGCTTCACCGATGGTGAGGCAGAGGAAATGAGAGACGCGCTGTATGATCTGTCAGATCGCATCAGACGTGCGGCGGAAAGAATTTAATGGCTGTGGTGCTTATCCACCATGTTTGACACAAGTCGTCCATCAGCCATAGGACGCAAGGCCCTGGGTTTACCCCGGGGCCTTTTTGTATACAGACAATAAGAAACAATGACGGGTTGTCTGAGTCGCATGATACCGCGGATGAACATCCATGGCAATTGCTCCATCGATACGACCTTTGCGGCCGTTGCGAAATACGGAGGGCCTCGGCATATTCCGCCCGGCAAAGAGGGGGCAATTGCCTCGGCGGCGTAGGGCGGTGGGGGCTGCAAAAGCAGTTTCCGGCGGCTTTCGCCGCCGTTCAAATCGTAAATCGCTGATAATGCGTGGCTTGAAAAATATGGGCATGGAAAAAGCCCGCAAAAGCGGCTGAATTGCCACCGATTTCCTTCAATTGCGGCCACGAAAGAGGCAAAATCGAATGATTACCGGAATCTATAGAAGATATTTTGAGTGGATTTTTGAATTTCCAAAGGAAGATATCGCTGCCCATGAGGCATATCGGACTGAAAATGACCTTTTTAAAAATAATAGCAAAATAGTTACTGTTTTATTTGGCGGTTCGTAGTATTTTTACTATCTTTGCAGTGTTGAAAGGAAACAACAAAGTAAGGATATGGAAAAAGTGGTTATCAAGGCAGCAAGAACGGATAATGGATACTGCTGCGCCTGCGATATCATCCCGGGATGGATAGTGACCTACACGGGCGACATTGACGGATTCAAGGATTATGTAAAGGAGAGCATTGATTTCTGGTTGGAAGGACGCAGGGAGAAGGGCGAGAAATATCCGGCAGTCTTCGACAAGGACTATGAGCTGGTGTATGACTTCGACATTGCTACCCTACTGGATTACTACCGTGGTGTCTTCTCATTCTCGGCACTACAGTCGATCACGGGCATTAATCAGAAGCAACTCGCCCACTATGCCAGCGGAGTATCCAAGCCGCGTCCGCAGCAAGTGAGGAAGATTAAGGTAGGGCTCCGCAAACTTGCCAAAGATATAGAAATGGTCACTGTTTAATATTTCAACAACTGCCGGTATGACCGCCGGTTCCGCCGCTGACACAGGATGTGCCGGCGGCGTTTTTTTGATATATTTTTCCTATAATAGTTGGAAGCTCCGGAATTTTTCACTACCTTTGTAGCGGTATTGCCACCGGACCCACTGTAGAAGCGTAAATCCCCGCGGAATGAGCAAGGGCCTGGTCTCACATGCGCATGAGGAGTGAGACTACCGGGAGCCATAAGACGAATGCGCGTTATAAATGTCCAGCAGAAAGAAGACCTTCCTCATCGCAAGATGGCAGGGAAGGGGATAAGCGGCCGGCACGAGGCGGGGTGGCTAGACCGGGAGGACGCGTCCCGGTGACAACGAGACTCAATATCGAGGGAGCGGGCGCGCTCCCTCTTTTTTTTGTGAGTAGTTCCTCGCGAAATCACCCTTGAAACCCCTTGAAATGTTAAATTTCACTGCAATGATGAAAATAAACGCCCGAAAATTTGGACCGTAAGGATATTCTACGTATCTTTGCCAACGGTTAAAGAACGATGGTAATCCATCCCGGTGAGCAGCGGTCATTGCTCGGACAACTCGGTCACGGGCATTTTTTATGCTCATATCTATGGTACTTTCGTATGGTAAACACCATACTTACGGTCCATAAACATACCACTTGGCGGTTGCCATTCCGTAACTTTGATAAGCCCATCGGGTAAAGTCATCGTTCTTTAACCAGCGGAATCGGCAGCCGCTTTTTTCTGCCCTCGATAGAATGGCCCGGCAATCCGGGAATGGTTAAAGAACGATGCAATATGAAGTCAATCGTATTCAAGGAGGCGAAAGCCTCGAAGGCGGGAGAGCTCAGGAGCTACTTCCGCGGCAGGAGTGAGTTTTACACGATCCTCATGGGTGAGTCCGTGAGCCGCATGACGGTGCTGAAGGC
>JAQXXT010000068.1 GCA_029226205.1 Prevotellaceae bacterium
CTCGGGTGAGGTATATCATATCGGCGTGGGCTTCTGCGTTGCTCGTTCTGACAGTGATGGGCAATGCGAAGGCCTCGAGTTGTGGGACGGGTGACAGTCGGCGACCCACGCTTTTTCGTTTATGCCCAATTGACCGTTTAACTTTATGCTTTCTTGTTTGGGGTTGCTGCAAGTATGATGATATGAGAAATCTCTACAGTGATCTCATCTGCCCTTTGTATGGCAAATTCCGAAGTCTTATTCTTTACGGTATCATTGGATGTTGTTCGTCAGGAGTAGATTTCCTTCTTTACACTTTCTTTGTTTCCGTTCTTGACTGGTACTATCTAGTTTCAAACTGTATATCTGTCCTTGCTGGTATCGTCATTAGTTTCACGCTGAACCGTAACTACAATTTCAAGGTCAAGGATAAGACCAAGCAACGTTTCAGTATCTTTCTTACAGTAGGCCTTTGTGGTATGTTGCTCAGTAATTTGATACTCTGGGTATGTATCAGTCAGTTGGAATTGAACAAAATAGTTTCAAAACTTCTGTCTATTGTACTTGTCGTTTTTTTTCAGTTCTTGTTCAATAAATACATTACATTCAGACCGAGCAAAATTAATCAATAATTAGATATGAGCAAAATTTATTTTGTACTTCCCGCTTACAACGAGGAGGCGAATATTGCTGAAACGATTCAGCAATGGTATCCCGTCGTAGAGAAAGCAGGTAAAGACTGCCGTCTCGTTATTGCCAATGACGGTAGTAAGGATAAAACATTTGAGATTATGGAGGGATTGAAAGAGAAGTATCCTCAGTTCATTCCTTTGACGAAGCCCAATCAGGGTCATGGCCCTACGGTGATCTATCTCTATCGCTACGCCATTGAGCATGGTGCAGACTTTATTTTCCAGACTGATTCTGATGGTCAGACAAATCCACAGGAGTTTGCACAATTTTTAGAGGCTAGTTCACGTTATGATTGTGTGATGGGCTGTCGTCCCGTACGAGGTGATGGTAAAGATCGTAAAATGGTAGAGAATGTGCTGCGTACGTATGTATGGCTGTTCTTCCATGTTTGGGTGCCAGACGCAAACGCTCCCTTCAGACTGATGAAGGCTTCTGTGGTGGAGAAATATCTGGACTTAATGCCAAAGGACTTCAACCTTCCCAATGCTGTCCTAGCAGCTTGCTTCAGTAAGTTCCACGAATCTGTGACGTATATCAATATCACTTTTAAACCTCGGCAGGGTGGTGTCAACTCCATCAATCCTAAGAAGATCTTTAAGATAGGATGGAAAGCCATCAGTGATTTCTGGAAGATTAGTAGAAAAGTAAATCAGAAAAAATAAAATGCAATTTTTGAAAACGACAAACGGAAAGATCATACTGCTGTCCATTCTAGGATTCTTTTTTACGGGTATTCTTTGTTACCCGTACTCAGCCTGGTGGGATAGTGATTATGTTTTGACAAGAATGGTGAATGATGGACAACCTTGGTTGACCAACTGGATGGGATGGTATCTTCCTTGGCTTTGTCAGATTCTTTATAAGTTGACTGGTTGTTTCTTGGCTATTGGTGTGTTCCAGAATCTCATCTATTGGACAGGTATTACTATTCTCAGTATTTCTCTTTTCAATAGATCCAAGCATCCTATTGTTTGGTATCTATTAGTGGCATGGTTTCCTGGCTCACTAGCGTTCATCTCTGGTATCGCAAACAATGAGATTCTTTTTGCCTATATTCTGCTAGGCGTGGCTTTGTTTGCTTTTTATAAAAGGGTATATCGTCACAGTTGGCTTTTCTGGCTATCTGAGTTTTTCTTGTTACAAACGATTTTTATTAGAAGGGAAGCAATTATTTATATTGTTCCAATAATGATTGCTTTTGCTTATATTTGGCTGTATGAGCGTTATGGAAAGAAATTACGGACTTTGCTGGTTTCAATTGTCGCTCCTATAGTATTGGTCATTGCTTTGTTGATTATTGAGAAGGGATTGACTGCACCTATTCCTGGTTATCAGCATATCAACACAATAGATTATACCGCTATGTTTGATATGGAGGGAATGAGCTTTTACAAAGGGCAGGTAGTCTTTCCTATGTCTGTCTTTAAAAAGCAATATAGATCTCCTGAATTCCTTATGAATAAGGTTAGAAAAGACGAGCCTAATCTGGAGAGTGATGTTTTCTTGTTTTGGCGGGATACTACTATTATAGTAGCAAAGAAACCGGTTCTTATAAAAGTTGGCAATTTCATTCCTATATATTTGCATAATATAAAATATTACCTGAAATTTAGAGGTAATATGTTCGTGAATTATATGTTATCCCATGATAGATTTGCCTATGACATGGACAAATCGAATATTATTAATTCACCAATCAAGGAGTATTCTTTATTACAGATAAAACTGGGATATTTGGTTTCTTCTTTTGGACTTCCTGTATTTTATTACTGTTTATTGGCATTAAGTCTGTTATGTCTATCAATATTCAGATATATACCATATGAAAGCCGTAAGGAGGCATTTTTATGTTCGGTATCCGTACCATTCTTATTGGCTGTAATATTATTATACACGATAAGCAGCGTTGCTGTTCAGACGAGATATGTTTACCCGAGTTGTCTCTTTCTATGGTATTTGTCCATTTATATGATAAGTTTATTTGTAGATAGGAATAAGTTTGTGAGGGTTATATGGAAAAAGAAATAGATTAGTTTGCGTTTCAGCAGCGTTGCGTCCAACTACGTATAAAGGGGACCTACGATCTTCCTCAAGCCCCGAAGGGGCAATAGATTTTCAGGCAGGGGCTTTAGCCCCTGCTTATTAGTTTAGTAGAGGGGCTAAACCCCGAAGGGGCGACGGAATACCAACAGACTCCGTCGCCCCTTCGGGGTTTATGATAGCCATTCATAATATACGCAGGGGCTAAAGCCCCTGCCTGAAAATCTTTTGCCCCTATCGGGGCTTGCGGCAGATCGTAGGTTAAACCGCTCTGCTATGGAGAAGAAGGTTTTTATTGGAACTTCTTCAGATATTCGTCGGCACGGGACTCACCGAGAGTCTTGGCCTTTTGGAGATTCTGGATGCCCTCTTCTTTCTGCTTGTTCTCACACTGGGCGATACCGAGGATGAGATAACCCTGGGCAAAATCGGGGGCAGCCTTCGTACAGGCTGTGGCGACCTGAATGGCCTGTGGGAGACGGTTGACGAGCAGCTCGAGGGAAGCCCACTGAGCGAGGTAGAGCGGCTCACGGGGACTGAGGTAGCTGCAGCGCATGATGTCGAGGAGAGCCGGCTGCCACTGATGGAGCTTCATCTCACATTCATATTTAGCATGATAGAATGTCGGGTCTGCCGTCGTAGAGAGCGTGTCGTAAGCGATATAATCTTTCAAGGCATTACGATAGTCCTCTTTACTCTGCAGCCATTGTCCGCGAACAAGATAATACGGCGCGACGATTCCTTTCTGCTGACCGACACTGACGGCACTGTCGAGGAGTGCTTTCACCTCTGTGTCGGGAGCTTTCAGTTGCATCTTACACTGGGCAGACTCATACCACAGTTCTCCATTGTTGATCTTCGTCTTCGTCAATGCCTGGAAAGCATCATAGGCTTTCTGATAATCGCCCTTGAGATAAGTGACCTGCGCGATCTGATGCTGGTAGGCCGGATTCGGCGAGATGCTGTAGGCCTTCTCAGCCAGTTCGAGCGCTTTGTCAGCTGTCCACGGCGCGTAGTTGCCCTGTGGCATGAAGGCGACATACTGGTAAACCTGTTGGGCATAATTGGAGTAAGCCTCATCCTTATGAGCCGCTTTCGTCACACCCTGTTGGAACTCCTGGTCAGCTTCCGTCAGTTTTCCGTCATCAAAATAGAGTTGGGCGAGGGCCTGATAGCCGGTAGCTGACGTTGGAAATTTCGCGATGAACTCGCGGGCATACTTATAGTTGTCTGCCTTGCTGCGTGTAGAACGGGCGAGCATGAGCGTGGCCTCAGCGGCATTCTCATCATCGGGAAGGCCCGTACGGATTCCCGTATGACTGAGTTTCTGAATACTCAGCGCGTCCATATGAAGGCTGTTGACGAAATGACCGTCGGTGATGCCTGACTCTGTTCCCGACGGCAGTCCTTTGATGAGACCTACGAGCTGTCCGCTCTCGTTGACGACGGGAGCGGCGAGGGCACTCTCCGGCGCGTCATATTTCGTGATGGTATAGGCATACTGATTACCGAAACGCTCGACATGATCGACGGAGAGTTTCTGATAGGCGGGCTTACTCGTAGAGAACGGGACCAGCCACAACGTGTTGCCGGCACTGACCGTGGAGGCAAGGGCGATACCCGTGCTGCTGCCTTCTATCTTCAGTTTGGCAACATCATAGTTCTCGTCGGCACCCATGATATAATCTACGGCGCGCGTCTTCCCATAGGCATCGACGACGACGGCACTGTCGGCACCGTCAAGAGGCGTGAAGGCCGTTAGCGCCGTGCCTTGGTTATCGATGAATACACCCTGACAGGACATCAGACTCTGTCCGTGGTTGAAAGTCTTTAAGGTGAAGACAGCCTTCGCCGCCTTCTGTACGGCAGCACTCTGACTGAAGGCCGGCATAGCCAACAGCAGCAGGGCTGCGAAAATCATATTTCGTTTTTGCATATTCATAATTTTAAAAGTGAGCGGGCATTGCTGATGGCGGCATCAGTGATATTGCTGCCGGAGAGCATCTGAGCGATCTCCTTGACACGCTCCTCGGGCGTGAGCATACGCATGTGGCTGACGGTACCCTCGGGCGTGTCCTCCTTATATACCTTATAATGTGTCGTTCCCATGGCGGCGATCTGCGGCAGATGAGTGATGGAGATGACCTGACGGTTGTTGTCACCCATCTCCTTCATGATCTGTGCCATCTTTTCGGCGATGGAGCCGCTGACACCCGTATCAATCTCATCGAAGATGATCGTCGGCAGCTTGACGGCACCGCTGATCATCGCTTTCAGCGACAGCATGACACGGGCGATCTCACCACCGGAGGCCACCTGGGCTACAGGCTGCAGTTGCATATTCTTATTGGCACTGAAGAGGAACGCGACTTTGTCACAGCCGTCATGCGACAGCGGCTTCGGCGTGATGCTCACCTGGAAGCGCACATTGGGGATGCCGAGGGGAATGAGGCGCTTGCGCATCTCTTTCTCCACTTGCTCGCCACTCTTCTGACGGGCTTTCGAGAGGCGGTCGGCAAGTTGCTGACACTTCTCCTGAAGTTCAGTCACACGGCTTTCGAGTTCGGCCACTTGGGCGTCACTGTTATCAATATGAGAGAGCTGTTCGTCGATATCATCCTTGATCTTCAGCAGGTCAGCGATGGTGTCGACATGGAATTTCTGTTGGAGGGAATAGATCGTATCGAGACGCTCGTTGATCTCCTGCAACTGCTGGGGATCGAACTCCACATTCTCCATACTGTTGCTGACTTCTTGTGAGATATCTTTCAGCTCGATATATGAAGAGTCGAGGCGGTCAGCGAGATCCTTGGCATCGGCAAAGACAGCCTCAATGTTACGGAGCTGCTGGGCGGCATTCTTCACCTGTTCCACGAGGCCGTTATCATCACCAGTAAGCATTTGGTCGGTCTGCCACAGTGCGGTCTTGATCTCTTCGGCATGACTCATCGTCTCACTCTGTTGTTCGAGGGTCTGCTGTTCATCTTCCTGCAGTTGGGCATCATCGATCTCCTTAAACTGGAAACGGAGGAAATCCTCATTCTCCTTACTCTTGATGATCTCCGCCTTCAGCGCCTCAAGTTGTTGCTGGGTCTGACGATACTGCTGATAGACGTTCTGATAGTCTTTCAGCAGTTGCTGGTCCTTGGCGATAATGTCGACGACACTGAGTTGGAAGTCGTCCTTCTTCAACAGTAAGTTCTGGTGCTGGGAGTGGATATCGACGAGCGTCTCACCGAGTTCCCGCATCGTCGTCAGTGGGACGGGCGTGTCGTTGATGAAGGCACGGCTCTTGCCGGCAGCCGTGAGCTCGCGTCGGATGATGGTGTCGTTGGGATCGACATCGAGGCCGTTGCGTTCGAAGAAGTCATCCATGCCATAACGGCTGAGGTCGAAATGTGCCTCGATGACACATTTCTTCGCGCCGGGATGGATCTGCTTGCTGTCGGCGCGGTTGCCGAGGAGCAGGCCGATGGCGCCGAGGATAATGGATTTTCCTGCTCCCGTCTCACCGGTGATCACGGAGAAGCCGGGATTGAACCGCATGTTCAGTTCCGTGATCAGCGTGAAATTCTGAATATAGAGTTGCTTGAGCATGATCAATAGTTTTTCTTTAATCAGAAGACGGCAGATACCGTCTCCCGATTATTCCTTGATTTTCTCCCAAGAGGCATTCTGGGAGGCATTGATACCGAAGAGGATCTCATAGACACTCTCTTTCTCCTTCTGTGTCCCTTTGCCTTTGAAGATGTTGGCGAGCTCGTCTTTCTTGTAGTCCGTCCAGATCTGAGGCAGCGTGCTCAGCGGTTTGTCCTCATGGGCTTTCTTCAGATCATTCTCGATGGCCGTGACGATCTCTGTACGACCACGGTCCGCATTCTCTGCCATCTCGTCGAGGCCCTTGCGGTAATAGTCATACTGCAACTGACGGAACGGCTTCATGGCTCCGTCGAGGTAGTCGTTGATGATGGCGAAGCGGTTACGGTCGTTGTCGAAGGCTTTCCAGCCGTTGAAGGTGAGATCCTGGGCGTTGTTGACGAGGTTCATACACTGCTGTAACACCTCCTCACCACCCATGGGAGCGAAGGAGTCGAGGTCGAGGCCGATGATGAGATAGGCATAATAGGCGAAGAGGGCCGTGAGCTGGTTGTCTATCGTCTCCTCATTGAACTGTAACTGGTCGAACTGTGAATAGGTGAAATCGAAGTTGTTGTCTGTATTATTATATAAGGTGGTGGTATAAGCGGCGTTGAACACGGGCCGGTTGGCCTGGATGAGGGCCTTACAGTTGAACATGTTCGCGTCCTTATCATATTTCGTCACCGTGATATTGAAATTACAGACGATACGCTCATTTTTCTGAAACTGCAGGTTCGTCCACTGACGGTCGTTGACAAATTGGTTCAGCGACTGCTGAAGGTTGTCGAAGACCGTATTGTCCGTTCCCTGAATCTGGGAATGGTTGATGGTGATCTTCGCCTGCAGTTCCTGGGCGTTAAGATTCAAAGAGGCGAGCAAGCTCATCGACAATATCGCAAGCCACCTCCATCTTCGGTTTCTTTGCATAGTCTTTCTTTCCTTTTCGTGAGATAATAGAAATCTGATTATCGTCGGTACCGAAGGTGGTACCTTTGTTGCGTGTGGAGTTGAGGACGATAAAGTCAGCATTCTTCTTCTCGAGTTTCCGCTCGGCATTGGCCTCTTCATGATCCGTCTCCAAGGCGAAAGCCACGAGGCGCTGGCCGTCTTGCTTCATCTTTCCGAGGGCGGCGGCAATGTCATGAGTCGGCTGGAGGCGCAGAACGAGATCATCCTTCTCGCGCTTGATCTTCTGTTCAGCGATCGTTGCCGGACGGAAGTCGGCGACGGCGGCACAGAGGATGGCAGCATCACAGTGGGAGAAAGCGGTCGTGGCAGCCTGATACATCTCCTCGCAACTCTCCACATCGATGCGGTGGATGCGCGGACTGCACTCTTGATGAACTGGTCCGGCGATGAGCGTCACGTCAGCGCCACGGCGCAGACATTGTTCGGCGAGGGCGAAGCCCATCTTTCCACTGCTGTAGTTGCCGATGAAGCGTACGGGATCGATCTTCTCATACGTGGGACCGGCAGTGATGAGTACATGGCGGCCGGTGAGGGGACAGTGTTCCGCTGCTGCTGCCTGGCGGTCGAAGAACTCATCGAGCGTGCGCACGATGACGTCAGGCTCTTCCATCCGTCCTTTTCCTTCCAAGCCACTGGCGAGGAAACCCGTGCCGGGCTCGATGATATGGTTGCCAAAAGTCTTCAGCAGTCTGAGGTTCTCTTGTGTCGTCGGGTGGCGGTACATATCGAGGTCCATCGCCGGGGCGATGAAGACGGGCGCTTTCATTGAGAGATACGTCGTGATGAGCATGTTGTCGGCAATGCCGTGGGCCATCTTCCCCAGTGACGAGGCCGTGCACGGGGCGATGAGCATAGCGTCGGCCCAGAGTCCGAGATCGACATGGCTGTGCCACGTGCCGTCACGCTGGGAGAAGAACTCGCTGATCACGGGCTTATGCGTCAGCGCACTGAGTGTGATCGGCGTAATAAACTCCTTTCCCGATGGCGTGATGACCACCTGCACTTCTGCTCCGGCTTTGATAAGGCCGCGGATGATGAGGCAGGCCTTATAGGCGGCGATACTACCCGTGATGCCGAGGACGATCTTCTTATTACGTAACATAGGTGATAATTAGTTGACTTTCGTCTGCAGTTCACGGAGACGGATACGTGTGAGGACCTGCTTCGTGTTAAACGTGAAGTCAGAGGAAAGCATCCAGTTGAAATAACCGGGATCGCGGCGCAGCACCTCTGACACATCCCAACCACGGTATTTTCCGAAGTTGAAAACCTCATGTCTGCGGGGCTTGCCATCCTTGTCGAAGAGTACATTTCCCTTTCCGTCGGTCAGTGGCTGCCAGATGATACGTCCGGCGAAGTCGACATTGTCGTTCTGTTTGGAGAACTCAGCCAGCTCGTCCATGTCGTTATGGAGCACACGGTCTGCCTCTTCCTGTTTGCCGGGAGCATACATGTCCAGTTCCCCTTGCAGCACACGGTAGGTAGCCTCCGTATCCTGGTCGGCACGGTGAGCCTCGAGGTCGTCCTCCATCTTCCGCCCTGTATAGAACTTATACGCGGCAGCGAGGTTGCGTGGCTCCATCTTGTGGAAGATGGTCTGGGCATCGATGAGACGGGCTTTTGAGAAATCGAAGTCGATGCCGGCACGCAGAAACTCTTCAGCGAGCATGGGGATATCGAAGCGGTTGGAGTTGAAACCGGCGAAATCACAACCTTTGAACTCCTCGGCGAGACGCGGTGCGAGTTCCTTGAAGGTCGGCTCGTCCTTAACCTCTTCATTAGAAATTCCTGTGAGGGCGATGACCTCCTCAGGAATCGTCTTTTTAGGATTGACGAGAAGGTTTCCACGTTTCTCCGTGCCGTCGGGCATGACTTTGATGTAAGATATTTGGATGATACGGTCGGCAACGAGGTCGAGGCCTGTCGTCTCAAGGTCGAAGACGATCAGGGGCTTTTTCAAATTCAGTTTCATTGCGCTTAATCGTTCAGCAACATCGGCATGACGAGCATGAGGATGTCTTCGTTCTCGGGTTGTGTCTCAGGGGTGATAACGCCGGCACGGGAGGGGTCGGCGAGGGCCATGACGATATTGTCACAGGACAGCGTGTTCATGACCTCCAGAAGGGTTGAGCCTTTGAAACCGATCTCCATCGGCTGGCCACTGTAGTCGCAGATCAGTTGCTCACGAGCAGATGTAGCGAAGTCGATATCTTCGGCGGTCAGTTCCATCTTGCCGGATTCGAGGTGGAGGCGTACGCTCTGGGTGCTCTCGCTGGCAAAGGGGAGCACACGACGGAGAGCGGAGAAGAAACTCTTACGGTCTACCGTCACCTTGTTGGGGTTACCCTGCGGAATAACGGAGTTGTAGTTGGGATAGCGGCCTTCGATGAGGCGGCAGGAGAGCATGCCGTCGGCATAAATGATTTCGGCTTTCTCCTGGTTGAAACGAATCGTCACATCACCGGCATTACGGTCAAGACCGTTCTTGATGAGGGTGGCGGGCTTCTTCGGAAGGATGAAGGAGGCGGGATTCTCACCCTTGATATTCATCTCACGGTTACGGACGAGCTTATGGCCGTCGGTGGCGACGATGGTCAGGAAGTCGGTGGTGAGATCGAAATAGATACCATTCATCACGGGACGCAGGTCGTCGTTACCGGTAGCGAAAAGGGTACGCGTGATGGTATCGACGAGGATACCGGCATCTATCGTGATATTGGTGATATTCTCATTGACAGGTTCCAGACGGGGATACTCCTCGGCATTCTGCGTGTTGAAGTTGTAGATACCATTCTGGTAAACAACCTTAATAGTCATCGCCTCCAGATCTACATCGAGGGTCAGCGGCTGTTCGGGGAGCTCCTTGACGGCATCCAGGATATTACGGTTGTTCAGGCAGAACTCACCGTCACCGTCGGCCTCGTCCAACTGCAGATGGCTCTGCATGACATTCTCACTGTCACTTGCTGTCACCGTGAGGGTGTCGCCATGAACCTGAAAGAGAAAACAGTCGAGGATCGGCATGGAGTTCTTGCTGTTGATCACTCGGGAAAGCATGTTGAGCTTGGCGCTCAATGCTGTACTGGATAATGTAATTCTCATGAGAATATATTCTTATTTTTAATTGTTTCGAATTTCAATGACAAAGTTACGAAAAAAAAATGGTATACAAAAAGATTAATGCCAAAAAAAAGTCGTACCTTTGTCCTAGATGTAGAAGTGAAAAAATAAAAAATTAAAAAAGTAAAAAGGGGACGTTGAATAGTTCCGCCAAAAAGAATAAGACTATGACAAAAGAAGAATTGATGCGCAGAGCCATCGCGCTCTCAGAAGATAGTGTACGTCACGGTGGTGGACCTTTCGGTGCTGTCATCGCCCGACAAGGGGAGATTATCGCCGAGGCGTCCAATTCCGTTACCCTTGATGATGATCCTACGGCTCATGCAGAGGTCAATTGTATACGGAAAGCCTGTAAGAAACTGAAGACGTTCGATCTCAGCGGATGTGAGATCTATACGAGTTGTGAGCCTTGTCCGATGTGCCTTGGTGCCATCTACTGGGCTCATCTCGATACCGTCTATTACGGGAACACGCGGAAGGATGCCGCCGCCATCGGTTTCGATGACGACATAATCTATCATGAGCTGGCTCTTGATCCATCCTGTCGTCAGAAACCTATGCGCCCGTTGTTGAGGGCTGAGGCCCTCGCCGCCTTCGAGATGTGGAAGAACGACGAAGGGAAAATAAAGTATTAAAGATTGCAGGGGCCGTCCACCCCCTTCATTTCCCCCGTGCCCGGGGGACAGAAATGTGGCGGCCCGTTGCCCGTAGGGCAATATTAAATTGATAATCATTCGGCGTTCCGCCGACGGGCCGCCACAAGGGACGGCCCCTGCAAAGGATCAAAGGTTGTCGATGTCCTCCGCTTCCCGTTCCATGATGGAGGCGGCGAGGCTGTCACCGGCCTGGACGATGGAGCAGAGCGGATAGAGGGTGCGGGCGGTATCATAGCAGCGCTCATCCTCATAGCTGTTGAAGTTGAGGCCGAAGGCCCCCATGTGCCAACGGATAGCGAGCATCTCGTCATCGTACATCACAAGACCGGAACAGAGGAGGTTGATGACACTCTTCTCGCCGTGTCCCATCGGGAACTTCTTATAAGAGATGGCCCAGCCCGGGGCATCCTCCCACATTCCCGTCACGGGGTTCTTCTTTCTCTTGATAGCTTTCTTATAGATATCTGCCTTACAGACATCATGGAGCAGGGAAGCGATGATGACATGGTCGCGCTTCACTTCTTTCTCTACACTCGGATCGAGTTTTGACATGCCTTCATAGACCATCAGCGATGCCTTGCAGACATTGATACTGTGCTGCGTCAGACCACCTTCTACGTTCAGGTGATGACCGGCGGAAGCGGGAGCGTCAAAGAAGCCCCAGTCTTCGAGATCGCTGATGACATCGTCTACGCCCTCGCGCTTCGTTGAGCGCAGCAGTTCACAAAACTCCGCCTTGTTCTTTTCCTTATCGATATTCATATCCTATAAAAAAATTGTAGGGATCATGATTAATCATGTCCCTACAAAAATATTCTAAATTAAATGCCTAATTTCTTGCGGATATCCTTGGGGATAGCGTTCTTGTTTACCATGAAGTCCATGGTCTTGTAAGCGATATAGTTCTTGGTCATATACCAGATGCCTTTGTAATCACCATACTTACCCCAGGAGTTCTTAACCATGTAATATTCGCGGCCATTCTGATCTTTGGCAAGACCGAAGATCTGCATGCCGTGGTCGTCTGTTGTCTCCCAGTTGTCGAAAGCATCCTGACGCATCTGCTGTGTCGGCGTGATCTCAGGAGCGGTGACACCCAGAGAGTCGAGTTTCTCCTTCTTCTCATCCTTGGAGAGCTTGAACCAACGGTCAGCATCGGTACCGGCCATAGAACGGACTTTCTTTACATCGTAAGCAATACCAAGACCACTGCGTGTGAAACCGTCCTCGGTGACATCACCGCCCCAGGCTACGGTATAGCCGTTGTTGATGGCGTTGTCGATGATCTTTGTGAGATCCTCGATAGGCACGTTGTAGCTCATCGGCCAGCGCCAGTTGTCCTGTACCTCAACGGCGAACTGGCTCCACATCGGATGATGGGTATAAGAAGTGATACTTACATAGTCGTCCCAGTTCAGACCGAGGCTGGCAGCGAAAGACTGCGGCGTATAGGTCTTGCCCTCATAGACGAACTTCTCCGGACATTTGCCGAGGTAAGCATCGAGGATGCCCTGCAGGCCGTTCTTCCAGGCCGGTGAGAGTTTCTTGCTGTCGCTCTTGGCAATGCCTTCAACATACGGTGTCATGACTTTGAAGAACTCACCGAAATTGGCGAGGGAGTCACCATAAAGTGTGCCGGGAGCCGGCATGGCACTCTCGGGACAGATGCCATAATGCTGGATGCAGTAGAGGGGATCATAAGAAGAGCCGCCCTCAGAGAAGGAGACGTCACCATGCATGCGGACGGCCTTGATGGCACGGTCCATATAAGTCTTGTTGGCGACGAACATCTCACAGAGGTCGTAGGTCTTACCGGTCTTCTTGAGAATCTCACTCTCGAAGAAGCTCAGTGTGGAATAGTCCCAGCACGTGCCGCTGCGGTTCTGGTCCTTGATACTTGTGATCGGGTTCTCTTTGATGACCGTGAAGACGGGCTTGTTCTTGTTTACTACACTGTCTTTTACGGTCTTGGCACTGCCACTGATAGCCACCACGGCTAACAGGGCGGCAACGAAAAATTTTCTCATGTAATCTCTTTTATTTTTTCTTGTACTATAATTGTTGTCTTGTTTGCACTTAGTTGTTGGCCATGAAAGCCTCCACGTCTTTCGGATGATAGGGGATACGGTCTTTGCCGATGAAACGGCAGCCGTCATCAGTGATGAGCACATCATCCTCGATGCGGATACCACCGAAGTCCTTATACTCCTCAAGCTTGTCGAAGTTGAGGAACTCCTTGCAGTGGCCGCTGGCTTTCCAGTCATCAATGAGGTCGGGGATGAAATAGATTCCCGGTTCGTCGGTGATGACGAAGCCTTTCTCCAAACGACGGCCCATACGCAGGCAGTTCGTACCAAACTGGTCAAGGATAGGACGAGTCTCCTCGTCGAAGCCGACATTCGTCTGACCGAGACTGTCCATATCATGGACATCCATACCCATCATGTGACCAAGGCCGTGAGGCATGAACATCGCGTGGGCACCGGCGCGGAGGGCTTCCTCGGTATCTCCCTTCATGAAACCGAGCTCTTTCAGGCGCTCGATCATCAGTCGGCAGACATCGAAATGGACATCCATCCATTTCACGCCCGGCTTGGCGACCTTCAACGTATAGTCATGGCAGGCTTCTACGATGGAGTAGATCTCCAACTGACGTTGCGTGAACTTACCGTTGACCGGATAGGTACGCGTGTTGTCACTGCAGTAGTTGTTGATGGTCTCTGCGCCGGCATCACAGAGGACGAGCCGTCCGCTCTCCAGCGGGTCCATCGTCGGTGCGCCGTGCATGATCTCACCATGCTGCGTGAAAATCGTGGGGAAAGAGACCATCGAGCCGTAGCTGTTGGCGATACCGTCTACCTGACCACCGATATAATGCTCAAGGACGCCGGGACTCGTGAGCTTCATCGCTGTGGTGTGCATCTTGTAACCGATGACGGCACCACGCTCGAGCTCCTCAATCTCCTCGTCACTCTTCGTGGAACGGAGCTTGACGACAGCCTTGATGAGCGGCATGCTCGCCTCGTCCTTCTGCTGGTTCGGATGGATCCCGAGCAAATCAAAGATCTGCAGCTTGATATCGAAGCGGTAAGGCGGCAGATAATGGATCTTGCGCTTCTTCGCCATGGCATCATTGCAAATCGTCTTCAGCGACTTCATCGGAGCGGAAGAGCTGACACCGACCTCCTTGGCCATCTCCGACACCGTCTTCACCTTTCCGTACCAGACGATATCCTCAATATCGATATCATCGCCGACGAGGGTCTCCATGTCGTTATCGACATCGATGACGCCCACGAGGCCGTCACGGTTCTGTCCGAAGAAATACAGGAATGATGAATCCTGACGGAACGGATGATAACCGTTGGAGGGGAAATTGGCAGGAGATTCGTTATTGCCGAAGATGAGGATGACGCCCTGACCGACCAGCTTTTTCAAGGCTTCGCGGCGGGCTATATAAGTCTCTTTACTGAACATATTTTCTTACAATTTTTTTACCTTTTTCCGTTGATGATCGGAATTTGATTGCAAAGTTACAGATTTTTTCGGAAAAAAGTATTATCTTTGCATGGAAAAATGAATAAAAACGGAAAATTTATAATAAATTAAGCAATAAACGAAGCGTTGAGTATGTTGAAAATCAATTGGAATACGGGTCTTGTCCTTGAAGGGGGAGGAATGCGCGGTGTCTTCACGAGTGGTGTCCTGGACGCTTTCATGAAGTACCATCTCTACTTCCGCTATACCGTCGCCGTCTCCGCCGGGGCCTGCAATGGCATGTCGTATATCTCCAGACAGCCACGGCGCGCCCGTGTGTCAAATATCGACTACCTTGCCCGATACCATTATATCGGTCTGCGACATCTGGTGACACAAGGGTGTATCTTCGACAGACAACTGCTGTATGATAAGTTTCCCAACCAACTGCTGCCGTTTGACTTCGACGAGTTTTTCAAGCATTCTGCCGGCTTCGAGATGGTGACGACGAACTGTCTCACGGGACGGCCGATGTATCTCTCCGAGACGAAGGACAAGCAACGGGCCCTCGACATCGTACGTGCCTCCAGCTCCCTGCCTTATGTCAGTAAGATCGTAATGGTCGACGGCATCCCCATGCTCGACGGCGGTATCCTCGACAGTATCCCCGTGGAACGAGCCTTCGCTACGGGACATGAGCATAATGTGGTCATCCTGACGCGTAACAAGGGCTGGCGCGACAAGGGCGTGGACAGAAAGACGCCGAACTTCATCTATAAAAACTATCCACGGCTGCGACTGGCTCTTAGTAAGCGTCATGTGGCTTATAATCGTCAGCTGCAGCTCGTCGACGATCTTGAGGCGGCGGGGAAAATTACATGTATCCGTCCGCTGCGCCCTCTGGAAGTGGGACGGATAGAAAAAGATACCGCCAAGCTCGAGCGCCTCTACGAAGAGGGCTTCGAACTTGGCGAAAAGTTCTGTCAGGAACATTTATAAGAAGCTATTCTGCTCCTAAGATTCTTTTGGCGTTCTCAATCCGTTCTGCTGTGGGCGGATTGACGTCTTTCAAAGGATAGTCGATGCCGAGCTCCTTATATTTATATACGCCTAAGGTATGATAGGGGAGGACTTCCACCTTTTTAATATTATGAAGAGTGTGGATGAATGCCGCTAATTTCTGAAGATCTTCATCATCATCCGTAATGCCGGGAACAAGGACGTGACGGATCCAGACGGGGATACCGGTATCGGAGAGATAACGGGCACAGTCGAGGATATTCTTGTTTGTCCATCCTGTCAATTTCCGGTGCTTGGCATCATCGATCTCCTTGATATCCAGTAATACCGTGTCGGTTACTTTCATCAATGCTTCAAACTTCTGAAACCACTCTCCCTCCCGTGTGAAAGGCTGGGCAGACGTGTCGAGACAGGTGTTGATACCACGTTCGTGGGCCTTCGTGAAGAGTTCCAAAAGGAAATCGAGCTGCAGGAGCGCCTCACCGCCACTGACGGTGATACCACCCTCGTCGCCCCAGTAAGCGCGGAAACGTTCTGCTTGGTCGAGGAGGGCATCGGCAGTGATTCTGCTGCCGCCATGGAGGCGCCAAGTATCAGGATTATGACAGAACTGGCAACGCATGTGACAGCCCTGCAGGAAGATGAGAAAGCGGATTCCGGGTCCATCAACAGATCCGAAGGACTCTGTGGAATGGAGGAAAGCCCCGCCTGAAGAGGCGAGGCTTGTAGTCTTAGAGTCGTTCATGGGCCTGACGGGCGATGACATCCAACTGCTGTTCACGGGTGAGGTCGATGAACTTCACAGCATATCCACTGACGCGGATGGTGAAGTTCTGATACTCTTCTTTCTCGGGGTGCTCCATGGCATCCTTGAGTTTGTCAACACCGAAAACATTGACATTCAGGTGATGGGCGCCTTGGTTGAAGTAACCGTCCATAACACCGACGAGGGTGTTTGCACGTTCCTCGTCATTATGACCAAGTGCTCCCGGAGAGATCGTCTGCGTGTTGGAGATACCGTCGAGAGCATACTTGTAGGGCAACTTCGCCACGGAGTTGAGGCTCGCCAGTAGGCCGTTCTTCTCGGCTCCGTAGCTCGGGTTGGCACCAGGAGAGAGCGGCGTGCCGGCACGACGGCCGTCAGGCATGTTACTCGTATACTTGCCATAAACGACATTCGACGTGATCGTCAGAATACTCGTCGTGGCTTCGGAGTTGCGATAGGTATGGTGTTTCTTGACCATCGTGATGAAAGTCTTCAACAACCATACAGCAATCTCGTCCGCACGGTCATCATCATTACCGTAGCGCGGGAAGTCACCCTCGGTCTTGAAATCGATGGGGAAGCCTGTCTCATCGCGGATAACATTCACCTTGGCATATTTGATGGCACTGATGGAGTCGACGACATGGCTGAAACCGGCGATACCTGTTGCGAAGGTACGGCGGACATCAGTATCGATGAGTGCCATCTCCTCGGCCTCATAGAAATATTTATCGTGCATGTAATGGATGAGGTTCAGCGTCTTCACATAGACGGCGGCGAGCCACTCCATCATATTCATGAAACGGGGCATGAACTCCTCGTAGGTTACCACGTCACCCTCAATGGGACGGTAGGCGGGACCACACTGCTCGCGGGTCTTGGCGTCGACACCACCGCTGATGGCATAGGTGAGACACTTGGCGAGGTTCGCACGGGCACCGAAGAACTGCATCTCTTTACCGGTCTGTGTGGCACTAACACAGCAGCAGATGCTGTAGTCGTCACCCCAGATAGGACGCATCACATCGTCATTCTCATACTGGATACTCGAGGTCTTCACGGAGATCATGGCAGCATAATGCTTGAAGGCTTTCGGCAGACGGGAGCTATAGAGCACTGTGAGGTTCGGCTCGGGAGAGGGACCCATATTCTCCAGGGTATGGAGGAAACGGAAGTCGTTCTTCGTCACCATGCTACGACCGTCCTGACCGAGGCCGGCAACTTCCAACGTCGCCCATACGGGATCACCGGAGAAAAGCTGGTTGTAGGACGGGATACGGGCAAACTTCACCATGCGGAACTTCATGACGAGATGGTCGATAAGCTCCTGACAGTCGCGCTCCGTCAGCGTGCCCTCCTTCAGGTCGCGCTCAAAATAAATATCAAGGAAAGTGGAAATACGACCTACAGACATGGCGGCACCATTCTGGGTCTTGATGGCACCGAGGTAGCCGAAGTAAAGCCACTGGACGGCCTCACGGGCATTCGTTGCCGGCTTGCTGATATCGATGCCGTAGATCTGTGCCATCTCCTTCAGTCCTTTCAGAGCCTTGATCTGCATGGCGACCTCCTCACGCAGGCGGATGACCTCGTCGATCATCTCACGCTCACCCATATTGTTCAGATCCTGTTGCTTCTGTTCAATGAGGTAATCGATACCATACAGTGCGACACGACGATAGTCGCCGACGATACGGCCACGGCCATAGGTGTCGGGGAGACCGGTGAGGATATGGTTATGGCGGACATGACGCATCTCGGCAGTATAAGCGTCGAAGACTCCGTCATTGTGTGTCTTACAGTATTTCGTGAAGATCTCATGGAGCTCCTCTGACGGCTGGTAGCCATAGGTCGTACAGGCTTGCTCGGCCATCTTGATACCGCCGTAAGGCATGAAGGCGCGCTTCAGCGGTTTGTTGGTCTGCAGACCGACGACTTTTTCAAGATCCTTTGTGGCTTCATCGATATAGCCGGGACCGTAACTTGTCAGACCACTGACAACTTCTGTCTCCATGTCCAGGACTCCGCCCTTGGCACGCTCCTCCTTCTGAAGTTCTTTCAGTTTTCCCCAGAGGGTGTTGGTAGCTTCTGTGGGATCGGCGAGGAAACGTTCGTCTCCATCATAGCTGGTGTAGTTGTGCTGGATGAAATCGCGGACATTGATCTCTTCTGTCCAAAGGGTTCCTTTGAAACCTCTCCATTCTGTCTTCATAACCTGAATAATTCTTTTAAGTGGTGAAAATGTAATCTTGAGATTGCAAAGTTACGGATAAAACTCCATCTGTACAAATTTTTTCATGGAATTTTCATATTCCTACTCATAAATGAGGAGTAGGAATATGATAAGATTATATTGTAATTGTTATTCGGTCTTTCACGCTCTTCTGTCCTTGCATATTTTCAAGAAATAGTCATGCACGGATGTGTCGGCATTGAGCTCGGGATGGAAGGCGGTGACGAGCTGGTTACCCTCTCGGGCGGCGACAATATGTCCGCCAACTTCAGCTAGGACCTCCGCCTTTCCCTCCACCTTATTAATATAAGGCGCACGGATGAAGGTCATCGGGATCTTTCCTTGGATACCTTTCATCGGAGCCTCTGTATGAAAACTGCCGAGTTGGCGGCCGTAGGCATTACGGCATACTGTGGTGTCCATTGTAGAGAGGCGGTCGAAAGATTCTCCCTCTACATGCTTGGAGAGGAGAATCAGTCCGGCACATGTACCGAAAACAGGAAGACCGTTCTTAATAGAATTACGAATGGGCTCGAGAAGGTGAAGGTCAGTAAGGAGCTTCAACTGTGTCGTACTCTCACCACCGGGGATAACGAGTCCGTCTTTAGGCTGGTCCCAGTCGGAGAGCTGGCGGACCTCAAAGGTCTCGGCACCGAGGCGGGAGAGCATTTGCTCGTGTTCGGCAAATGCTCCCTGAAGGGCTAATACTGCGATTCTCATGGCTTTATTTTCCTCTCTCCGCCATCAATGTCTTGATCTCTTCTTCGTTGATGCCTACCATGGCAGGACCCAGGTCCTCACTGAGCTCGGCGAGCTTCTTGGGATCATTATAGTTCGTGACGGCCTGAACAATGGCAGCGGCACGCTTACTCGGGTTACCACTCTTGAAGATACCACTGCCTACGAAGACACCTTCAGCTCCAAGTTGCATCATTAGTGCTGCATCGGCGGGAGTGGCGACACCTCCGGCAGCAAAGTTGACAACGGGCAATTTGCCATTCTCATGGACATAACGGACGAGGTCATAGGGCACCTGCAGGTTCTTGGCAGCTTCATAGAGTTCATCCTCGGCCATGGCGACGACCTGACGAATCTGACTCTGCATCTTCCGCATGTGGCTCACGGCCTGAACGACATCACCCGTTCCCGGTTCTCCTTTTGTACGGATCATCGTGGCACCTTCTGCGATACGACGGAGGGCCTCTCCGAGGTCACGGGCACCACAGACGAAAGGCACGTCGAACTTTGTCTTGTCAATATGATAGACGTCATCGGCAGGGGAGAGTACTTCACTCTCGTCAATATAGTCGATGTCAATGGCCTGCAGAATCTGGGCCTCGGCAATATGACCGATACGGCACTTTGCCATGACAGGGATGGAGACAGCATTCTGAATGCCTTTGATCATCTTCGGATCACTCATACGGCTTACGCCTCCGGCAGCACGGATATCTGCAGGGATACGCTCCAAGGCCATCACGGCACACGCTCCTGCCTTCTCTGCAATCTTGGCCTGTTCTGGTGTTGTTACATCCATAATCACACCGCCCTTGAGCATCTGTGCCAAGTTGCGGTTCAATTCTTGTCTCTCTTTACTCATATTTCTTATTATTTAAAGTTAATATTTTTATTCTCTTTTATTCTCCTTTGTTCCTTCTAAACATAGTAGGTGTCATACCCGTTTGACGTTTGAAGAATTTCGTGAAATGGGCCTGGGAGGAGAATCCATTTTCATAAGCGATCTCCTGTATGGGTTTCAACGTCGTACGAAGCTCTTTCTGCAATGTCTGTAAAAGACGATTGTCGATGATGGCTTTAGGACTCTTCCCGTTGATGCGGTGCGTGACCTGAGAGAGGTAACGGCTGCTGACATTGAGGTAGTCGGCGTAGAAGTTGACATCGCTGTTCTCTTGGTAATGCCCTTCTACAGCTTCGAGGAAACTCTTAAATAGCTCACTGCTGCGGCTGTGGAGATTGCCGTCATCGGTGATCTGTAGTTCCACATACTGCCGGGCTTTTTCCATAGCTTCTTCCGTCGGGAGTCCCACGGAAAGATAATAAGCGGTGGCGGAGGCCAGCTCGTTCGTTCTACCATGGATACGTCGGTCGGCAAGATACCAGATTTTCTGGGGATGAAAACTGCTTGGCCGAAAGGTTGCTCCAAGAATCTGTACTTCCTCGGCTCGATTTACAAGGATGAGATGACACAAGGGCAATAACTGCTGGCGTATCTGTGACAGTAGGTCATCACTCATCAGCGGCTCTCCGTTGCTTGAGCGGATGATGGGATCGTAGAGGACAAAGTCCGGCTGGTAACGGAGAAGTGCCTGGAGGATCACTTGAAGGGCTTCTTTTGTGTGAATGAGGCCGATCTTGACGATGGATGGAGCGATATCATTCACGATAGCGTCAATCTGTTGATGAATGATGGGGGCGGGCAAATCGTAGAACTCCTGAATACCAAGCGTGTTCTGTACGGTGATAGAAGTGATGACAGACGCCACACTGCCACCAAGACCACTGATGGTCCTGATGTCGGCCTGGATTCCTGATCCGCCCGCACTGTCTGATCCCGTAATGGTCAGAATGGGCTTTACCGTCTGTTGGCTTTGTTCTCCCGAATTTCTCATTTTTTCTGTTTTCTGCTTGCAAAGTAATGAATTATTTCTGAGAAAACAAAATTTCGTTCCGATAATGACAAGAAAAACGAAACTTTATATAAAAATTCAGACTTTTTTCTCACGCTTTTCAAAAAATATCTGTAACTTTGCCGCATAACTGATAAATTCTATATTAGTAAATGGAAACGAATACTTATAAGGACATCGTAGAACTCCCCTCGAAAGGCTGTTTCGCCTTTGCCACGGCAACGAATGAGGCTGGAGAGAAAGTTGTACTGAAATGGCTCAAAGACAAATTTAAAGATAAGCGCCAGCATGTGGCCTGCTTGAAACGTGAGTTCTCAGTAGGACAGAAACTGGACAATCCTCATATTGTTAAGTATTTCAAACTCTTCGAAGATGCTCAGAGGGGCTGGACGATAGAGCGAGAGTACGTGGAGGGTCGTAGTCTGGCAGACTATATCGCAGAGCGCCATCCTTCCAGTGAATGTGTTGTCATCCTTCGGCAGATTGCTGAGGCGCTGGGATACATGCACGACCACAATATTATATATAGAAACCTCACACCGAGCAACGTCTTCATTACGGCTCAGGGTGACCAGGTAAAACTTGTCGATGTACGTAGTCTTCAGGCTGACAACCTCGCTGTTCCTTCAACGAGTATCAAATATATGGCTCCCGAGCTCCGCGATGGTACGATGACTGTTGATGGTCGCTCAGATATCTATTCTCTTGGTATCCTCATGAAAGATATGAGAATGGATCTGGAGTATAGCGACGTCATTGAACATTGTACTCGTTACGGCCGCAGTGAGCGCTTCCTTGATACAGAAGAATATCTGGATGCGCTGGACGGCGGTGGCAGCTATCATCACCACAGCAGATCTTCTGAGGGGGGTGGACGTCCTATTTTCGATCTGAAAAAAGTTTTGATAGCCGTTATCATTCTGGTTGTTGTCATCGGTGGCGCCATTGCTGTGAAGAGTATGATCGATCATGGTACATTCACAAGCAACAGTGACACTAAGGATACGGTGTCGATGCAGAAGGTTGAAGCTCCTGAAAAGAAGGCCGCACCGGCTCCTAAACCGGCAGCTAATGATTTTGAGACGCAGATCAGCCAGCAGGTAAAGACTGGTGTTGACGCAATCTTCCAGCCTTTCTTCGATTGGAAGAACGAAGGTGGTACAGATCAGCAGATTCAAAAGGCTATGCCGAAGTTGAACAAGAAGATTAAGGCTTTTTATCTTGATCTGAGTAGCAAACAAGTGAATCTCTCCGATTCTGACCGTCAAGTGATGGATAAAGTCTTCGGAGACTATGTCAATCAGAAGAAAGCTGAGTTAACGGCTCCTGCACAGTAAAGGATTACGATAGGATAGAGTTATATATATAATAAGGTGTAAATCTCCAAAAATCAAAAAAAATGATTTTTGGAGATTTTTTTTGCGAAAATATTTTGGAAGTTCAGAAAAATACCGTACCTTTGCAAACGCTTTTCGGCTAAAACGAGAGCATAAAGAAAGAGTTCTTTGAAAAGATTACATAAGACAGAAAGAAAGTAGTACAAGAAGGAAACCTGTCAATCACGAAAAGGTTTTACGACTCAATACTTCGAGTATGGATATTCACCCTGAGAACAGATAAACAAGGGTAAGAAA
>JAQXXT010000069.1 GCA_029226205.1 Prevotellaceae bacterium
AACGACTTTCACTGCTTCTTCCGGCGTCATCAGTTTCTGTTTGTACATATCTGTCCATTGGGACATAAAAATCACCCTTTCGTCTGATTTGTTTTTAGTACGACGTTTTACGTTTACTTATATCCTTATTATACGACGCCGGAAGCACCCTGGCAAGGCGTTTAGGTAAACACGTGTATGCCGTTTGAGCATATGTCTGTAGGGTCTCGTGGTTCGTGGTTCGTGGCTAGAAAAAAGAGCCGTCCAAAGGGACGGCCCCTGCAATAGGATCAAATATAACAGAAAATGAAAGTCATACAAAGTCATATTTTCCGGGCACTGGTAGCGATTATTGCCGGTGTCCTGCTCATTGAGTATAAGGAGTCGATGGTGACATGGATCACGATGGCCATCGGAATCCTCTTCTTCGTCTCCGGCGTGATCTCGCTGATCACCTATTATGTCAACAAGAACCGTGCGGAGAAAACCGACGCCATCGTCTATGATGCTAACGGCCGGCAGCTTACGGGGATGAAACCGACGTTCCCCGTTGTTGGTCTCGGCTCTGCCATCCTCGGTGGTCTTTTGGCGCTGATGCCGACGACATTCATCAATGGCCTCGTGTATATCCTCGCTGCCATCCTGATCCTCGGCGCTGTCAACCAGCTTGCCAATCTCGTGGCTGCCCGCAACTATGCGAAGATCGGCGTATTCTACTGGATCATGCCCGTGCTGATTCTCCTTGTGGGTATCATCGCGCTGATCCGTCCCGGAGCTGTCGCTTCCGCTCCGTTGCTGATCATCGGTTGGTGCATGCTCCTCTACGGTATCGTGGAATGTGTGAACAGCATCAAGATGAGACGAACGAAACAGATGTTTGAGAAAGAGCAGAAGGAGGACGGTCATGAGTGTTAAGTTATTCTTGGTGCGTCATGGCGAGACGGTAGACAATGCCGCGAAGATTCTGCAGGGACAGGAGCAGGGCCAGTTGAATGAGAATGGTATCCGTCAGGCCGAGGAGACGCGAGACAAGCTCCTCCATGAGCAGATTGATGCCTTCGTGTCGAGTGATCTCAAGCGGTCGTACGATACGTGCCGTATCATCGCCGAGCCCCATGGCAAAACCGACGAGATACAGCAAACCCCACTCCTGCGTGAGCGGGACTGGGGTTCGTTTACGGGAAAATATATTCCGGATTTGGAGCATGCGAAATGGCCTGATGATGTAGAGACCCTTGAACATATCAAGAGTCGTGCCCGTAATTTCCTGACATGGCTGAAGGTGACCTATCCCGGTCAGACGGTACTTGCCGTCGGTCACGGTATCATCAACAAAGCCATTCAGAGTGTCTATTTCAACAAGCCAATGAATGAAATACCGAAGATGAGCAACGCGGAAGTCCGCGTGCTCATCTTGTAACGTCATCCTGATTAAAGTTAAGTATTTTATATTGGATCGTTATCGAATTTATCTGTGACCACCGAAGGAGCCGCCACCGCTGAAGCCGCCACTGTGACCGCCGCCGAAAGAGCCGGAGTGGCCTCCGCCGAAGGAGCCACCGTTATTGCCGCCACCGAAGGAACGGCTGGGTGCGCTGTAGGAGCGGCTGCCCCCGAAGGAGTTGTTACTGCCTCCGAAGCTGTTGCTGTGACCGCCGAAACTGTTGCTGCGGCTGCTCTCTGAGGGTGTGAACACACGACTCGGGACATCACTGTGACTGCCGCCAAAGCTACGACCGCTGTTGTTGAAACGGCTGTTGTTACCACCGAAGTTACGGTTACCGAAGGAACGGTTACTGTTGACATTCGTGTTGACGTTCACGTTATTGTTGAAGTTGCGGTTCACCGTTGTACGTGTGCTGCTCGGGCCACCGAAGGTACGGAGGTTACCGAACGTGCGGTTGTTCTGCGGATTCCCGGCATTCCAGCCACGGCCATAGTTGCCACGGTCGAAGCCGTCACGCATTCCCATATAACGTCCATGATCACCGGGACGTGGTCCCCAGGAACGACCGGCATACCAGCTGCGTCCACCATTCATTCTCCAGCTGTGTCCGCCGCGGTAAACGAAGCAGAAGGACGGCTCGCCGAAGAAGTAGTAGTCGCGGACGGGATAGCGGGCGTAGATGCGGAAATGCCAGCAGCCGGCGTCCCAGTAGAGGGGACGGTAGAAATAGAGGCTGTTGAGGTAGGCGTTCCACTGTGTCGCGGCAAGGATATATTCCAGGTCGCGGTTCCGCTGCCGCCAGTAGAGTCCATAGAGATCATCATAGTTGTTGATACTCATGAGGTAGTCGAGATTGATCTCGTAGGCGGCCTCATACTGATCATCCGTCAGATTGAGTTCATACGCCATCTTGTCCGTCAGGAAGAGGGCCTGCTGGCGCGCATCTTCATAATCCATGGCACTGGCGGAGAGTGCGAGACAGAAGAATGCTACGAGAGATAATATCAGCTTTTTCATATCTTTACGTTTTTTATTTTTCTGCTGCAAAGATACGATAATATACAGGCATAAAAAAAGGATTTCCCCTAAGTGAGGTGGGGGAAATCCCTATGGGTTCGTTTTTCTTCCACCGTAGGGGCACCTCTTGTGGGCGCCCTAATGTCGGTTAGGACGGCCACAAGGGCCGCACCCTACGGAGGGGTTAGGACGGCCACAAGGGCCGCACCCTACGGTGGATCGGTGTGTCAGTTAGGACGGCCACAAGGGCCGCACCCTACGGAGGGTGTTAGCGGATCAGCTTCTTGCCGTTGCTGATGACGATGCCCTTGAAGGACTTGTTGACGCGCTGACCGGCGAGGTTGTAGACGGCATTGTCGGCAGCCTTCTCTGCCGTGGCAATCGTCTTGATAGCCGTGGAGGCTGAGGGAGAGAACTTCACGCCGATAAATCCGAGCTTGGAACCGGTGCAGAACACGTGGTAAGGCTTGTTGGCCTCTACAGAGAAGTTTGCCGTGGCGTTATGCTTGGTATCGAAGACGATACCGTTCTTGCCGCCTGTGGTCGTGGTGATCGTAGCACCTGTCTCATCTTTGCAGACAACCTTACTGTTCAGTACTGCTGTGTTGTTATCAACAGTCAGCACGCCGTTACCCTCTGTTGCTGCGGAGGCATCAACGACATAGAGTTCCTTGTCAGTGTTGAGCTGCATGGCGAAGGCGACATCACCGGCCTGCGTGGCCTTGACGATGTAGTAGCAGCCGTTCTGCGGCAGAGAGCCCTGCTTGTCGGCGCTGCCGTCGAATCCGGAACCGCTCTTCAAGGTCTTACTGCTCTTGGGGTTATTGGCACCGGCGATGTAGGCGAAGCCGTCACTTGTAGAGGTTGTACCGTCGGAAGCGGTAATCGTGACACTCTGGATGAATGGCGTGAGTTCTGTCCACGTATCTTTTGTACCCGTTGTTTTCAGTGTGTACTTGCTGTCAGTACCGAGGGTAACGGAGACATCCCGGAAGTGATGACTTGATCAGCTTTATAAGTAGCCGTGGGATCCAGTTTGATGACGGAACTGGTCTGAGCGAAAGCGCCCATAGTGAGCAGCGAAGCTGCAATCAGTGTAAAGATTTTTCGCATAGTTTTATTGTTTTAGTTATACATTATAAATTGGTTCTGTAGTTCTGTTGGCAACGATACAAAAAAAATAATATGGGACAAAAAAGAGAGGTAAAAAATTGCGGAATCGGAGAAAAATGTTTACTTTTGCCTTGTAGACAATAAAAGAAAGGACACCGTTATGAATGATCAGAGAACCATCAACCGGTTGGTCAATGGAAATCAGGGATATGTGGTTTCATTGGCTAAGAAATACCTTCATCGTGGCATGGATCTCGAGGATCTTGTCAGTGAGGGAAATATAGGGATGATCAAGGCCGCGCAGAGCTTTGACGCCTCGAAAGGCAGCCGTTTCGTCAGTTATGCGGCACCTTTCATCAAGGACTGTATCGAGAAGGCCCTGAAGGTCTTTGAGGAGCGCAGTCCGCTGAGTGTCGACGAGCCCTTGCCCGTTGGCAGCAGCAATACCATTAATCTACTCCATGTCATGGAGGATCCCAACGCGGCTCATCCCGACGAGCGTATCTTCGCCGAGGCCGACGAGCAGGAAGTCAGTAAGATGCTGGCCCAGCTCTCTGACCGTCAGCGTACGGTCATCCGTGAGTATTATGGCTTGGGTTGTGACCGTCACTCTATGGCCCAGATTGGTGAGGCCCACGGCTGGAAGCGTGAGCGTGTGCGCCAGATCCGCAAGAAAGCCTTGCGCCGTTTGGAGAAGGTAAAGGCCATCGTGAACCTTTTGTAGGGACATGATTTATCATGTTCCGCTAAATAGGTCATTTACGAAAATATCTCATTAAGATAATTTTTTATCTTAATGAGATATTTTTTTCTGCACGTTGTTTATGAATTCCCCGTAGGGGCACCCCTTGTGGGCGCCCTAATGGCGGTTAGGACGGCCACAAGGGCCGCACCCTACGGTGGGTGTTATCGGATGATCTTCTTTCCGCCGGTGATGAAGATGCCGTGGGTGGGCTTGTAGACGCGCTGGCCCTGGAGGTTATAGACCTTATCATCACTGTCGGAGTTGTTCTCCCGGATGGAGACTTTCCTTAGGGCTGTCGTCACACTCTTCGCGTCACCGAAGATCAGGTCGATGGGTGCCGTTGTCACGAGGACCTCATCGCCGTTGACGATGGTGCTGGAACTGCCGGTGGCTACATTGGCCTTTGCGCCGAAGGTGATGTCACCGGGATCCGTGTCGGCAGTCTGCGTATTCGTACCATGGGCAGAGAAGCTGTAGGACGGATGGGAGACGGTGTAGTAGACATTCGTGTATCCATTGTCTGTATTAGTGTGGTAGAGTGTCAGCGTATAGGTGCCGCTGGGCTGGTTCCATACCGGGTCTTTGCAATCAGTTTCTTCATAACGGTAGCCATTGATTTTTGTAGAGTCAGCATCGCTGTAGGTCGGCACCTGGTTGTAGAGTGTCACGCTGCCGTTGTCGTCGATGGAGTAGAGTCCACGTTCCATATCTTCCGTGGTTCCGAAATCGGCATTCGTGACATTCTTTTCAACTCTTCTTCTGTACCGAACTGCGCGGAGTTCTTATTGAATAAATAATAAGGGATATAGCCCATACCTTTGGCGTCATGGGCGAGCTTCGCCGAGTTCGGCACCCAGATGAGGTCGAAATACTTGCTGATGGTGTCTGCCTGGGCAGGAGGGCTGTCCATTTCGTCTGCTCATAGGAGCCCCAATAGAAGCCCTGGAGCATGACACCACCGTAATGGGCGGGCCAGCCGACAGTGTCCGCCTGAGTTGGCGTGATCGTTGGCTTCGTCGTCGTGTCTTCCGCATTTACAGCCAGCGATAATGCCGGGAGAAAAGCGAAGAAAGAGAGAAGAATAATTAGGTGTAGTAATCGTTTCATATATTGTGTCGTTAGTGTTCGTAATGGGATGGGTCAGTCTCCCCAAGGGGAACTGGCTGTGGCGGATGTACCGTCGGCATCTGTAGCGCCGGCATCTGTAGCGTTATCTGTCTCTTCGAAATTCAAATCCGTGAAAGGGTTCTGCTTGGCGCGAACGTCTATAGTTGTATCTGAGGCATTTGGTTCGGGTCCAGCGCAGAAATCGGGTATCTGAATTGAATAGACTTTGGGTGTAATGTAAACCTTTTTTGCATCGTTAATCTCTTTATTAGCATTTCTATTAGGTTCGGCAGACTTGTATATCTGCGTGTTAGTAATCTTTGTTTCGGAGACAAAATTATAAAAAATATCGGGACGTATGTTTTTCGTTAACGTTTATTAGTATAAAAATTTGCGCAAAAGTTTGCGCAAAAGTTTGCGTGCTTCCTCTTTGAGCGCCTCCTTGCGCATTGTAAAGCGCAAGCACACAACACGCTCAACCTCCACCGTAGGGGCGGCCCTTGTGGCCGTCCTAACCGGGAAAATGTAGGGGCATGATTTATCATGTTCCGTTTGTCGCCATTAGGACGGCCACAAGGGCCGCCCCTACGAAGGGAAGAGACATATAACTCCCCTCCCTTTCGGGGAGGGGTAGGGGGTGAGGCTGTAGAGTGGCAGTGTGGTGAGGCTTTAGTATCCCGGGTTTTGCTTGAGCCGCTTATTGAGTTCGATGGCTTTCTCGGGGATGGGGAAGACGATGGTGTAATGGCTCTTCTCCTCATTGGAGAGCGGAGAGCGGAGGTCGTAGGCGGAGCAGAAACGTCCGAAGCGGATGAGGTCGTTACGGCGCCAGCCCTCCCATTGCAGTTCCATGAGGCGTTCGCGGAGGATGGCGGAGAGAGAGGCCTTAGAAAGATCCGGCATGCCTGCCCGCTCCCGGATTAGATTCATATAAACAGTGCTTTTTGTGACATCGCCGTTGCGCAGGAGCGCCTCGGCGCGCATAAGCAGGACATCGGCATACCGGAATAGTACAATATCATTACTTTGAAGTTTACCATCGTCATAGGCGTTACGGTCGATCTCGTATTTCGCCATACGGGCACCGGCGGTCTTCTCATACTCACTGCCCGTGAGGTTCACCTTCACTTCCAGCGGCTGGTAGATGAGAGGCTTGCCATTGGAGAGCATGACGACGTTGCCGTCGACCTTCACCGTGTCGGCATAGAAGTTGAGATAGAAGCGGCTGTCGACATCCTTTGTGCCATAGCCATAGGTTTTCACGGCACTGACGGTAGCGCAGGAGCCATTCTCGGCATCGAAGCCGAGAGCGGAACCATGCGCATAGTGGCGTGAGCGGAAGAGGTTCAGAAATCGGTTCGTATAACGTTGCGGGTCCATGGGGATGGTGAAGATATTCTCCTTTGATGTTTCGTTGGTCGTAGAGAAATCCGTTGACTCATCGCTCTCAAGGCTGTAGCCCATCTGTTCGAGTTTCTCGGTATAGGCGATCGTTGTCTGCCAGGCGTTGAGGCGCTGTCCGTCGACGGTGAAGAAGATGTTCTTACCGTCGGGCTGCTGACTGTCGGTCCAGTCGGCATCATCATAGACCTCGGCGTTGAGGGCGAGCTTGGCGAGGAGGAACCACGCCACGGGGGCTGTCATGCGACCATAGTAATAACCGGCCTGGTTACTGCGCTGCACGGGGAGATAGGGCAGGGCCTCTTGCAACTCGTTGACGGTCCAACGGTAAACGGTGGGCCGCGGTGAGGTCTTCACGCTGTCGAGGGCCACGGAGTCTTCCGTCACGAGGGGCACGTTGCCGAACATGTCGAGGATATAGAAGTAGAACATCGCACGGACGGCACGTACCTCACTGCGGTCGGCGGCATACTCGCTGTCGGAGAGGAGGCTGCGGTTGTTCTTCAGGATACGCAGCGACCGGTTGCAGAGGGTGACGACCTTATAGAGGTAGTTCCATGTGTTGTTGAGCTCATTATCATTGGCCGACCAGGAATGGAGGTAGAGGTTCTGCCAGAAGCCGCCGTCATACCAGTCACCGCCACGGATGGGGATGATGGCCTCGTCGGTGGTGAAGGTGTTGAAGTCATAGACGCCGTATTTCGTACCCTGCAGTCCCTGGCTGTCAGAGCTGCCGCCGATATAGTTGTAAAGGATGGCGACGGTATTTTTTTCCAGAGAGCTCTTGTCGCTGTAGGTCTCGTCTTCGGAGAGCATTCCTTTGGCATTCTCGTTGAGACAGGATGTCAGCACGAGGGCGAGGGAGAGGAGAAGGAATATTTTTTTCATAATCATC
This sequence comes from Prevotellaceae bacterium, assembly GCA_029226205.1. Classification (GTDB taxonomy): domain Bacteria; phylum Bacteroidota; class Bacteroidia; order Bacteroidales; family Bacteroidaceae; genus Prevotella. Next base: position 7,705 of record JAQXXT010000069.1, read on the forward strand.
TAATCATTTAAAACTGAATGCTGACACTCAGCGAATAGGACCGGTATACAGGATAGCAGCGCTTGTCGTCGATACCGAACGTGTCATTGGCGATATACGAGTTGATCATCGGCGTGAGGCCACTGTAGGACGTGATAGTCGCGAGGTTGTTGACGCTCAGTGCCAGACGGAGAGCGGAGATGATCTTGTTGCGTGGCGTGCCGTCACTGTTGTGTTTCAGCGGTACGTTCCATCCGATGGTGAGGTAGTCGAAGTTGAGGTAGTCACCTTTCTCGAGCCAGTAGTCAGAGACACGCTGGTCCTTGATATTCTTCGCCGGAGCCTCCTTGAGGACGTTATAGTCGGGGAAGGTCGTCATACACATATAACTCAGATAGGTACCATTGAAGATCTTATGTCCGAAGGCGCCGTTCATCTGCAGGGAGATATCCCAGTCCTTGTAACGGAAAGAGATATTCGAGCCGAGCGTCATCTTCGGCGTTGCCTGTCCGGCGATATAGCGGTCACCGCCGTCGCTGAGGTCCACCTTTCCGTCGTTGTTGAGGTCCACGATATTATACATCGTATTGCCACTGGCATCCGTCGTCAGTCCCTCGCAGTGGGGAAGGTAGAAGACGCCGAGGGGCTGTCCGACGATCTGGTAGACCACATTGTTGTAGCCACCATGTTGTCCGGCACCGTTGAGGCCGCCGAGGGCAGTATAGGCGTTGGCCGAGAGGGCCGTGCCGTTGTAGTTGCCCGAGAGGGAGAGGACGCGGTTGCGCTGGAAGCTCATGTTCATATTGATGTCGAGCTCCATGTCCTTCTTCCGTATCGGTGTCACGCCGATACCGAGCTCAAGACCCTCGTTGCTCATCTCACCGATATTCGCCAGGAGCTTGTTATAAGTAAACGGCGGCACGGGGACGTCATACATATAGAGCATGTCCCACGTCTTGGAATAGTAATATTCCGCCGTGAGAAGGAGACGGTTGTCGAGGAACCCGGCATCGATACCGATGTTGAAGTTGCCGCGTGTCTCCCATTTCAGATCGGGGTTGATATTCTTCTGCAGTCCCGTGACTGTCGTCGAGGCTCCCTGCCACGGCACGATGCCCACAGGGCCGAGGAGGGTGAGAGCATTATAGGCACTGATGCCGCCCGTATTTCCCGAGAGACCGTAGCCTGTACGTAACTTCAGCAAGGAGAATACTTTCTGATGGCGCATGAATGGCTCTTTCATCACGTCCCAGTTGAACGAGACGGAGGGGAACCAGCCCCAGCGGTGGTTCTCACCGAAGAGGGTAGAGCCGTCGGCGCGGATATTGGCGTTGAGGGTGTAGCGGTCGAGGAGGGTATATTCCGCCTGAGCGAGGAAGGAGAGCATCCGCTCCTCACTATACTGTGCGCCCTGGTCACCCCAGTAGAGCTGTGTGCCGGCGGCGAGGTTGTCGTAGCCGTAGCTGTTGGACGTGAAGCCGCGGGCGGCGGTGTTGAAGCCGCGGAGGTTGTTCTGCTGGTATTCCGAGAGGCCCATCAGCTTCAGCCGGTGGATACCCCACTGCTGGCTGTAGGTCAGCGTACCATTGACGAGCCAGTCTTCGGTCTTTGTCTCGGCGCGACGTGCCTCTCCCTTGGCCCATACCCATGTCGGCATGAACTTGTCGTTCTCCGTGGAGGCATAGCTGTAGGAGCCGAAGATGCTCAGGTCGAAAGTCTGGTGGTTGTCTTTATGCAGTCCAAGGACTTTCATGAGGTCGAAGTCGAATTTGATATGCGAGTTGAAGCCGAGATTTTTGTCGTGGTTCTTCTCGTTGAGATAGGCACCGGGGTTACCGATCTGTGAGGCGTTCTGGTTACGCTGCCAGCCTCCCGTGCCCTGCCTGTCGAAGCTCAGCGTAGGGTTCATCGTGGCGGCGGAATAGAAGATTTTCTGATAATCGAAGAAGGAGCTGTTGCGCAGGGAGGAGCCGAAGACACCGAGGTCGATGTTCAGCGCGTCGTCGAAGGCCCGCTGGTTGAGGTCGACCTTGGCGATGAAGTTCGTACGGCTGTAGTTCTTCACGACCATGTCGTGATCCATCACGCTCAGCGAGGCGCGGTAGCCGCTGTTGTCGCCACCGCCGCTGAAGGCGACATGATGGTTGTGTACTGTTCCCGTCCTGGTGATGAGGTCTACGAAGTTGTTGTCGTAGCCCCCGTCGACGACATCCTCGCCGAGGGCCTTTGCCGTAGAGAGGTAGCCGTTGCGGTCAAGCATTTCGAGGTTCTTATAGACTCCCTCTATACCCACGGTACCATCGTAGGAAATCTGGAAACGGCCGCCGTGGCCGTGCTTCGTCGTCACCTGGATGACACCGGAGGCACCACGGGCACCATAGGGCGCTGTCTCGGCGGCATTCTTCAGAATCGTGAAACTCTCGATATCGCCGGGATAGATACTGCTCAGTGTCGTGAGGTCGGCGTAGACGCCGTCGATGATGACGAGCGGGTCGTTGCCGCCCGTCAGAGAGGTGGTACCACGGACACGCACACTGTTGAGCATCGCCATACGGTCAGCGCCGGAGACGGACATCGTCACACCGGCGGCCTTACCATTGAGGACGTCGAGGGAGTTCGTCACGAGGCCCTGGTTGAGGCGGTCACCCGTGACGACATCAACGGAGCCGCCATGGATGCTGTCCACGAGCTGTTCGAGTTGCAGAGGCGTGCGGTTCGCAGGCGACGTGTGCTGTGCTGCCACTGACAAGGGTAGTGCAGCGGCGATGAGAAGGGCTATGGTGTAGTGTTCTGCCATAAGGTCTATATAGGTTTTACTCAATAATCTGAAACAAAGATACGGCTTTTTTGTCAATAAACAAGAAAATCTTTCACTTTTTTTTTGAATCCCCGAAAATAAGTGGTATTTTATTTGCTTGAATGAAAACTTTTCTATACCTTTGCAAACGTTATCCTGAAAACAATCTTTTTACCTTATAGCAACTAATGCCTATAGAAGATTTGGAGCGGGGCGCCTGTGAAGGTAGACCGCTTTTTTTATGTCCTTACGTTTTGATGAGTTATTTTAATTGTGTAATCGATTGCATTACGATTTAAAATAAAAAAGTTTAATTTCTTCATTGCTTTGTTATATCTACCCGTATCTTTGCCAACAGAATAATATTTATCTTTTGCTAAACAACTTAGACTTATGAACAGAAAGACCCTATTGGCTGGCCTGTTGTTCCTTGCCGGGTTAGGAGTAGCCCACGCGGACAATGGCAGCGACTTCAATGCTAACCGGACTGATTTCCGAGACGAGAGCATTTATTTTGTGATCACCACCCGTTTTTACGATGGCGATACAGGTAACAACGTGTTGTGTTGGGATAACCAGAGCAACCAGACCTCTACGAAGGATCCGGCATGGCGTGGTGACTTCCAGGGACTCATCGACAAGCTCGATTATATCAAGGCCCTGGGCTTCACGGCGATCTGGATCACGCCGATCGTGCAGAACGGTTCCGGCTATGACTACCACGGCTATCATGCCATGGATTTCTCGAAGGTCGACTGCCGTTACCAGAGCAGTGACGGCACGGCATCGGGCGACGAGATGTTTCAGAAACTCATTACCGCGGCTCACAAGAAAGGTATCAAGATCATCCTTGATATCGTGCTGAACCATACGGGTAACTTCGGAGAGAATCGTCTCTGCAAGGAGTTCACACGTTCCAGCAAACTTAACCTCCAGGGCTCCACGGCCTGTCTGACGCCGAACACCGATGTCCTCGGTTCCGACTATGACGATCTCACCGCCTCTAATCAATACAGCCGCCGGTTGGCGATGATGAAGAATACCGATAATGTCAACCACGACACCCATAACTACTGGCATCATTATGCTGAGTTCAACTGGGATGAGCCTAACCGCTGGTGGGCGCAGATTGCCGGTGACTGTGTCGATCTGAACACGGAGAATCCCGCTGTGGAGAAATATCTCATCAACTGTTATAAGAAATATATGGCCATGGGTGTCGACGGCTTCCGTATCGATACCTCCGGACATATCGCCCGTCTGACCTTCAACGCCTCCTTCATTCCTGAGTTCACGGCCCTGGGCAAGGATTATCTCTCTGCCCGTTCCCTCTATGGCGGCAAGACCGCCGGTGAGCCGTTTTATATGTTCGGTGAGGTCTGTGCCCGTTACAGTGGCATCGTCTATCGTGACCAGCCGAATCTGAGTCCGTATTTCTATACGTGGAAGAGCGACCCGACTCTGCTGAGCCAGTGGAATACCGACTCCACTTTCTGGGATAATCAGAGCATCATGTGCTCGAGCAGCAGCAGTTCCGTTGTCGGCAATATGAATCTCTGCCTTGAGGATACTGCTTTCAAGGCACCTAACAGTAATAATGCCGTGATGGTCAACGGTGCTTACCACACGCCGGACTATACCAATGCCAGTGGCTTCAATGTCATCGACTTCCCCGTACATTACAACTTCAACAATGTCAGCAGTGCCTATAACCTCGCCACTTCCGGTGACCATTACTATAATGACGCGACCTGGAATGTGGTGTATGTAGACTCGCACGACTATAGTCCGGGCCCGAATGACGGCGTCCGTTTCAATGGCGGCACGAACCAGTGGGCCGACAACCTCACGTGGATGTTCCTCTTCCGTGGTATCCCGTGTCTGTATTATGGCTCAGAGGTAGAGTTCCAGAAAGGAAAGAGCATCGATGTCGGTACCAATGGTCCGCTCAACGAGACGGGACGTGCCTACTTCGGTCAGAACCTCGAGGGTGACGTCACCGCTTCCGACTTCGGCGTGTTCACAGCCGACGGCCAGGTTGCCAAGACTTTGAACCACCCGCTGGCCAAGCACCTCGAGCGTCTGAACCGTATCCGCCAGGCTGTCCCTGCCCTCCGCAAGGGTCAGTATACCACAGATGGCTGTACGGCCAATGGCGGCTGGGCATGGAAGAAAGCCTACAAGAGTGGCAGCGTCGATTCCTATGCCTTGGTCTGCATGGATGGTGGCGCCACGTTTACGAATATCCCCAACGGAACGTATAAAGACTGTGTCACGGGCGATGTGCAGACAGTGACGAACGGCACGCTGACCGTCTCCTGTCCTACGAACCAGGGAAATGCCCGCGTCTATGTCCTCAATGGTCCCGGTAAGATTGGTGAGGATGGTCCATTCCTCTACACCTCTACCGCAGCCAGCGCAGACAACAGTGCACTTGCCACAGACCCTGGAACGACCTGGAATGAAGTAGCCCAAGCCACTCATCCTACGATAACCTTCTCGCCGAATGGCGGTTCCTTCACTACGGAGACTCAGACCGTGACTGCTACTCTGACCAACGCCACAAGCGGATGGTACCAGATTGGCGACGGCTCTAAGGTGAACATCACCGGCAACACGACCTTCACCATCGGCAGCGACATGAACTATGGAGACA
>JAQXXT010000070.1 GCA_029226205.1 Prevotellaceae bacterium
CAACAAGACGGCTACTGCTGAAGACCTCGCCGGCACATGGAGCTATACGGAGCCTGCCGTTGTCTTCTCCGATAGCAATGTGCTGAAGGAGATGGCCGGAAAGGTCGCCAGTGCCTCCATCGAGAGCAAGCTCGCTAAAGAGTATGAGAAGGTAGGTATCAAGAAAGGTTCCATGAAGATGACCTTCGACAAAGATGGCAACTTCACGCAGACCATCGGTGGCAAGAAGATCTCCGGAACGTATAAGATCAATGGTAAGAATGTCACGCTGAGCTATCTCGGTGGACTGAAGCAGCTCGTCGGCACGACCCAGCTCGATGGCAATGATCTCCTCATCGTCGTCGATGCCAAGAAGGCCCTCTCTGCCATAAAGGTGATCGGCGCCCTGACGGGTAACAGCATCGCCAGCACCGTCGGAAACCTCGTGGGAAGTTACGATGGACTGCAAATAGGCATGAAATTGGATAAATAATTCGCTGATTCTTTGGTAGTTTGGAAAAAAGTTCGTAATTTTGCACCCGCATTCACGAGTTGGGTGCATAAAATTCAAACCTTTCAAATTATTTCATTAAAAAATGGCAACAAAAATCAGATTGCAGCGCGGCGGTCGTAAAGGCTACGCCTTCTATCGTATCGTTATCGCCGACGTTCGCGCACCACGTGATGGTAAATTTACTGAGAAGATTGGTACGTTCAACCCCAACACCAATCCTGCTACCGTAGATTTGAATTTCGACCGTGCTCTCTACTGGGTAGAGGCAGGTGCACAGCCTACGGACACTGTTCGTAACATCCTCAAGGGAGAGGGCGTCTATATGATGAAGCATCTCCGTGGCGGTGTCAAGAAGGGTGCTTTCGATGAGGCTGAGGCTCAGAAGCGCTTCGACGCTTGGAAAGCTGGTAAGGATCAGGCTAAGGTAGCCGTCGCTGACGCTAACGCCAAGGCCAAGAAGGATGCTGCCGCTAAGGAGCTCGAGGCTGAGAAGAAGATCAACGAGGCTATCGCTAAGAAGGTCGCCGACAAGAAAGCAGCTGAGGCTGCCGCTAAGGCAGAGGCTGAAGCTGCTAAGGCTGCTGAGGAAGCTGCTCCCGCTGAGGGTGAGGCTGCTGAGGCTCCCGCTGAGGCTTAATCTTCTCTTAGAAGAAATTCCTGAAGCCGGATATTCGAAAGAATATTCGGCTTTATTCTTGCAATTTTGTCAAGAATTCGGAAAATTTATGCATTGTTTCCTCATTTATTGGTATTTTTCGTTAAAAAAATGATTTTTTTTGCGAATAGGACTTGACACTTATGATTTTTTTTTGTATCTTTGCATCAGAAAATAAGAAGATACCTCGGTGGTCGTGATGATCACTTCAATAATTAATAATAAACTTAAAGCCATTTTCATCATGAGAGAAGTTAAAGAACAGATTTTCAAGGATTACTTGAATGACACCAAGATGCTCGCAACGAGCGAAACAAACGTGAATGTTATTGGTGGAGAAATCTGGTACGATTAGTTTCACGCATGACTGTTCAGAGGCAGTCAATTGTAAATGAAAGGAATTTACACGGAAAACCGGCCATCAGAGGTGTTCTGATGGCCGTTTTTAGTTTCTATACGTTTCTTATTTCTGATAGAGATCAAGGTAACGACGGGCTACCTTGACATAGTCATGATGGCGCTGGACGTAACTGACGCTGTCACGGCGCATCTGCATCATTTTGTTAGGATGGAAGAGAAGGTCACGGAGGCCGTCGTAGACACTCTCCTCATTGGGCTGTACGTTCAGGATCGGTCGCAGCTCTTTCTCATGAAGAATCTCATAGTTCTCCGGCTCACCGCCACCGCAACAGATGATACCGCGCTTCATGGCCTCCAGTGGATTCATTGAAGGGGTGTAACTGTAGAGTTGGTCACAGATAATGTCGCTGCCATTCATCATTTCCCGATATTCAGCAAAGGGGACGTTCTCGGCAATGCGCAGCTCTACCTTCTCCGGATAGTCGGCCTTAAGGCGCTTGGCAGCGCGGAGCATGATGTCCGTGCCTTTGTAGACACTGCGACTCTTGTTGATACCGATGAAGATACGAAGCCGGTCGTGAGGCTCGATCTTCGGGGACGTGTCGAGTGGCTTGATGGGAAAAGGAATGAAGGTCGTCTTATCGGGAAATAGTGGCGAGTAGGTGGCCCAGTATTCATACAGTCCGGCGACAATGGCGTCACAGTTGCGGGCAATCAGTTTGTTGAGGCGTTCCTTATCCGTTCCTATCCAGTCGCATCGTTCCCTCTCGGCAGCCTCGTCTCTTCGCAGCTCTTTTCCGAAATTGAAGTCACTGTATCGCAAAGGCATCCTTGTGCTGTTCTCGTGTACCCAGTAATAGTCCATCCCGTAGGCACCGAGGATCATTTTGCCGTTATGCTGGCGGAGATATTGATAGAAGCGGGCGTTCCATTCTGCTTTCAGTTCGAGAAACATCGGATTGATCAGTTGAACGACATCATAGCCACGTAACTTTGGCAACAGACGGAAGAGCCGTGCGAGGAGCGTGATACCGCCCCATTTCGTCGGCATTCTCTTCAGGTCGATATCGCGCGGATAATTTTTCCAGAAGTCTCCGTTGGAAGCTACCGTGACCTCCTGGCCGAGTTGCCGTAATCCTTCCGCCAGTGTCCAGTGCACATTACTATATTCGCCTAATAATAAGATCTTCATGATTAATCTTTTTATTCTTCCGCAGGGTGCGGCCCTTGTGGCCGTCCTGAATCCATTCGTAGGGTGCGGCCCTTGTGGCCGTCCGCCGTCGATTTTATAGATATGGAATCGTGAGGAGCAGGGCTGTACGGCCGGTCTTTGTAGCGACGGCGCGGCGGAAGAGTTTGTACTTCGTGGTGTAATCGCGGTCGGGGAGGGGGAAGAGACCATGTTCCTTCAGTCGGGAGATTGCTTCCTCAAGATAACGCTGCGAGCGGGTGAGGCGAATACACTGATAGATATAGTCCATAGTAAGTTGGGCTACACGACGCTCCATGGCCGCACGCTGTCCGTCCTTGAGTTGATGACTGATAGCATCAAGCCGCAAGAGTATCTGCTCCAAGTCGTTGAGGCGATGGAGACGGTGTTGCTTACTCTTATTGGTCATAATCGATGATCGCCGTTTGCGATAGAAGTAAGCCAATGACGGCGTGTCGAAGACTCGCTTGGCATGGAGAAAGAGCTGTGGCGTAAACTCTTCGTCCTCATGGATAATACCAGTGGTAAAGCGGAGTCCTCGGAGAATATCTTTGCGGAAAACATAGCTGCACGCTGATGCCCTGAGGTTCCTGGTCTGCATATATTCCTCACCGCTGATAGGCTCGGGGAGCGTGAAGTCGGGCTCATTGACTTTTGTAGATGTGAAATTGAAATGGACAATATCCGGCTCATGATAGCGTACGATGTCGAGACAGTGTTCGTAGGAAGCGGTGATGAGCTTGTCGTCGCCATCGACAAACTGAATATATTGTCCACGTGCGATCTGCAGTCCACGGTTGCGGGCCTCGGAGAGTCCGCTGTTACGCTGTCGGAAATAGAGAATCTGATCGTCAAACTCCAACAGCTCGTTGATGACGGGTATCTCTGAGCCGTCATCGACGACAATGATTTCTCTCTCCTCTGCGCCGAGCGACAGGGCGAGGATAGAACGGAGGCACTGGCGGACCATCTCCGCCGGGAGATTATAGACGGGGACGATAAAGGACACTAAGGGCCCTACAGTCTTCTGGCTGTTTATTTCCGATGACGGAAGTTGTGTGCGATTTTGTTCAGTTGACATAGGCGTTTGATTCCAAGGAGATGCATGAGTTTGAGTTTCCAGGTGTTGTAATACGGCATGACGGGAAGAATGGGCGCTTCGCCCGTCTGCTCGTAGACATCGAGTTGGATATTAAGCAGATGAGCATAGTAGATGCCCATGTCGCGGGCTTCCTCCGTACTCAGTGATGCCGTCGGCGTATCGAGAAGGGCAAAGATCTTATTATGGAATGCTTCCCGATGACCTTCGAGCAGTTCCCGCAACTCATGGCCCGTAGCCGTCGCTGTGATGCCATTGGGATTCCATTGATAGTCATAGTACCCTTTCGAACTCGTCGCCAGCTTCCGACAGTGGGCGAGGACGAGGGGCAGGGTATAGACATCCTCGAAATGTTTGCCGGCGGGGAAACGGACTTCCTCAAAGAGCGCTTTCCGGTAGAGCTTGTTCCAGGCGTAGCAGTGGCCATAGGCTTTGCCATGGAGCCAGTAACGGCGCATGTCGGTATAGGTCTCGTCGGGAAGGGCGAGGGTCCGGGCTCTGTGGGGGGCACCAATACGTTCGTGGACACTGTATTCGATAAGGTCGAGCTGCTGGTCGTCCATCTGTTGCAGGAGATCGTGATAGAGGAGGGGATTGTCGCTGAGGGCGTCGTCACTGTCAACGAATGTCAACACATCCCCGGTTGCCATATTGATACCGCTGTTGCGGGCAACGCTGAGGCCTTGGTTCGTCTGGTGATAGACACGCAGCCGCTGGTCTTCCTTCCGCAACTGTTCCGTGAGTTCCTTGCTGCCGTCGGTAGAGCCGTCGTCGACGAGGATAATCTCCATGTCGACGTCCTGCTGTCGCAAGACGGTCTCTACGCAGTGGCGGAGCGTCTCCCGGGTATTGTAAACGGGTATGATGACAGATAATTTCATGGGCATGTTCTTTTTCTTTCTGCAAAAATAATAAAAATCTTTTATTTTCGTTGTTAAGAATGATGGAAAAAGCGGAAAAAGATAATAATTATACCCACATTCTGAAGTATACCGGCCTCTTCGGCGGTGTACAGGGACTGAATATCCTTGTGAGTATTATCCGCAATAAACTCGTGGCGCTGATTCTCGGACCAGCGGGCATGGGTCTCGTTTCCTTGTTCAATAGTACGCTCACCCTTTTGGCCAATGCCACGAATCTCGGCATCTCGATGAGTGGGGTGAGGGAGATTTCCGAGGCTTACGATCAGGAGAGAGACACTTATGAACGCGAGGGACTGCAACAGTGTCCTCGTCTCTCTCAGGCAATACGTGTCGTAAGGCTGTGGAGCTTCATCGTGGCCGTTCTCGGCATGGTCTGTTGTGTAGCCCTGAGTCCGTTGCTGAACCGCTGGACTTTCACATGGGGCGATCATACCCTGCATTTTATCCTCCTTTCTCCCGTTGTGGCGCTGATGGCGCTGACGGGTGGAGAATTGTCGATCCTCAAGGGTACACGACGATTGCGGGCGCTGGCTGCCTCTTCGGTGTATGCCGTCATCGCCACGCTCTTCACCACAGTTCCACTTTATTATTTCTGGGGACAGGCCGCCATTGTTCCTTCACTGCTTCTGATTGCTCTGATACAGTTGCTGCTGACGATCATCTTCTCCTGGCGACAGTTTCCTATCCATTTTTTTTGGCGTCGGCGCCAGCTGTTCCGAGGTATAGGGATGGTACGTGTGGGTATTGCCTTCGTACTGGCCGGTATCCTCGGGAGTGGAACGGACTTTCTAATCCGTACTTATCTCAACCGTACGGCGGGCCTCGATGAGATTGGTTTCTTCAATGCCGGTTATATGTTGACGATGACTTATGCCGGACTCGTCTTCTCGGCGATGGAGACGGATTATTTCCCGCGGCTCTCTGCTGTTCAGCAGATCGGTAAGGAACTCAATCGTATTGTCAACAATCAGATAGAGGTTTCTCTGCTCCTCGTCTCTCCGCTCCTGGCAGCTTTCATCACGGCGGCGCCATTGGTCGTCACCTTATTATATAGTGACCAGTTCGCTCCCGTGACCGCCATGCTGAGGGTGACGCTTCTTTCGATGTACTTCCGTGCCTTATTCCTTCCGATGGAATATATTGCCTTGTCACGCGGTGACTCTGTCACCTATCTCATTCAGGAGAGTGCATCGGATATCTTTATGCTCACCGCAGTCATCGCCGGCTTTGCCCTCTGGGGACTGACGGGAACGGGCGTAGGCCTCGTTGTGGCGAGTGTGCTGATTTTCCTGGGCGATATGGGATATATCTATTTACGTTACCGTTTCGTCCTCTCACGGCAGGCCATCGGCTACCTCGCCTTACAGTTGCTCATTGGCATGCTCTGCTGCCTGCTTACCTGGCTCTTCAACGGGTGGCTCTCTTGGGTTTGTGGGGGATTGCTTACTATTGTCAGTTCGCTTTTCTCTCTTTTTGTCATCCACAAGAAGACTCATCTGTGGACAAAGATGAAGGAAAAATGGTTACACAAACGGGTATAACATACATCCGTCGTACCCATATTATTGCTGTTTTGCTTTCTCGAGTGTTCAAAATGGAAAATGAAGTTTGACTTTTTGTTACAAATGTGTTAAACCGTAATAAAAATTCATCTCTTTTCTTGTATTATTAGGATTATTTGTTAACTTTGCCATAAGAAAAAGAGAAAGCATCACACACCCCTACAAGGACAGTGAGAAGTCTCACACAACCTCTGAATGCGTGAACCATCACGTCCCTGCTAAACTGACAATTGAATATATATAATAAGGTGTAAATTATGGCGAAAGTAAAGACGATTGGTGTATTGACCTCCGGTGGTGATGCCCCCGGAATGAATGCTGCCATCCGTGCGGTCACCCGCGCTGGAATCTACAATGGTTTTAAGATCAAGGCTATCTACCGTGGTTATGACGGTCTCATTGCAGATGAGATCAAACCCTTCACCACCGAGAACGTTTCCGGTATCATCGGTACCGGTGGTACGATTCTGAAGACAGCCCGCTCCAAGGAATTTATGACTGAGGAGGGACGTCAGAAAGCCTATGAGAATCTGCAGAAGGAAGAGATCGATGCCCTTGTGGTCATCGGTGGTAATGGTTCTCTTACGGGTGCCATGCATTTTGCACAGGATTTTGATATTTGTTGTATCGGACTCCCCGGTACAATTGATAATGACCTCTATGGTACGGATAACACAATTGGATATGATACCACGATGAATACGATCGTTGAATGTGTGGACCGTATCCGTGATACGGCGCAGAGTCACGAACGAATCTTCTTCGTTGAGGTGATGGGCCGTGATGCCGGTTTCCTGGCTCAGAACTCCGCTATTGCCAGTGGCGCTGAGGCTGCCATCATTCCTGAGGACAGCACTGATGTCGACCAGTTGGCACAGTTCATGGAGCGTGGTATCCGCAAGAGTAAGAAGAGTTGTATCGTCATTGTCTCCGAGAGTCCGAAATGCGGCGCTATGTATTATGCTAACCGTGTGCGTAAGGAGTTCCCGGAATACGATGTACGTGTGTCTATACTTGGTCACCTGCAGCGTGGCGGTCGTCCTTCCGCCCGTGACCGTATCCTCGCCAGCCGTACAGGTTGTGGCGCTATCGAGGCCATCATGCAGGGCCAGCGCAACGTGATGGTTGGCGTGCGTAACAACGAGGTCGTCTATGTTCCGCTGAGTGAGGCTATCCGTAGTGATAAGCCTTTCGACCGTAAACTCATCAAGGTCCTCGACGAACTCTCTATTTAAAGAAATCAAGGTAATTCTAAAATATTAAGCTTATGTCAAAAATCAACGGACACATTTCCCAGATCATCGGCCCTGTCATCGATGTCTTCTTCGAGACAGGCGGCGAGGATCCGGAGAAAGTGCTTCCTAAAATCCATGAGGCTCTGGTCATCCACCGCCCCGACGGACGAGATCTGATCATCGAGGTGGAACAGCACATCGGTGAGGATACCGTGCGTTGCGTGGCTATGGATAACACCGATGGTCTGCAGCGTGGCTTGGAGGTGATTCCCACGGGATCTCCGATCACGATGCCTGCCGGCGATCAGATCAAGGGCCGTATGCTCAATGTCATCGGTCAGCCTATCGACGGCATGAAGAAGCTCGACATGAAAGGCTCGTATCCTATCCACCGTCCCGCTCCGAAGTTTGATGAGCTGTCCACCCATAAGGAAATGCTTCCTACGGGTATCAAGGTCATCGACCTCCTCGAGCCTTACATGAAAGGTGGAAAGATTGGCTTGTTTGGTGGTGCCGGCGTCGGTAAGACGGTGCTGATCATGGAGCTGATCAACAACATCGCCAAGGGACACAACGGTTACTCCGTTTTCGCTGGTGTCGGTGAGCGTACCCGTGAGGGTAACGACCTGATCCGTGATATGCTTGAGAGTGGCGTTATCCGTTATGGTGATAAGTTCAAGAAAGCAATGGAAGAGGGAAAATGGGATCTCAGTCTCGTTGACCCCGAAGAGTTGCAGAAGAGTCAGGCAACCCTTGTCTATGGTCAGATGAATGAGCCGCCAGGGGCACGTGCTTCCGTGGCTCTCTCCGGACTGACCGTCGCTGAGGAGTTCCGTGATCATGGTGGTAAGGATGGGGGTCCTGCCGATATCATGTTCTTCATTGATAACATCTTCCGTTTCACACAGGCTGGTTCTGAGGTGTCAGCCCTTCTCGGTCGTATGCCTTCCGCCGTGGGTTATCAGCCTACGCTCGCCAGTGAGATGGGCGCCATGCAGGAGCGAATCACTTCTACGAAGAAAGGTTCTATCACCTCTGTGCAGGCAGTCTATGTCCCTGCCGATGACTTGACGGACCCGGCACCGGCTACGACGTTCACCCATCTGGATGCTACGACGGAGCTGAGTCGTAAGATTGCTGAGCTCGGTATCTATCCCGCTGTGGATCCTCTGGGTTCTACATCCCGTATCCTCGATCCGCTGATCGTTGGTAAGGCTCATTACGACTGTGCCCAGCGTGTCAAACAGCTGCTGCAGCATTACAATGAGTTGCAGGATATCATTGCCATCCTGGGTATGGATGAGCTCTCCGATGATGATAAGCTCGTCGTCAACCGTGCCCGTAAGGTACAGCGTTTCCTGTCTCAGCCGTTTACCGTTGCTGAGCAGTTCACGGGCCTAACCGGTGTCATGGTGCCTATCGAGGATACCATCAAAGGCTTCAATGCTATCCTTGACGGTGAGGTCGACGACCTGCCGGAGCAGGCATTCCTCAATGTCGGTACAATCGAGGATGCTAAGGCTAAGGCTAAGAAGTTGATGCAGGCAGTAGAGAAATAAGGAGATGCGCCTATGCTGACACTGAAAATTGTATCACCCGAGAAAGTCGTCTACCAAGGCCCTGTGGAGAATGTAACGGTGCCCGGCACGTTGGGATCTTTCGAGATTCTCAATAACCATGCGCCGATTATCTCCTCTCTGGAGGCCGGGCGTGTGACCTACACCACCGACCAGGGGCGTCAGCAGATGGACATCGAAGGAGGTTTCGTGGAAGTGAAACAGAATGTCGTGAATCTATGTGTGGAAGTATAGCAGATATCAAGACCGCCGGAAAGCGTTACCGTAAAGGATCGCTGTGGATCATCACCGCACTGATGCTCGTCGTCCTCGTGGTAGTCCGCCTGACGAATGAGTTCTTTCTCGTCGGCGGCCTCGCCGTCACGGTGATCTTCTCTCTGCTCTGCAGCATCGTCTATGGAAAGGCATGGGAGGCTGTGGCACGCCGCTCGCCGCGCCAGTTGGCGAAATTCTATCTCATCGCCGGCACGTTGCGGATGCTCGCCGCCATCCTCGTCTTCCTCATCTTTGCCCTGCTTCATCGGGACACGGGGACGTTGCTGGGCTTCACGGCTGTATTCGCGGGATTCTATCTCGTCCTGCTTCTGTTCGACTGCATCTTCTTTGCTCGGATAGAGAAAAAGTTTAAACAAGTAAAATAAGAATTCTATGAAGGTTATCAAACAATTGCTCCTCATGCTCGTCATGTTTCTGACGCTGACTCCGGTGTCGGCGAAGGAGAATATCGACGTGAAGGGTATTTTGTGGGGTCATATCAAAGATTCTTATGAATGGCATATCACGAAAATAGGAGACCATCAGGTAATCATCAATCTTCCGGTCATCGTGAAGACGTCTACGGGCTGGCATGTGTTCAGCAGCAGTGCCTTCAGCGAGGAGAAGGATAAGAATGGTGATCGTCCCGGTCCTTACAATCTCGTGATCAAGAACGGTGATTCCAAGACCTATCCCAACAAGATCGTTGAGAAGATTGGAGGAAAGGAAGTTAAGCCGTTGGATATCTCCATCACGAAGACCGTCTGCGTGCTCTTCATCGATGCGATCATCCTTTTGCTCTGCATCCTTATTCCTGCCCGTTGGTGCCGTCGGCATAAAGTCGACGATCCGGCACCGAAAGGATTCACGGGACTTGTACACATGTTTGTCATGAGTGTATATAATGAAGTCATCAAGGCCACAATGGGCGATGAGGCACCGAAGTATGCCCCATGGCTGCTGACCTGTTTCTTCTTTATCTTCACGGCGAATATCATGGGTATCGTTCCGTTCCCTCCCGGCGGCGGTAACCTCACGGGAAATATCGCTTGTACGTGTTTCCTGGGTGTGTGCACCTTCCTGATCACCAATTTTACTGGAACGAAGGCCTACTGGAAAGATATCTTCTGGCCCGATGTCCCGATGTGGTTGAAGGTCCCCGTTCCTTTGATGCCTTTCATTGAATTGTTCGGTATCTTCACTAAACCCCTGGCATTGATCATTCGACTCTTTGCCAATATGATGGCAGGACATGCCATTGCCCTGTCGTTCGCGGCCATCATCTTCATCATGTTCAACATCAGTGAGAATATGGTGGTCAACTATATCGCCGGTTCCGGCATGACGGTGGTGAGTGTCGCCATGAGCATGTTCATGATGCTTCTGGAGATCCTGGTGAGCTACATCCAGGCCCTCGTCTTCACTATGCTGAGTGCCGTCTTCATCTCTCTGGCTCACGTTAAGTCCGCCGAGTAAAAAATCAAGGGGCTTCGGTCCTTCCGTAAGGAAAAAATTAAACATTAAAAATATTAGAACTATGATTTCATTATTGTTAGCAGCAGAAGTTGCAAAGTTAGGTGCCGCAGTAGGCGCAGGTCTCGCCGCAATTGGCGCAGGTATTGGTATCGGTCGTATCGGTGGTCAGGCCATGGACGCCATGGCTCGTCAGCCGGAGAAGATGAGCGATCTTCGTTCTTCCATGATTATCGCAGCAGCCCTCGTCGAAGGTGTTGCCTTCTTCGCTGTCATCATCGCCATCCTCGCCATCGTCATGTAAATGACCGCGCGGATGCGCTATTCAAAATAAATATTAGTCAAGAACTTTAACCAGTATATATGGATTTATTAACACCGGATTCAGGCTTGTTGTTCTGGATGACTGTCGTCTTCCTGCTGGTCTTCCTGATCTTGTGGAAATGGGGCTTCCCCGTAATCATCAAGATGGTAGACGAGCGCAAGGGATATATTGATAGTTCCTTGAAGAAGGCACATGAGGCCAACGAAAAACTTGCCAATATCCAAAAAGAAGGTGAATCCATTCTGCAGCAAGCACGTGAGAAGCAGGCCCAGATCTTGAAAGAGGCTGCCGACACACGTGACAAGATTGTGGAGCAGGCACAGGACAAGGCCCGTGATGAGGGCGCCCGTCTGCTCAGTGAGGCTAAGGCGCAGATAGAGACGGAGAAGCAGAATGCCATCCGTGATATCCGCTCGCAGGTTGCCACACTGAGCGTCGAGGTCGCCGGTAAGGTCCTTCGTCAGAAGCTCTCCACGAACGAGGAGCAGATGGAGTTGATAAACCGGCTGCTGGATGAAGTCTCTGCTGAAAAGCAGGAGTCAGACAAATAAAAGTAGCTTATGGATAGAGGTGTAATATCGGTCAGATATGCCCGTGCACTCTTGGAGAGTGCCACGGCGCAGAAGGTCGAGGATGCCGTATACCAGGATATGATGACACTCTACGAGAGTTATCTCCAGGTGAAGGCGTTACGGCCGACGATAGACAACCCTATGCTCCGCAAGGATCAGAAGCAGCATGTCTTGGAGACGGCAATGGGAAATCCCGTTGATCTCAGCAAGCGCTTCGTAGCCCTCGTTCTGAAAGAGGACAGGGAGAGTATCCTTCAGTTCATGGCTGCTTCGTATGTCTCTCTTTACCGGAAGCAGAAGAATATCATCCGCGGTCACCTGACTACTGCCGTTGCCGTTGACGAAGCCACGGAGGCTAAGTTACGCCAGATGGTAGAGAGCAGGGCAAAGGGTAGTGTAGAGTTCACCACCGAGGTGGATCCGTCGATTATCGGCGGTTTTATCCTCGAGTATGACACCTACAGAATGGATGCCAGTGTGAAGACAAAGCTCCGCGACATCCTTAAAACTATCAAACAAAAATAAACAAAGAACATGTCAGAAAAGATAAAACCAAGCGAGGTGTCTGAGGTGCTCGAGAAGGAACTGCAGGGCATCAACAACGCAGACCAGTTTGATGAGGTCGGTACCGTGCTCACCGTAGCCGATGGTGTGGCCCATATCTATGGTCTTCGCAATGTTGAGGCCTCTGAACTTCTGGAGTTTGAGAATGGCACGATGGCCATTGTCATGAACCTCGAGGAAGACAACGTCGGTTGTGTCCTCCTGGGTCCTACCGCAGGCATTAAGGAAGGCGAGAAGGTGCGTCGTACGCATCATATCGCTTCTATCCGTGTGAACGATAACTTCCTCGGACGTGTCGTCAATCCGCTGGGTCAGGCTATCGATGGCAAGGGTGACATAGATCTCACTGGCGCTTTCGAGATGCCGTTGGACCGTAAGGCTCCCGGTGTGATCTATCGTCAGCCGGTGAAGGAGCCGTTGCAGACGGGTCTGAAAGCCATCGACTCCATGATTCCTATCGGTCGTGGCCAGCGTGAGTTGATTATTGGTGACCGTCAGACAGGTAAGACGGCCATTGCCGTAGACACCATCATCAATCAGAAGAGTCTCTATGAGTCTGGTAAGCCTGTATACTGTATTTATGTAGCTATTGGCCAGAAAGCCAGTACGGTTGCTTCTCTCGTCCAGACATTGAAGGATCATGGTGCCATGCCTTATACCATCGTCGTCAGCGCTACGGCAGCCGATCCTGCCGCCATGCAGTATTACGCACCATTTGCCGGTGCTGCTATCGGTGAGTATTTCCGTGACCGTGGTCTCTCCGCCCTTGTCGTCTATGATGACTTGAGCAAGCAGGCTGTGGCTTACCGTGAGGTCTCTTTGATTCTCCGTCGTCCGTCAGGACGTGAGGCTTATCCGGGTGATGTCTTCTATCTTCACAGTCGTCTCCTCGAGCGTGCCGCACGTATCAACGACCAGCAAGAGGTTGCTGAGCAGATGAATGATCTGCCTGAGTGCATGAAAGGTCATGTCAAAGGTGGTGGCTCGCTTACCGCTCTGCCAATCATTGAGACACAGGCCGGTGATGTTTCCGCCTATATTCCTACGAACGTGATCTCCATCACCGATGGTCAGATTTACCTCGTCACCGATCTCTTCAACCAGGGCTTCCGTCCGGCTATCGACGTTGGTATCTCCGTGAGCCGTGTCGGTGGTTCCGCACAGATTAAGAGTATGAAGAAGGTGGCTGGTACTTTGAAGATTGATATGGCACAGTATCGTGAGTTGGAGGCCTTCTCGAAGTTCTCCAGCGATATGGATCCTGTGACTGCCATGACGCTTGACCGTGGTCGTAAGACGAATCAGCTGCTTATTCAGCCGCAGTATAGTCCTATGCCTGTCGGTGAGCAGATTGCCATCCTCTATTGTGGTGTCCATGGCTTGATGCATGATGTTCCTGTTGATCAGGTTCGTAGCTGTCAGGATCAGTTCCTCGACGCTATGCGCTCTAAACATCAGGATGTCATCGATACCCTTGCCAGTGGTAAACTCACAGACGAATGTGAAGCCACGATTAAGGATGTCATGGCGAATATTGCCGGACAATTTAAAGCGTGATAGCCTATGCCGTCGTTAAAAGAGATTAAGACCCGTATCACCTCCGTCAAGGGTACGCGTAAGATTACGAGTGCCATGAAGATGGTGGCATCATCGAAGTTGCATCATGCTCAGGTAGCCATTCAAAACATGCTCCCTTACTCCAATCAGTTAGAGCATATCTTGAAGAGCTTCCTAATCTCCACTCCCGATGCCAGTTCGGAGTTTCAGATGGCTCATGCACAGGTGAAGCGTGTCGCTCTCGTTGTTTTCAGCAGCAACAGCAGTCTCTGTGGCGGTTTCAATAACAACGTCATTAAACTGATGCTTCAGACCGTAGAGGAATACCGTTCGAAGGGTGTCGAGGATATCACCATCTATCCTATTGGCCGTAAGGTAGAGGAAAAGGTGGATAAACTCGGCCTGAAGAAGGGCGGTAGTTTCCTTGACCTTGCCGATAAGCCTAATTCAGAGGACTGTCGGCAATTGGCCATGAAGCTCTGTCGACAGTTCCTTGATGGTGAGGTCGATCAGGTAGAACTGATCTATCACCATTTCAAGAGTGCCGGTTCTCAGATTCTCCAGCGCCGCACGTTTCTTCCCATTGATCTCTCTACGGAGGCCATTGGTGAGGATAACGACCGTGACCTTGGCAGTAATTTGGCTACGGCAAAAGCTCAGGAGTATCTTCGTAAGAAAAAGGCTAAGGAAGAAGGGGATAAGATCAAGGGAACCAAGATCAATGATGACTTCATCGTTGAGCCGGACCTGCAGACTGTCCTCCGGGCCCTTGTGCCGAAGGAACTTCACCTGAGTGTCTACACGGCGCTCCTCGACAGTGTCGCTTCAGAGCATGCCGCCCGTATGGTAGCTATGCAGGCTGCAACGGATAATGCCGATGAGCTGCTCAAGGAACTCAACCTGCAGTACAACAAGAGTCGTCAGGCTGCTATCACAAGTGAATTGCTGGATATTGTTGGCGGTAGTGTCAACAATTAAAGTAAAAAGTAAATAAGTAAAAAAGTAAAGGCTGTGCCCTTCTTGGGACACAGCCTTTATTTTTTTGCTTTCATAGCTCACCGTAGATTATTATAGCTCGCCATAGACCTATAGAGGGCTATAGTTTTCTATTGCGAGCTATATAGCTATAGTCTATACGAGGTACTGTGAAGAGATGCTCTCGTTGTTGACAACGCGGCGGATAGTCTCGGCGAACATGTCAGCGACACTGAGCTGTTTCACCTTGGCGCAGCGCTGAGTGTAGGGGATAGAGTCCGTGAATACGATCTCCTCGAGGCAGCTGTTCTGTACGCGCTCACTAGCGGGGCCACTCATGACGCAGTGGCTGGCGCAGGCGCGGACACTGATAGCACCGGCTTCCTTCATGATGTTGGCAGCCTTCGTGATCGTACCAGCGGTATCTACCATATCGTCGATGATAACGACATTCTTGCCCTTGACATCACCGATGATTTGCATACTCTCAACGACATTGGCACGGGCACGCGTTTTGTTGCACAACACGAGGGGACAACCCAGATATTTGGCGTAGGTGCTGGCACGCTTACTACCGCCGACATCCGGAGAGGCGATGACGAGGTTGTCGAGTTTGAGCTTCTGCAGATAGGGGAGGATGACACCACTGGCATAGAGGTGGTCTACAGGCACGTTAAAGAAGCCCTGGATCTGATCAGCATGGAGATCCATCGTGATCAGACGGTCGATACCGGCAACACTGAGCAAATCGGCTACGAGTTTTGCGCCGATGCTCACACGCGGCTTGTCCTTACGGTCCTGACGGGCCCAGCCGAAGTAGGGGATGACGGCGATAATGTTACGTGCGGAGGCACGCTTGGCAGCGTCGATCATCAACAGCAGCTCCATGAGGTTGTCGGAGTTGGGGAAGGTACTCTGAACGAGGAATACGTCACGGCCACGGATGGACTCCTCATAGGATACCGCAAACTCACCGTCGGAGAACTTGGTGACGACCAGGTTACCGAGTGGACATCCTAAGCTTTGGCAGATTTTCTCTGCCAGGTATCTCGTTTTGGTGCCCGAGAATACCAGAAAAGAGTTTTTATCACTCATTGCTTTTAGCGTTATTATTGTAAAGAAATGTACTTCCTTTTTCTGTCATCACGGGATGATATTTTCTTGTCGTCACGCAATGACATTGCAAAAGTATGAAATTTTTCTAGAAAAACCAATGATATTGGAAATTAAATGCTATCTTTGCCCCATAAAATTATTATTTATCAAGAATGAAAGTCAATTTTAGCACATTTTCAGAACTTCACGAGCCCGCTTATGTCCTCGAGGAAGAACGACTGCGCCGTAACCTCACCCTTATCCGTCGTGTGGCTCATGAGGCCGATGTAGAGATCATCTTGGCCTTTAAGGCTTATGCGTTGTGGAAGACTTTCCCGATCTTCCGCGAGTATATTCATGCCACGACAGCCAGTTCTCTTTATGAAGCTCGTCTGGGCTATGAGGAGTTTGGCGCCCTGACGCATACGTTCTCGCCAGCCTATAACGATCAGGAGATAGATACTATCGCCCGTTGCTCGAGTCATCTGACATTCAACTCCCTCACGCAGTATAAACGCTATCATGCCCGTGCCCGTGAGGCTAATCCGTCGATCAGCCTTGGCCTGCGTGTCAATCCGGAATATTCAGAGGTGGAGACACTTCTTTATAATCCCTGCGCTCCCGGCACCCGTTTTGGCGTCATCGCTGATAAGATCCCGCTCCGTCTGCCAGATGATATTGAGGGCTTTCACTGTCATACACTCTGTGAGAGTGGCTCCGACGTCTTTGAGCGTACACTGCAGCATATAGAGGAGAAGTTCAGTTTGTGGTTCCCGCAACTGAAATGGATTAACTTCGGTGGCGGTCATCTCATGACTCGTAAGGATTATGATGTCGACAGGCTCATCCGTATCCTCCGTGATTTCCATAGCCGTTATCCCCATCTGCATGTTATTCTAGAGCCCGGCAGTGCTTTCGGCTGGCAGACGGGGCCCCTCGTGTCACAAGTCGTTGATGTCGTCGAGGACCGTGGTTATCGTACAGCCGTACTCAACGTGTCGTTTACCTGTCACATGCCCGACTGTCTGGAAATGCCTTATCATCCCGCTGTCCGTGGTGCCCGTGTCCTGGAGTATCATGATGCCGACGAAGAACTGCAAAACATGCAGCGGCCGCATGTCTATCGCCTTGGTGGCTGTAGTTGTCTAAGTGGCGACTATATGGGTGACTGGCAGTTCGATCATGAGCTGGAGGTAGGAGAGAATATCATTTTTGAAGATATGCTCCATTATACGACGGTCAAGACGAATATGTTCAATGGTATCACCCATCCTTCCATTGCCATTGTTCATCCCAATGGCAATTTGGAATGGTTGCGGCGATATAGTTACGAGGATTATAAAAACAGAATGGATTAATACTTATCCCGCCCCCTCTATCGGTAGGAGGCGGGAAAGTCATCATAATATCCATCCCTATTAGATTATATTCTGGGAGACCCTATATATAATAAGGTGTAAACTGAGAAAATAAAGAAAAAGTGATTTTTTTGTGAAAAAAACGGCGAAAAGATTTGCGGGGAATCAAAAAAGTTACTACCTTTGCACTCGCATTTAGGGAAATGCACCTCACTGCGAGGAAAACAAGCGGCAATAGCTCAGTTGGTAGAGCGCAACCTTGCCAAGGTTGAGGTCGCGGGTCCGAGTCCCGTTTGCCGCTCATAATTTTCTGAAACGACCCAACGATAGGTTTTCTTATCGAGGAAAATGCCCAGGTGGCGGAATTGGTAGACGCGCACGTTTCAGGTGCGTGTGTTTCACGACGTGCAGGTTCGAGTCCTGTTCTGGGCACTTTCTATAGGGTAGTCTCTATGTTGGAGAGATGGCGGAATTGGTAGACGCGCTACTTTGAGGGGGTAGTGGTAATTGTACCGTGGGAGTTCGAGTCTCCTTCTCTTCACTTTTTATTTCATTCAGTTGCGGCAATAGCTCAGTTGGTAGAGCGCAACCTTGCCAAGGTTGAGGTCGCGGGTCCGAGTCCCGTTTGCCGCTCTTGATTTATTTTATTTCTTTCGTTAAGGAAAAACATTATTAAGAATACTACGAACAAGTCTCAAGCATGAATTTATACGTAAGATATTTTGATCGTGAAGCTCTCTTTCATAATTCCGAAGAAGTTATTGCTTTCCTTTCCCGTATCGATGAGATAGGTATGGATGAGAAACTGGCCAATGAAATTCGGGAGTATGCTGAGAGTGACGTGTTGTATCCCAAGCGCGTGAAAGTTCGTCCGCGTGCCTATTTCATAATCATCAAGACAACTGCTGATAATATGGCTGACTTCAAAGCAAAGAAGGGTGTCCATCCTGCTACGCCGGTAGACAAGCAGAAAATGGCCGGCAGTGCTATCATGCGTCTCAACGAGCAGCGTCCTGGATGGTATGAGGGCGATTTGAACTTCAAGCGTGTCGTCACAATTCCAGCGACGGGCAAGCATGAGTATCGTGATACCCGTTTCGTGGTCCGTTGCAAGGCCATGAGTGGTCAGGATTGTTACGACCGTATGGTGGAGAATCTGCAGGAGCGTGTGGACCGTCGTAGTCAGTTCCCCTCCGCAAAGGGAAAGAATTTCCATTTCAAGTATTTAGGTATGTGGAAGCAGGCGTAGGCGTATGAACAAGGTAATGTTGATAGGTAATGTAGGTAAGGATCCCGATGTCCGTTATTACGAAGCAGACCAGGCAGTAGCCCAAGTCTCGCTGGCAACGACGGAGAAGGGCTATACCTTGCAGAATGGTACGCAGGTGCCCGATCATACCGATTGGCATAACCTTGTGTTTTATCATCGTCTGGCCAAGGTGGTGGAACAGTATGTCCACAAGGGCGACAAACTCTATGTGGAGGGACGGCTGCGTTATCGTTATTATGATGACAAGGCAGGCCGTCGCCATTTTGTCACGGAGATTATCGTTGACAATATGGAGATGCTCACACCGAAAAATAAAGAATAATGGATATAGACAGTATATCACACTTGTCATCGCTCGTGGCCTTTAATCCTCCGACCACGGGCGTCATCGTTGCTGCCATTCTGGCTGCTTTACTCATTTTAGTTTCTGCCTTCGCTTCTGGCAGTGAGATTGCCTTTTTCAGTCTCACGCCCGACGATCTCGATGAACTTGACCCGCAGCATAGTGCGAAGGATAAACTCATTGGAAAGTTACGCGACGACTCTGAGCGGACATTGGCGACGATCTTGATCACAAACAATTTCGTCAATGTCACCATCATCATGCTTTGCAATTATATCTTCGGCTCCATCATCGTCTTTAAGGTGGCATGGCTGGAGTTTTTGTGCATTACCGTTCTCTTGACTTTCCTGTTGCTCCTTTTCGGTGAGATCATGCCGAAGGTTTACAGCCGTCAGAATGCGTTGTCGTTCTGCCGCCGTGCCTGTCATGCCATCAGCGTGCTGGAGAAGTTTTTCTGGCCGCTGGAGAATATCCTCATCAAGAGTGGTAGTCTCGCCGAGCGTGCCGTGCCGAAGGAGAGTCGTCAGCTCAGTGTTGATGATCTCGAGACAGCCCTTGAATTGACCGATAAGAGTGAGATCAAGAATGAGCAGAGCATGCTCCAAGGCATTATCCGTTTCGGCGACGAGAATGCGAAGGATGTCATGACGTCTCGACAGGATATCGTTGACCTCGACATCCGCAGCTCTTTCTCCGATGTGTTGAAGTGTATCGTAGACAACAACTACAGTCGTATCCCCGTCTATCAGAACAACACAGACAATATCCGTGGCGTCCTCTATATCAAGGACCTGTTGCCTTATCTCGGCAAACCGTCCTCTTTCCGTTGGCAGAGTCTCATCCGTCCTCCGTATTTCGTCCCTGAGACGAAGAAGATCGATGACTTGCTGCGCGAGTTCCAGGAAAATAAGGTGCATATCGCCATTGTCGTTGATGAGTTCGGCGGTACTTCGGGCATTGTCACTATGGAGGATATCCTAGAGGAGATTGTCGGAGAAATTAATGACGAGTATGACGAAGAGGAAAAAGTCTATTCGAAACTCAACTACAACACCTATCTTTTTGAAGGCAAGACGTTGCTGAGTGACTTCGTCAAAGTACTGCATATCGATGACGACGAGTTTGCTGATGTGGAGGGCGATGCCGACACCATTGCCGGTCTGCTCTTGGAAATCAAGGGCGACTTCCCAAGTATCCATGAAAAGATCTCTTATAAGAACTATACATTTGAAGTCATGGAGATCGAGGAGCGCCGCATCTCGAAGGTGAAGGTTACCGTACACGAAGTGAAGAAGGTAGAGAAATAGGGCAGGAAATAAATTTTTGGATTATGCCGTTATTGCGCAAAATGATATTTCCGAATGGAACGAAACTGGGTCTTTGGAGGATGACGGAATCCCCCGAAGACCTTTTCGTATCTTATCCCCATCTCGAACAGTACCGGGTTTATCTACAGGAGAATTATCACAAGGACGGTCGGCGGCTCGAGTTCCTCTGTTCCCGTATCCTTCTCTTCGAACTGGCTGGGATATGGCTGGAAATTACGCATCGGGACAATGGCGCGCCTCTTGTGGAGGGTTATGAACTCTCTATCTCTCACACGCGTGGCTTCGCGGCAGTTATTCTTTCCAAAGATCATCCTGTAGCGGTTGATATCGAGTATCCGAGTGATCGGGTAGGGAAGATCGCATCTCGTTTTTTGCGTTCCGACGAGCATTTCACGGATATTCCTCGTCAGCTCATCGCGTGGTGTGCGAAAGAGACGTGCTATAAATATTTCTCCACCGATCATCTCGACTATCCCGACATGTGCGTCCAACCCTTCACCCTTTCCGATCGTACCTTAATGGTCGATAATCTCAAGCGCTCCACCTCCCTGTCTCTTGATTTTGAGGTGAATCAGGAATTTACTATCGTGTGGAAGAAGTAATTCCAGAATTTTTTCTTACCTTTGCAATCTTATTAGTAGAAAGGAAAAAATTAATGATAGATACAAGTGCATTCCAAGGCAAGAAAGCAACTTATTATACGTTAGGCTGTAAACTGAACTTCTCAGAGACCTCCACGTTTGCCAAGACGCTCACGGAGATGGGCGTGCGGACGGCGAAGGAGGGCGAGGTGGCCGACCTCTGTCTCGTCAATACCTGTTCGGTGACAGATGTCGCTGATCAGAAGGCACGGCATATCATCCGCCATCTCGTCCGGGAGAATCCCGGCGCCTTCGTTGTCGTTACAGGTTGTTATGCCCAGTTGAAACCAGAGACCGTGGCGAAGATTGACGGTGTCGACCTCGTGCTCGGCAGTAACGAGAAGGCCAACCTTATCCAGTATCTCAGTGACGCTTGGACTGGACAGTTGCAGCCCGGCGAACTGTCAAAGGTCGATGATGGCAGTGATCCCCATCTCCATCGTTTCCATTCCGTGAAGACGAAGGACATCACGTCGTTCCAGCCCTCTTGTTCCCGTGGCAACCGTACGCGTTACTTCTTGAAGGTCCAGGATGGCTGTAACTATTTCTGTACGTACTGTACGATCCCTTACGCCCGTGGCTTCTCCCGTAACCCCTCGATCGCCTCCCTTGTGAAACAGGCCGAGCAGGCAGCGGCAGAAGGAGGCAAGGAGATTGTCCTGACGGGCGTGAACATCGGCGACTTCGGCGAGACGACTCATGAGCGCTTTATTGATCTCGTGAAAGCCCTTGACGAAGTAAAGGGTATTCAGCGTTACCGTATCTCTTCGCTTGAGCCCGATCTTTGCAGTGATGAACTCATCGACTACTGCGCCCACAGCCGTGCGTTCATGCCTCATTTCCATATCCCCCTTCAGAGTGGATCCGATGAAGTGTTGCGGCTCATGCACCGTCGTTATGACAGTGCCCTTTTCGCTCATAAGATCCGGCTCATCAAGGAGAAGATGCCCGATGCCTTCATCGGTGTTGATGTGATGGTGGGCTGTCGTGGTGAGAAACCGGAGTATTTCGAGGAGTGTTATAAGTTCCTTGAGTCACTTCCCGTGACGCAGCTCCATGTCTTTCCCTATAGTGAGCGCCCCGGCACATCGGCCCTTGCCATCCCTTATGTTGTCGAGGAGAAAGAGAAGAAGCGTCGGGTCCATCGGCTGCTGAAACTCTCCGATGAGAAGACGAAAGCCTTTTACGCCGCACATATCGGTCAGGAAGCTGAGGTGTTGTTTGAAAAAGCCGAACAGGGGCATGCCATGCATGGCTTCACGCGTAACTATATCCGTGTGGAGCTCCCCGCTGCCATGGCCCGCGAGGAATATGACAATGAGATCCTTCGTGTCCGTCTTGGTGCGTTCAATGCCGACAAGAGTGCGTTAAAAGTAGAACTATTATGAGTAAGGTAGCAGTAGTCATCTTAAACTGGAACGGCCGTGAGATGTTGAAGAAATTCCTGCCGGCGGTTTACCAGTATAGTCGTGAGGAGGCGGAGGTATGGGTTGCCGACAACCGGTCGACAGACTGTTCGATGGAGATGCTTGAGGAGCAGTTTCCCCAGGTGAAGACGTTACTTCTCGATCAGAACTACGGGTTCGCCGGTGGCTATAACCGTGCGTTGAAACAGATAGAGGCCGATTATTATGTTCTATTGAATAGTGACGTCGAGGTGCCACATCACTGGCTCACGCCGATGCTCGAATTCATGGAGCGGCGCCCCGATGTAGCAGCTTGTCAGCCAAAACTCCTGTCTTACTATGACCATGACGTCTTTGAGTATGCCGGTGCTGCCGGTGGCTTTCTCGACCGTTATGGTTATCCGTTCTGCCGCGGCCGTGTTTTCAGTACTGTTGAGCGGGATAATGACCAGTATGACACCGTTGATGACCTGTTGTGGGCCACGGGTGCCTGCCTGATGATCCGTAGCAAGGACTTTGAGGATGTCGGTGGCTTCGATGACCGTTTCTTCGCCCATAACGAGGAGATAGACCTCTGTTGGCGCCTGCGCCAGCGGGGCCGTCGTGTCGTTTGTGTCCCTGACAGTGAGGTCTATCATGTCGGTGGCGGCACGCTGCCTCAGGGGAATCCACGTAAGACCTTCCTGAATTTCCGCAACAACCTTACTATGCTCTATAAGAACCTCCCCGATGATGAGTTGCGCCCCGTTATGCGCATGCGGTGGTTCCTCGACTATCTCGCTGCCTTTGAGACGCTGATCCTCAACCGAAATCTTGGTGATTTTAAGGCGATCTTCAAGGCACGCCATGCGTTCCGGAAATGGAAACATGACTTCGACAAGGACCGCGAGGAGATTGCCCGAACACGTGTCGTCGACGAGGTTCCCGAGCGCCGTCCCTACAGTATTCTCTGGAAATATTATGCTCAGGGAAAGCGGACATTTACGGATATGGAAAAATAAATTTGTCTATCCAACTCTTAATTTCCGCCTGGTAGGACGAATTTTGTAAGTTCCACTCGTAGAGTGCGGCCCTTGTGGCCGTCCTAACGCCACAATAAAACAATTAGGACGGCCACAAGGGCCGCACCCTACGAGTGGATCAATTTGGAACGCTTTTTGTTTTTCTCTTCTGTGGAAGGAACGTCCTTCCACAAAAGAGAAAAACGTTATGAAGAAGCAGACAACGCCGGAGAAACGGCAACAATTCTTTAATTGGAACGGATTACTCATTGGTATTCTCGTTCTGGTGCTCCTGAACTCGCTCCTGGCCCCTTATGTCGGTCAGTCGCAGATCAAGGATGCCGACTATGGTACCTT
Source organism: Prevotellaceae bacterium (assembly GCA_029226205.1). Taxonomy (GTDB): domain Bacteria; phylum Bacteroidota; class Bacteroidia; order Bacteroidales; family Bacteroidaceae; genus Prevotella. The sequence continues at coordinate 23,635 of JAQXXT010000070.1, forward strand.
TATCACCCAGTTGGATAAAGGAAAAGTATCCAAGGTCGTCGTCAAGGACGGCTATATTTATTATGACATTCCGTCGGTAACAAAGAAAGCTACTGACAAAATGTCTAAGACTTACAATCCTTTCGCCCAACAACAGGAGACCCAGACGTATCGTACTTCTGAGGTTAATGATCCCCAGCTCGTCGCCCGGCTGTTGAATGCCAAGGCGCCGACGAAGACAGGAAAAGTGGAGATCTCGAAAGAGGTGCCGCAGAAGAGTTCCCCGCTCGTTGACTTCTTCGTCTGGTGGATTCTCCCGGCTCTGATCTTCTGGTGGATTTGGCGCGCCGGAACCAACAAGATGATGAAAGGCGGCCTCGGTGGCGGCGGTGGCTTCCTCTCTGTCGGTAAGTCCGGTGCGAAGGTCTATGCAGAAAAAGAAGTGAAGACACGCTTCGCTGATGTCGCCGGACAGGATGAGGCGAAGGCCACACTCATGGAACTCGTCGACTTTCTTCATAATCCAAAGAAATATACAGCCCTCGGCGCCCGTCTGCCGAAGGGTGCTCTCCTCGTCGGTCCTCCGGGCACCGGTAAAACTTTGATTGCCCGTGCTGTAGCCGGTGAGGCCCATGTGCCGTTCTTCTCCATCAGTGGCTCGGAGTTCGTCCAGATGTTCGTTGGTATGGGTGCTGCGAAAGTCCGTGACCTCTTCCGTCAGGCTGCAGAGAAAGCGCCGTGTATCATCTTCATCGATGAGATCGATGCCATCGGCAAGAGCCGTGACTCGTCCATGGGTAATGATGAGCGTGAACAGACGTTGAACCAGTTGCTCACGGAGATGGATGGTTTCGATGCCACAAAGGGTGTTGTCATCCTTGCCGCTACCAACAGACCCGAGAGTCTTGATAAGGCTCTGCTGCGTCCGGGACGTTTCGACCGTCGGGTTATCATGGAACTTCCGGATCTCGAAGGCCGTAAGGCTATCTTTAAGGTTCATCTCCGTCATGTCAAGCATGAAGATATAGATCTTGATGCCGTCGGTCGTGCCACGGCAGGTTCCAGTGGCGCCGATATCGCGAATATCGTCAACGAGGCAGCCCTCCGTGCCGTCCGTCTCGGTGAGAAAGCCGTGACGACGCAGGATATTGAGGAGAGTGTGGAGACGGTCATTGCCGGTGAACAGAAGAAGGGTGCCGTCATCTCGCCCGAAGAGAAGAAGATTATCAGCTATCATGAGATCGGCCACGCTATGGTTGCCGCCATGCAGACAGGAACGGCACCGATACAGAAGATCACCATTGTGCCGCGAACGAGTGGTGCCCTTGGCTATACCATGCAGGTCGATGCCGGTGAGAAACACCTGATGAGCAAGAAGGAGATGCTGCAGCAGATTGCTACGCTCACCGGTGGCCGTGCCGCTGAGGAGGTGATGTGCCATACGTGTACTACGGGAGCCTCCAATGATATTGAGAAGGCCACGCAACTCGCCCGGTCGATGATCACGACCTACGGTATGAGTGACCGCTTCGGTATGGTACAGCTCGAACAACAGCGGAACCGTTACCTTGGAGGTGCCAGCAGTCTGACATGTAGCGCCGAGACGGCGAAAGCCATTGATGACGAGGTTGAGCGCATCGTCCGTGAGGCCCATGAGAAAGCCGTGAAGATTATTACTGACAATCAGGACAAGATGAATGCCGCTGCCGCTATCCTTCTGAAGAAGGAGACCATCACCGGCAAGGAGTTCATGGAAGTTATTCAAAAGTAAAAATGTGCGGCTCTTGTGGATGTTCTAATCGTATAACGTTGCGGTTAGGACGGCCACAAGGGCCGCTCTTTACGATAAAAATAAGACTAATTGCGTTTCTTCGATGGAAATTAAGGCTTTTATTGGACAGGATCCACCATGATCTCTACTAGAATCATGATGAATCCTGAAATATCATTCTTTTACTTTTAGGATGGTTTCGAGGGAAAGGTTTGTAGCCTCAGCGATCTGCTGATCGGTGAGGCCCATTTTGCGCATATTACGTACTACCTTTGCCAAAGCTCTTGATTCACCTTCTTCAATACCTTCGGCCCTTCCTTCTTCTCTTCCCTCAGCTCTTCCTTCTTTCTTTCCTATGGCGAAACCTTCGCGTTTGGCAGCATCCATACCATTCTTGATATCTCTATAGGCATTGATACTTTGCTCGTAAGCCTTTAATTCCATGGGCTTGAATTTTGCTATTTCAGCCGTTTTGAAGAGTTTCTCAAAGACACGACCTTGCAACTCTGTAGGACGCTCCAAGAGATTAGACATGTTCTTCAGACAGAATAGCCATTTATCCATCATTGTCTTGCATTCTTCAAGTTCCTTACTAAAATTGGCCAATTCTATGTATATATAGGTCAACTTGTCGTAGAATATTTCCTTGCGGTTGATATCCATCAGCTTTACCTCTCGGAAAACACCGCTATCATCACTCTTTTTGTCTTCTGGAAAGGTGAAGTTCAGAATTCCAACAGTATAAACTGGTTGTAGTTCATAGTTCCAATCACCTTTCTTCGCTTGTTCGGTGATAGGAAACGTGGAATAGTAGATAGATCGATCTTTATAAAAGTCTTGATACACATTTTGCATTTCAACAATGAAACGACTGCCATCATTTGTGGTACAGTAAACATCAAAGACTGCCTTGCGCTGTTCCTCGTTACTGCCAAACATCTCACTGTTGTTGTATTTCACTTCAACAATATTTCGTTCACCATCAAGGACGGCATTTAAAAAACTGGTCAATAGATCACTATTGAACGGTGTACCAAAAATCCGTTTGAAACCGAAGTCGGTCAAAGGGTTGATATATTTTTCACCTGTATGTATCATAGCCTTTCTTTTTTCTGCAAAGATAATCTTTTTATTTGTATACAACAAGTAATCTTAACAAAAAATCTTCGGAACATGATGACTTTGAGGATCGGAACTTAATGAATCATATCCCTACTGTACTATTGCCGCCCATCCCATGGTCTTTCTCAGATTCAATTCCGCGACTTTGACGTTCAACACACCACCTTCGTCCACGACCATGAGGTCGATGCCTAAGGGACCCGAATAGATGCCTTTGACGGCGGGGGCTATGACAGAGCGGAAATGATCGATTAATGGCAGGATGTTACTCCAGGGTATGACAGCCGACAGTTGTCGCCGTTTCTCTTCCTCCGACGCAATGACATTGCCGCGGTAGGTGGCGCCCTCGGTATGGAAGAGGCTCAGACCCTCGTAACGGACAGTGCCATCCTCATTGGCGAAGAACTCGAGGGCAAAATCTTTCACCTTATTATATATAGGCTCTACGACGACGCTGCCTTGACTCCTGATGACGCCATGGGCCCATGGCTGCCAGCGCTGTGTCAGCAACTGATCAGCGGGAAGCAGGAGGACGCCACGGCCGCTGCTGCTCCACGGACTCTTCAGTACGCCGCCACGGTGGCTGTGGAGGAAAGTCGCGACCTCATCGAGAGCATCCGTGACGATCGTCTCTGTTTGCAGATGGCTGACACACCAGCAGCGCGATGACAGTTGGCGGATGGCATCGAGGCGCGGCGCCATGGCTTCGTCCCACCGACGGACGAGCATTTTATCATCAGGTGCCAGAAGCCGGTGGTATTCATGGACGACGGCGCGGTCCCAGCCCCAGGGATTCAGAGGAAGGCTCTCGGGGGTATAGCCTGCGGGAATCTCAGTGACGAAGTTGACATCCTTGCGATGGCCTTCGGGTAGGCTGGCTCCGTGCGGCATAAGGATGAGATCACCCGGTGCCGCCCAGCGTTCGGGGAGGGAGAACAACCGTTCACGCTGCACCCTTCCGGCTTTCGGAGAGGTCCAGTTCCACTGGTTGGCGGCCAGCGCAAGGTCATGCTCAGGATTGAAAATATGAAGTTTCATAAATTGAAAACGATTACGTGGGCAAAATTAGTAAAAAAATGTGAACGCCGCAATTTTTTGTCACGTAGAGTTTGCAAATTCAAAAGAAAATGCTAATTTTGCATCTGATAAGAACAATCACGGGCGGGCATCCGTTGCTTTCCCATTAAAAACTACAAATACACTCAACAGAAATGGAAGAAGCCTTCTTCAGAACTCACGACTACTTGTTGGAGCATACCTCCGCCCCGGTACGACGCACCCTGATGGATGAGATCGACTGGAACGACCGCCTTATCGGCATCAAAGGTACGCGTGGGGTAGGAAAGACGACCTTCCTGCTGCAGTACGCCAAGGAGAAGTTCGGTGTCGGCAACCGGTCTTGTCTGTACGTGAATATGAACAACTTCTATTTCCACGGTAATGGCATCACTGATTTCGCCCGTGACTTCGTCAACCATGGTGGTAAGACGCTGCTTATCGACCAGGTCTTCAAGGAGCCTGACTGGAGCATGGAGCTGCGCCGCTGTTACGACCTCTTCCCCGAGTTGAAGATTGTGTTCACGGGCTCGAGTGTCATGCGGTTGAAGGAGGAGAACCCTGAACTTAACGGTATCGTGAAGAGCTACAACCTCCGCGGCTTCTCGTTCCGTGAATTCCTTAACCTGATGACAGGCAATCATTTCCATCCCTATAGTCTTGATGAGATCGTCAACGACCACGAGCATATCGTCAGGGAGATTCTCCCTTTGGCTTCTCCGATGAAATATTTCGACGATTATATCCATCATGGTTTCTATCCCTTCTTTCTCGAACATCGTAACTTCTCGGAGAACTTGCTGAAGACGATGAACATGATGACGGAGGTTGATATCCTGCTTATCAAGCAGATCGAGCTGAAATATCTCACGAAGATCAAGAAGCTATTCTACCTCCTAGCTCTTGCCGGTCCGAAGGCACCGAACATCAGTCAACTGGCTCTGGAGATTGAGACGAGCCGCGCCACGGTAATGAACTATATCAAGTATCTCGCCGATGCCCGACTGATCAACATGATCTATCCCGTCGGTCAGTCGTTCCCGAAGAAGCCGGCGAAGGTGATGATGCACAACTCCAACCTCCTCTACGCCATCTATCCCATAGCGGTAGACCGTCAGACGGCGATGGAGACGTTCTTTGTCAATACGATGTGGAAAGATCATGTCGTCTCGACGAGTAACAAGGACGGACAGTATATCATCGACGGCAACCGGAAGTTCCGCGTCTGTGACGCCCAGGGCGGTCAGAAGATCCGCTACAATGCCGACACGATCTACGCCCGCTATAATACAGAAATAGGTAAAGGCAACCGACTGCCACTGTGGCTCCTCGGCTTCCTCTATTAACGAAAAAATATACATCAACATTTTATATCTATAAAAATGGCTAAAGAAAAAAAGTTTATCACTTGTGATGGTAACACTGCTGCCGCTCACGTAAGCTATATGTTTACTGAGGTCGCAGCAATCTACCCCATCACTCCGTCATCTCCGATGGCAGAGCATGTCGATGAGTGGGCTGCAAAAGGCCGTAAGAATCTGTTTGGTCAGACTGTTTCCGTTCAGGAGATGGAGTCTGAGGGTGGCGCCGCCGGTGCTGTCCACGGCTCTCTGCAGGCTGGTGCCCTGACATCTACCTACACGGCTTCTCAGGGTCTGCTGCTGATGATCCCTAACATGTACAAGATTGCCGGTGAGCTCCTCCCCTGCGTCTTCAACGTGTCTGCCCGTACGCTGGCCAGCCACTCCCTGTGTATCTTCGGTGATCACCAGGATGTCATGGCTTGCCGTCAGACTGGTTTCGCTATGTTCTGCTCCGGCAGTGTTCAGGAGGTGATGGATCTGACAGCCGTTCCCTATCTCTCTACACTGGAGTCTGAGGTACCGTTCATCAACTTCTTCGATGGCTTCCGTACCTCTCACGAGTATCACAAGATTGAGGAGATGGACATGGAGGATATCCGTCCGCTCGTCAATCCCGATTGGATCAAGCGCTTCCGTGACCGTGCCATGAGTCCTGAGCGTCCTGTCACCCGTGGTACCGCTGAGAACCCGGAGACATTCTTCACGCATCGTGAGGCTTGCAACCAGTATTACGACCGCGTTCCTGAGATCGTTGAGAAGCACCTCGCAGAAGTTTCCAAGATCACGGGCCGTGAGTATCATCTGTTCAACTACTATGGTGCTCCCGACGCAGAGAATGTCATCGTGCTGATGGGTTCCGCTACGGAGCCGGCACGCGAGGCTATCGACTATCTGACAAAGCAGGGCAAGAAGGTCGGTATGGTGGCTGTTCACCTCTTCCGTCCGTTCTCTGTGGAGGCTATCCGCAAGGCTATCCCCGCTACTGTTAAGCGTATCGCTGTCCTCGACCGTACGAAGGAGCCTGGAGCAGAGGGTGAGCCTCTGTATCTCGACGTGAAGAGCGCTCTGTATGACGATCCTCGTCATCCGCTCGTTGTCGGTGGCCGTTATGGTCTCGGTTCTTCCGATACGACACCGGCTAAGATCGTCGCTGTCTTCAAGAACCTCGAGCTCCCTGAGCCCAAGAACCACTTCACCGTGGGTATCGTTGATGATGTCACCTTCACTTCTCTGCCCGAAGAGGAAGAGATCCCGATGGGTGGTGACAGCCTCTTCGAAGCTAAGTTCTTCGGCCTCGGTTCTGATGGTACTGTCGGTGCCAACAAGAACTCCGTACAGATCATTGGTAACAATACCAACAAGTACTGCCAGGCATACTTCTCTTATGACTCTAAGAAGAGTGGTGGTTTCACCTGCTCTCACCTGCGTTTCGGTGATGAGCCGATCCACAGCGCATACCTCGTGAACACGCCTAACTTCGTGGCTTGCCACGTTCAGGCTTACCTCCACATGTATGATGTATGCCGTGGTCTTCGTGACAATGGTACATTCCTGTTGAACACAATCTTCGACGGTGACGAGCTCATCAACTTCATCCCGAATCACGTGAAGAAGTACTGGGCACAGCATCATATCACAGTTTACTATATCAACGCCGTGAAGATCGGCCAGGAGATTGGTCTGGGCAACCGTACCAACACCATCCTGCAGTCCGCTTTCTTCCGTATCACGAAGGTCATCCCCGAGGATCTCGCCGTAGAGCAGATGAAGAAGTTCATCGTTAAGTCCTATGGTAAGAAGGGTGAGGATATCGTGAAGATGAACTATGCTGCCGTTGACCGTGGTGGTGAGTACAAGCAGCTCACTGTCGATCCCGCTTGGGCTAATCTGCCTGAGGATGAGAAGAAGGTTGACGACGCTCCTGACTTCGTCAAGGAGATTGTCCGTCCGATGAACGCTCAGGCCGGTGACCTGCTGAAGGTTTCCGACTTCGTCAAGCACGGCACAGTCGATGGTACATGGCAGGTAGGCACCGCTGCTTACGACAAGCGTGGTGTAGAGGCTTTCGTTCCTACATGGAATCCTGACAACTGTATCCAGTGTAACAAGTGTGCATTCGCTTGTCCGCACGCTGCCATCCGTCCGTTTGTCCTCGACGACAAGGAGAAGGCTGGCTTCGACGGCAAGACCATTGATATCCTCGCTCCGAAGGCTCTGAAGGGTATGCAGTTCCGTATTGAGACTTCAGTTCTCGACTGCCTCGGCTGCGGTAACTGTGCTGATGTCTGCCCGGGTAAGAAGGGTGAGAAGGCTCTGAAGATGGTTCCGTTCAATGTTGATGCTCCTGAGATGATCAAGGAGGCAGAGAACTGGACTTATCTGACCAAGAACGTCAAGTCTAAGCAGGATCTCGTAGATATCAAGCAGAGTCCGAAGAACTCTCAGTTCGCTACTCCGCTCTTCGAGTTCTCCGGCGCTTGCTCCGGTTGTGGTGAGACTCCGTATGTGAAACTGATCTCTCAGCTCTTCGGTGACCGTGAGATGATCGCTAACGCTACCGGTTGCTCCTCCATCTACTCCGCTTCTGTTCCTTCTACGCCTTACTGCAAGAACGAGAAGGGTCAGGGTCCTGCCTTCAACAACTCTCTGTTTGAGGACTTCTGCGAGTTCGGTCTCGGTATGACCCTCGCCAACAAGAAGATGAAGAAGCGTATCACGATGCTGTTGCAGGAGGCTATGGCCAAGGACGACACGCCCGCTGACTTCAAGGCTGCCGCTCAGCAGTGGATCGATAACCAGAATGACGCCGACGGCTCTAAGGCTGCCGCTGCCGCTCTGAAGCCGCTCATCGCCAAGGGTGCTGAGGCTGGCTGCCCGATCTGCGCTGAACTGAAGACGCTGGATCACTACCTCGTGAAACGTTCTCAGTGGATCATCGGTGGTGATGGTGCTTCTTACGATATCGGTTACGGTGGTCTCGACCACGTCCTCTCCACGGGTGAGGATATCAACATCCTCGTTCTTGATACTGAGGTTTACTCCAACACCGGTGGTCAGTCTTCCAAGGCTACGCCGCTGGGCGCTATCGCACAGTTCGCTGCTGCCGGTAAGCGTGTGACGAAGAAGGACCTCGGTCTGATGGAGACGACCTATGGTTATATCTATGTCGCTCAGATCGCTATGGGTGCTGACAATGCTCAGACACTGAAGGCTATCCGTGAGGCTGAGGCTTATCCAGGCCCGTCTCTCGTCATCGCTTACGCTCCGTGTATCAACCACGGTATCAAGGGTAAGGACTTCGATGGCAAGGGCAAGCGTGGCATGAACCGTAGCCAGCATGAGGAGGCTCTCGCCGTTGAGTGCGGTTACTGGCATCTGTGGCGTTACAATCCTGAACTCGCCAAGGAAGGCAAGAACCCGTTCCAGCTCGACTCTAAGGAGCCGCAGTGGGATAACTTCCAGAAGTATCTGCAGGGTGAGGTCCGCTTCGCTTCTCTGAAGAAGGCCCGTCCTGAAGAGGCTGACGAGCTCTATGCTGAGACGGAGAAGGCTGCTAAGCGTCGTTACGCTTCCTATGTCCGCAAGACGAAGGAAGACTGGAGCGATGCTGCTGAGTAAGCATATCCTATCCTAATATAAGAATCCTGTGGGGGCAACCTCACGGGATTTTTTATTTCTAATAGGGATATTATTTCCACCGTAGGGTGCGGCCCTTGTGGCCGTCCTAAATCCACCGTAGGGGCGGCCCTTGTGGCCGTCCTAAAGGCAGAAAAGATATTTATTTTACCAAGATTTTCTTACCCTGATGGATATACATTCCCGGTTTAGAAGGACGGGAGATGCGGATACCCGTGAGGGTGTAATAAGCATCGTCGCCATTAGTATCTGCCTCTGCGTTGATTCCTTCGATAGCCGTGGGTACATCATCGAGAAGGAAGGTGATGTAAGGCTTGGCGGAAGAAGAGGTCTTCAGATGCAGATAACACTTATTGGCTGCCAGATCTCCTTTAACCCAACGATAGAAGCATTGTTTGCTGCTGGTCTGTTTGTCACCAGAAGGCTTTCCATCTACTATATTATAATAGGTGTGGGTGAAGATGTAGTTTGTGTAACCATCTGCTGCAGCACTGTTCATGGATACAGTACTTGCACCGGAGCCTACGAGCGCATTGTTACTGTTGGTGGTCGGAGTTGTATTCACGTCTGTGGTGAAGATAGGATAAGAGGTATTCTTCTCGCCATCAAGGATAACACCTTCACCACTTGCAATTTCTCCAGAAGAAACTACTGACATCGTCACGGTACTCTTCGTAGCATCATAACTGGTCTGTGTTACCTCGTAGGGCGTTAACGCCTTGTTAGCCAGGGAAGAGTTATAGTTGTAATTTACGGGATAGTCTATGCTATAAGTGGAGTAGTTAAAGTCAGTGCCGATCTTCTTGAAGTCCTTCACAACAGCGATGCGATAGAGGGCCAGATTCTGTACACAGAATGTGATGTCGCCGGTCTCTGAGCACTGATATTTCGTTACGTAGTGATTAGAAGAGTTTGTATAGGACTCGATACTATCACAATTGAACTTCGTCAGATCAGCATTCTGTAAAGAGTTGCGGTTGAACATATTTTTACTGTCTTGGCGCTCCACATAAATATACTGTCCTTTCTTCACATTCTGAATGGTGATATAATGTGTGGTTCCACCGAGACTAAAAGAAGGACGGCTACAAGGACCGTGCCTTACGATAGCAGACATCCACCGTAGGGCACGGCTCTTGTGGCCGTCCTAAAAGGGAAAAGACATTTCACTCCCCTCTCCTTTGGAGAGGGGTTGGGGGTGAGGCTGTATTGGGGGTGAGGCTTTTTATAAGATCGTCTTCACTGCCTCGAGCATACCTTTCTGCTGGATGAGGTCGAGGTCTTTCTTTACGAGAGCTGTAAGACCGGGAACGGTCTTGTTGAGATCCTCGTGCCATACATAATCGTAAGCAAGAACGCCCTCGGCAATCTTCTGCGTGTCACCGGTAGCCCAGAGCTCCTGGAGCTTGGCGATGATCTTCGGATCATCCTTCGGAACAATCTCCGTACCGTCGGCACGCTTGCCACCTTTATAATAGGTGATGATAGCAGCGAGACCGAAGACGAGGCCCTGCGGAAGCTCGCCCTTACGCTCGAGATAAATCTTCACGCCCGGGAGATCACGCGTGTTATATTTCGGGAAGGAGTTGAGCATGATGCTCGTCACCTGATGGTCTACGAACGGGTTCTCAAAACGCTCGAGGACATCACTGGCGAATTTCTGCAGCTCATCCATCGGAAGGTCAAGGGTCTGCATGAGTTCGTCGAACTGTACCTTATGGACATACTTGCCGATGACGGGATGCTCACAGGCATCGCGGACGATGTTCACGCCACTGAGGAAGGCAACAGGTGAGAGAACGGTATGAGGACCGTTCAACAGGGTGACCTTACGGGCATGATACGGTTTCTCGTTGTCGGTGATGAGGACATGGAGTCCGGCCTTCTCTGCGGGGAACTCGGCCTTCATCTCTTCAATCGTCATATTCTCTGCTTTCTCGATGACCCAGAGGTGGAAGCTCTCGGCCTTGACGACCATGTTGTCCTTGTAGCTGATCTTCTCCTGAATCTCCTTGATGGTGTCACGCGGGAAGCCCGGAACGATGCGGTCTACGAGGGTAGCGCAGACATAGCAGTATTTGGTGAACCACTCCTTGAACCCTTCATAGTCCTTACCCATGTCGTCTTTCCAGAGTTCGATATACTGGTAGATGCACTCTTTCAGATGATGGCCGTTGAGGAAGATGAGCTCGCAAGGCATGAGGATCATACCCTTGGTAGGATCACCCTCGAAGAACTGATAACGGTGGAAGAGGAGCTGGACGAGCTTGCCGGGATAAGAAGCGGCAGGAGCATCGGTGAACTTACAACTATCGTCGAAGGCAATACCTGCCTCGGTAGTGTTGGAGATGATGAAACGCATCTCCGGCTGCTCGGCGAGGGCGAGGAATGCCTGGTTCTGTGTATACGGATTCAGGGCACGGCTGACAACATCGATACGGGTCAGCGTGTTCACGGGTTTGCCGTTCTCCTTACCCTGCAGATTGACATGGTAGAGGCAGTCCTGGCCGTTGAGCATATCGATCATGCCATGCTCCAGTGGCTGAACAATCACTACGGAAGAGTTGAAATCCGTCTTCTGGTCCATATTATAAATGATCCAGTCAACGAATGCGCGAAGGAAGTTGCCTTCACCAAACTGAATGATTCTCTCCGGCATCACGCTCTTCGGTGCCGTACGCTTGTTCAATGCTTTGAGTTGTGACATAATATTAATTTGTTTTAGTTTGTTTTTAATTATTTCATTTGCAAAGATAAGAAAAATACCCGTACCCCGTATGTGTTTCTCTGAAAAATTGTCCGTAAAGGTTTACGTACGGCCTTTTCGAGGACATAATAAATTATACCCCTACGATGGTATCGATATAGTTAAGGATTTCGGTTTCATCATTGGGATGAAACCAACGGATGCGCTCGTCACGCTTAAACCACGTCAGCTGCTTACGCATGTAACGGCGCGTGTTCGACTGGATCTGACGGATCGCCTCTTCGCGGTCTATCGTCCCGTCGAAATAGGAAAACAGCTCGCGGTAGCCTACCGTGTTCAGACTGTTCAGTCCACGAAGAGGATAGACACGACGGGCCTCTTCTTCCAGTCCGTCGGCCATCATCTGCAGCACACGATTGTTGATACGGTCATAGAGTTCGGCGCGGTCGCGGTTGAGACCAATTTTGACAATGTCGAACGGACGCTGCTTCACATGATGAACACGGAAGGACGTATAAGTCTTTCCCGTCTGATGGCAGATCTCCAACGCATGGACGACACGGCGGGGATTATGCCGGTCGACGATAGCCCAATGCTCGGGATCAAGATGATGGAGCTCTTCTACAAGGGCGGGGAGTCCTTCTTCCGCCAGCCGCCGTTTCATCTCCTCACGGATATCATCGCGGACGGTGGGGATATCATCGATGCCTTCACAGACGGCATCAATATACATCATGCTGCCTCCTGTAAGCAGGGCGACGGGACGATGGGCAGACCGGGAAGTCTGTGCCTCGAAGAGTTTCGGCAACAGACTCATGACATCCTGTTCATAGCAGGAAGCGGAATAATAATCTTGCAGATGATGATTGCCCACAAAATAATGGCGCACACGACGTTGTTGTTCTTCTGTCGGTGCCGCCGTGCCGATGGGCAGTTCGGCAAAAATCTGTCGGGAGTCGGCATTCACAATGGGAATACCGTAGTGTTCGGCGATATCCAGACAGAGCGCCGTCTTGCCGACCCCGGTAGGACCGAGGACGACAAGAAGGACGGGCTTCTGGTTATTTCCTTCGTTCATCGGATGATACCTCGCTGGGAACTCTCCACGAAATCGATGATATACTGGATCTCCGGCGTGACATTCAGCGTCTCTTTAATCTTCTGAATACCATCCTTGAGGATGCCCTCACTATAGAGAAGGCGGTAAGCCTCATGGATATTCTCGATGAGGTCACGGCTGAAGCCATGACGGCGCAGACCGACGAGGTTCACGCCGCAATAGCGGGTCGGCTCCTTGCCGGCAATAATATAAGGTGGAATATCCTGGGAGAAACGGCAACCACCCTGGATCATCACGTAACCGCCGATACGGCAGAACTGATGGCAGAGGACGGTGGCGGAGACGATGGCATTGTCATCGATTCGCACCTCACCGGCGAACTTTGTGGAGTTGCCGATGATACAGTGGCTGCCGAGGACACAGTCGTGGGCGAGATGCATATTCTCCATCAGGAGGTTGTTGTCGCCCATGACGGTCTTGCCTTTGGATGCCGTACCACGGGAGATGGTGACATTCTCACGGATGGAGTTGTTGTCACCGATGACACAGAGGGTGTCCTCACCATGGAACTTCAGGTCCTGGGGCTTCGTGGAGATGCTTGCGCCGGGGAAGAACTCGTTGTTGTTGCCGATACGCGCGCCATAGTTGATGGTCACACTGTTCTGCAGGACGTTGTTATCTCCGAGGATCGTATTCTTATCGATATAACAGAAGGGGCCAATGATATTGCCGTCGCCGAGCTGTGCCTCGGGATGGACAAAGGCCAATGGACTAATCTGATTGGACATGTCTTATTTGTTTTTTACGATTTGTGCGGTGAAGGTAGCCTCGCTGACGACATGATCGCCGACGAACATATAACCCTTCATGGAACTGATGCCGTGACGGACGGGATGGAGAAGCTCGACACGGAAGAGGAGGGTGTCACCGGGGACGACCTTCTCACGGAACTTCACATCGTCGATCTTTACGAAATAGGTGCTCCAGCGCTCCGGCTCTTCCAGCTGGTTGAGCACGAGGAGGCCGCCGCATTGGGCCATGGCCTCTACCATCAGGACACCGGGCATGACGGGCTCTGTGGGGAAATGGCCCTGGAAGAAGGGCTCGTTGGCCGTGACATTCTTCACACCTACGATACTTGTCGGACCCATGGCGATGATCTTATCGACGAGCTGCATGGGATAGCGGTGGGGGAGGAGCTGACGGATGCGGACATTGTCCATGATCGGCTTCTCGTTGGGATCATAGATCGGCGCCTGAATCTCATGCTTACGGATCTCGCGGCGCATGGCACGGGCAAACTGGTTGTTGATGGTATGACCGGGACGCGTGGCAACGATACGGCCCTTGATGGGGCGGCCGATGAGGGCCATGTCGCCGATGATGTCGAGGAGCTTATGACGGGTACATTCGTTCTCCCACTGCAGGGGACGGTGCTGGATATAGCCGATATGCTTGGCATCGATATGCGGTACCTTCAGCACGTCGGCGAGGTGGTCAAGCTTGTCTTGTGGTACCTCACGCTCATAGATAACAATGGCATTGTCGAGGTCACCGCCTTTGATGAGGTTGGCTTCAAGCAACGGCACGATGTCACGGACGAAGACGAAGGTACGTGCCGGGGCGATCTCCGTGGCAAAGTCATCGACACGGTCAAGGGTCGCAAACTGGCTGTTGATGAATTTGGAGTTGAAGGAGCACATGGCGGTGATGGAGAACTCATCATCGGGGAGGATAATGATGCTCGAGCCTGTCTGCTCGTCCTTCACCTCAATCTTCTTGCGGATGATGTACCAGTCCTTCTCGGCATTCTGGTCTTCAATGCCTACCTTTTGGATGTTCTCCACGAAGATGGCGGCGGAGCCGTCGAGGATAGGGAACTCAGGACCGTTCACCTGGATGAGACAGTTGTCGATACCCATGGCATAGAGGGCGGCCATGCCGTGCTCTACTGTAGAGACACGGACATCACCCTTGCCGAGGACGGTACCCCGCTGGGTATCTACGACATTCTCCGCGATAGCCTCGATGATGGGCTGCCCCTCGAGGTCGATACGCTGAATTTTATAACCACTGTTCTCCGGTGCCGGGTTGAAAGTCACCGTCAGGTTGAGACCTGTATGCAGTCCCTTGCCAAACAAGGAGAAACTGCCTTTGAGTGTCTTTTGTTTAGACATATATCTTTGTTGATTTTTATTTCTGTTTCTTGAGATTCTCGATTTCTTTCTTCAGTTCACTGATCTCCTTGTACATCTCCGGGAGACGGCGGAAGACAGCCTGACTCTTGAAATACGGCAACTTCTCCATCGGCGGTGTGCCAATGAGCTGCTGGCCGCTCTTCAGACTGCCCGGTACACCACTCTGCGCACCGAGGAACACCTGGTCGCCGATGGTGATATGACCGGCGATACCTACCTGACCACCGAACATGCACCACTGGCCGACTTTTGTACTGCCGGCGATACCGACCTGGGCGGACATCACCGTGTTCTCTCCGACTTCCACATTATGGGCAATCTGTACGAGGTTGTCGAGCTTCACGCCCTTACGGATGATCGTCGTGCCCATGGTAGAGCGGTCGACACAACTGTTGGCACCAATCTCTACATTGTCTTCGATGGTGACGATACCAATCTGCGGAATCTTGTCATACTGGTTTGTCTGTGGATTCGGAGCGAAACCGAAGCCGTCAGCGCCGATGACCGCACCGGCATGGAGTGTGACATTGTTGCCGAGCTTGCAGCCGTGATAGATCGTTACGTTCGGGTAGATCTTACAGTTCGTGCCGAGAGTCACGCCCTCTCCAACAAAGGCATGGGGATAGACCTGCGTACCGTCTCCGATGACGGCACCGTCACTGATCACGGCGAAGGCACCGATATAGACATCCTTACCCACCGTGGCCTTCGGAGAGATGAAAGCAAGACTGTCGATACCCGTTTTCTTCGGACGGGAGGCCTCGTACATCTGCAGCAACTTGGCCACACAGTCACGGGCATTCTTCACGCGGATAATCGTCGGCTTGACTTTATCGGCTTCTACCTCAATACTCTCATCGACAAGAACGATCGTCGACTCGGTAGAATAAAGATAATGGGTATATTTGGAATTAGCGAGGAAGGAGATAGCCCCTGGCTTTCCTTCCTCGATCTTAGCGAATGTATGGACGGTGGCGTGCTCGTCACCCTCTACTGTGCCTTGAATGAAGGCAGCGATTTGTTGAGCTGTAAATTCCATTGAAATCGATCGAATTGAATTATTTTTGCAAATGTAGCAAAAAAAATCCAAATTCCATTGATTCTACGGGATTATTTACAGATTTTTTCAAGTTCTACGGCCATCTGAGCCTGCAGATCTTTGGCTTTAGCGGCAGCGGCGGCTGCAAACTGCTCGTCATGACCGGCATAGATGATGCCACGGGATGAGTTGACCAGGAGTCCACAGTCCTTGATAATGCCATAACGGCATACTTCCTGAAGACTGCCTCCCTGAGCGCCGACACCGGGGACGAGAAGGAAGTGGTTTGGCGCAACCTTTCGGATGTCCTTGAACATCTCGCCCTGTGTGGCTCCGACGACATACATCATCTGATCATCACCGGCCCATTGCTGACTGCGGCGGATCACCTTTTCGAAGAGGCGCTCGCCATCCTTGTCTTCCGTGAGCTGGAAGTCATGACTGCCCTTGTTACTCGTCAAAGCAAGAAGGATTACCCATTTACCGGCATAGCCGAGGAACGGCGTCACGGAGTCCTCGCCCATATAAGGAGCGACGGTGAGAGCATCGAGGTTATACTCCTCGAAGAAAGTACGGGCATACATGGCGGAAGTATTGCCGATATCACCGCGCTTGGCATCAGCGATGATGAAATGATGCGGATAGTTCTCCTGGAGATAATGAATAGTCTTCTCGAAAGCTGCCATTCCCTTCAGACCGGCAGCCTCATAGAAGGCGAGGTTCGGCTTGTAGGCTACACAGTAAGGCGCGGTGGCGTCGATGATAGCTTTGTTGAACGCGAAGATCGGGTCTTCTTCTTTCAGCAGATGTTCCGGGATCTTCTTCTCATCGGTGTCGAGACCAACACAGAGGAAACTCTTTTTCGTGAAGATCTGCTCGACTAATTCTTGTCTTGTCATAACGGTTATTTTTCTATTTCCGTCCAGGGGATCTCTTTCGCCTTATCCTCGGACTTTCTTTGTTTCATGGATGTGACGCGCTGGATGAATTCACTGGCCTGGATGGTCTTGTCCTTCTCCTCAGCGTCATCCTCCTTTTTCGTGAATCGAATTCCCATAAGAATAAATTATAATTCTGCCTCTTTGAGCTTCTCGGCATTCTCGGCAACAGTAAGGGCATCGATCATCGGCTGGATATTACCGTTGAGGAAACCCTGCAGATCGTGCGTCGTATAGCCGATACGGTGATCGGTGACACGGCCCTGCGGGAAGTTGTACGTGCGGATCTTCGCACTACGGTCACCCGTGGAGACGAGGCTCTTGCGGCGGTTGGAGATATCGTCGACATACTTCTGATGCTCGTGATCGTAGATATAGGTATACAGACGACTCAGCGCACGCTCCTTATTCTTCGGTTGGTCACGCGTCTCCGTACACTCGATGAGGATCTCTTCTACTTCTCCCGTGTTCGGGTTCTTCCACGGATAGCGCAGACGGACACCGGAACTTACCTTATTGACATTCTGACCACCGGCACCACTAGAACGGAACGTATCCCATTTGATATCGCCCTCGTTGATATGAACCTCAAACTTCTCTGCCTCGGGGAGGACGGCGACAGTAGCGGCGGACGTCTGCATACGACCGTTGGACTCCGTGACGGGGACACGCTGTACGCGGTGGACACCACTCTCGTATTTCAATGTACCATAGACATCGGTACCACTGACGGCGAAGTCTATCTCCTTGAAGCCGCCGACGGCACCCTCGGAGACATCGGTGACACTCACGGTCCAGCCCTTGCTCTCACAGAAACGCTTGTACATATTGAAGAGATCACCGGCGAAGAGGCAGGCTTCGTCACCACCCGTTCCGGCACGGATCTCCATCTGTACGTTCTTGGCATCCTCGGGATCTTTCGGCACGAGGGCGATCTTAATATCTTCCTCGAGTTTCGGCAGTTTCTCCTCATTCTCCGACAGCTCCTCGCGGGCCATATCTTTCATCTCCTGGTCACTCTCGTTGACGAGGATATCCTTGGCTTCCTTGATGGCGTTGAGACAGTCGACATATTTCTTGCGCGCCTTCATGATCTCACTCAGATCCTTGTATTCCTTCGTCAACTTCACGTAACGCTGTTGATCGGCGATGACGGAAGGGTCTGTGATGAGTGTCGACACTTCCTCGAAGCGCGCCTCGAGGCCGTCGAGTTTCTCTAATATCTTATTGTTGTCTGCCATAAATTAATATTCGAATGTTCCGAACTCGGAGTGAATAGTCAGGCTCTTCTTGCCTTCCTCAATATGTCCGATGACCTGTGCGTCGATGTTGAAGCTCTTGCTGATAGCGATGACTTTCTCTGCAACCTCGGGACGGACATAGATCTCCATGCGGTGACCCATGTTGAATACCTGGTACATTTCTTTCCAGTCAGTGCCGGAACAGTCATGGATGGTCTTGAAGAGCGGCGGTACGGGGAACATGTTGTCCTTCACGACCTTGCAGTTGTCACCAACGAAATGCAGCACCTTCGTCTGTGCGCCACCCGTGCAGTGTACCATTCCGTGAATTTCCGGACGCAGCTCATCGAGAAGTTTCTTGATGACAGGAGCATAGGTACGTGTAGGGGAGAGAACGAGCTCGCCGGCATTGACGGGGACGCCGTCGATAGCATCCGTGAGTTTGTACTTACCACTGTAAACGAGGTCATCGGGGACAGCATGGTCGTAGCTCTCGGGATATTTCGTTGCGAGATATTTCGCAAAGACATCATGACGGGCACTCGTCAGACCGTTGCTGCCCATGCCGCCATTATAGCGGTGCTCGTAGGTAGCCTGACCGGTGGAGGAGAGGCCGACGATGACATCACCGGGACGGATGTTGGCATTATTGATGACATCCTTACGCTTCATGCGGCAGGTGACGGTGGAGTCGACGATGATCGTACGGACGAGGTCGCCGACATCTGCCGTCTCACCGCCTGTAGGCCAGATGCCGATTCCCATGCCACGGAGCTCTGCGAGAAGTTCATCGGTACCGTTGATAATGGCAGAGATTACTTCACCAGGAATGAGCATCTTATTACGTCCGATGGTGGAGGATACAAGGATGTTATCCACGGCACCGACGCACAGCAGGTCGTCGGTATTCATGACGATGGCATCCTGCGCGATACCTTTCCACACGCTCAGGTCACCGGTCTCCTTCCAGTACATATAAGCCAGGGAGGATTTTGTACCGGCACCGTCGGCATGCATGATGTTACAATACTCGGGATCTCCGCCGAGGATATCGGGAATAATCTTACAGAAAGCCTGCGGGAAGATACCTTTATCTATATTCTTGATGGCGTTATGCACATCTTCCTTTGCGGCAGATACGCCGCGCATCATATATCGGTTATTCATTTTCGTTGTTATTGTAGGGACATGATTTATCATGTTCCGTTTCTTTTTTGGGACATGTATTATCATGTTCCGAATTTTTGTATTTTATGATCCGTCATTTCGGAACATGATAAATCATGTCCCTACTTTTCGTGCCAGAACTCCCAGCTGGCGAAAGCCTGGAGAAGCAGCATTTCGAGACCGTTCTTGACAGTGGCGCCATGCTCACGGCCTTTCTTCATGAAGAGTGTCTCATCGGGGTTATAGATGAGATCGTAGAGAAGGGTATGAATATCCATCGCCTCGTAGGGCAGTTTGGGACAAGCGTCGGCATGGGGATACATGCCCACGGGCGTACAGTTGACGATGACGGGATATTCTTTGATAATCTCCGGTGTCACGTCATCGTAGCTGATGGCGCCGTCATGGGGATGACGGGAGACGAAGAGCGTCTGCAGACCGAGGGACTTCAATCCGAAGTTGATGGCTTTCGACGCGCCGCCGGTACCGAGTATGAGGGCCTTGCGGTGACATTTCTCCAGCAGCGGCTCAATAGAGCGCGTGAAGCCGATGACGTCACTGTTATAGCCTTTGAGAAAGATCTTCCGGCCTTTATGGGTGACCTTGACGACATTGACGGCACCGATGGCGCGGGCCTCCGGCGTGATGTCATCGAGGTAGCTGATCACCTTCTCCTTATAGGGGATTGTACAGTTGAATCCTTTCAGAGTTGGATTAGAGTCGATGATCTCCGGCAGGTCTTCGATGGTCGGAATCTCGAAGTTGATGTACTCGGCATCGATATGCTCGTTGGCGAATTTCTCATTGAAATAATTTTTTGAGAAGGAATGTCCGAGGGGATATCCTATGAGTCCATATTTATCCATACGTGATCAGTATAATATAATAATGTGTAATTTATTTCGTAGCAGTATACATCGTACAGATGCCGAAGGTAAGGCGACGGAAATGAGCCTCACTAAATCCGGCCTGTTTGAGTACCCTCATCATTGTCTCTCCCTGCGGGAATGCCTCGATGGTCTTTGTCAGATAACCGTAGGCACTCTGGTCTTTGGAGATCAGACGGCCGTAGACGGGCAGGACGGTATGGGCGTAGAGGTGGAAGAGCTGCCGCATAGGGAACGCAACGGGTGTCGTCAGTTCCACGATACTCAGATGACCGCCTGGCTTGAGCACGCGGCACATTTCACGGAGCCCTTGATCGAGATCCTGGAAGTTACGGATGCCGAAAGCGGCGGTGACAGCGTCGAAGCTGTTGTCGGGAAAGGAGAGATGGAGACAGTCCTCTTTGGCAAAGGAGATAACCTTGTCGAGACCTGCGGCGGCAGCCTTGCGGCGACCGATATTCATCATTCCTTCCGAGATGTCAGCGCCGATGAGTTCGTCGGGTTTCAGCATGCGGGCAGCCAGAATGGCGAAGTCACCCGTTCCCGTGGCGATGTCAAGGATACGACGGGGATGGAACGGCGCCAGCGCTTTGATAGCCTTTCGCCGCCATCCCTTGTCGATGTCCCATGACAGCCGGTGGTTCAGGGTGTCGTATGTCGGGGCGATGTTGTCGAACATCTCCTCGACGAGTTTCCCTTTCTCCCCCTTGCCGTCATAGGGCTTGATCTTTTCCTGTTGATAGGTCATCTTACTTACGGCTGGCAAGATAAGCCTTCACGTTCTTCTCGATGCGGGCAGCGATGTCACCCTCTTCGGCAGCCTTGTCGAACTTCTCACCCGTGATATGCTCGTAGAGCTCGATGTAGCGTTCGCTGACACTCTCAGCATACTCGTCGGTGATCTCCGGCATCGTCTGACCGGGCTGGTTCATGAAGTTATGCTCGATGAGCCACTGACGGACGAACTCCTTGGAGAGCTGACGCTGCGGCTCACCCTTGGCGAACTTCTCCTCATAGCCGTCGGCATAGAAATAACGGCTGGAGTCAGGCGTGTGGATCTCGTCGATGAGGTAGACCTTTCCGTCACGCTTACCGAACTCATACTTCGTATCTACGAGGATGAGGCCCTGCTTGGCGGCGATCTCCTGGCCACGCTGGAAGAGCTTGCGCGTATAGTCCTCGATGACGGCATAGTCCTCAGCGCTTACGAGTCCCTGTTTGATAATCTCCTCTTTGGAGATATTCATGTCGTGGCCTTCATCAGCCTTTGTTGTCGGCGTGATGATCGGCTCGGGGAAACGCTGGTTCTCACGCATGCCGTCGGGGAGCTTCACACCACAGAGCTCGCGGCAGCCGTCCTTGTAGGCACGCCATGCGCTTCCCGTGAGGATAGAACGGATGATCATCTCCACGCGGAAGCCCTCGCACTTCAGACCGACGGTGACCATCGGGTCCGGTGTGGCCAGTTTCCAGTTCGGGCAGATATCACTCGTCAGGTCGAGGAACTTGGCGGCGATCTGGTTCAGCACCTGTCCCTTGAAAGGAATACCTTTTGGCAGGACGACATCGAAGGCAGAGATACGGTCTGTGGCGACCATTACCAAGAGGTCGTCATTGATGTTGTAGACATCACGTACTTTACCATGATACACACTTTTCTGTCCATCAAAATGGAAATCGGTCTTAGTTAATGCTTTCATTTTTGTTTTTATTTTTATTGAGTTCTCGTTCTTCTTCCATTCGCTTGTCATAAGCGTCATAGGCATTGACGATGCGCGTGACGAGCTTATGGCGGACAATATCCTCCTTGCCGAGTTCGATGACACTGATGCCCTCGATACCCTTAAGGATGCGCAGGGCCTCTTTCAGTCCGCTCATCTGACGGTTCGGCAGGTCGATCTGCGTGAGGTCGCCGGTGATGATCATCTTCGTGTTCCAGCCCATACGCGTAAGGAACATGCGGATCTGCTGCGGCGTAGTGTTTTGCGCCTCATCGAGGATGACGATGGCGTCGCTCAGCGTGCGGCCGCGCATGAAGGCCAGTGGCGCGATCTGAATGATATGTTTCTCCATCATGTCCTGGAGCTTTACTGCCGGGAGCATATCTTCCAAAGCGTCGTAGAGCGGCTGGAGGTACGGATCTATCTTATCTTTCATGTCACCGGGCAGGAAACCAAGTTTCTCTCCGGCTTCCACAGCGGGGCGGGAGAGGATGATGCGCTTCACCGTCTTTTCCTTCAGGGCTTTCACGGCGAGGGCAATGCTGAGGTAGGTCTTTCCTGTTCCGGCGGGGCCGACGGCGAAGATCATGTCATCCTTGTCGAAGGCGTCGATGAGCTTCTGCTGGTTGGCGCTGCGGCTCTTGATAGGCCGTCCGCTGATGGAGTAGACGAGGACACCTTTGACACTGTCGGCCTTCGTCTTCTTCCCCTTTACGATATCGAGGATATCCTCCTCACTGATGGTGTTGTATTTGAGCACATGCTTGCGCATATTCTCTATATCCTCCTCCACCTTCGCCATCTCTTCCTCGTCGCCGAGTATGCGGATGACATTGTCGCGGGCTACGATGCGCAGTTTGGGGAAGAGCGACTTGATCATCTGCAGATGGCCATTGTTCACCCCATAGAATACTACGGGGTCGATATCTTCAAGTACGATATGTTTCTCTATCAATTTTGTTTCGCGAAATAAATGTATAATATATTATGGTGCAAAATTACTAAAAAATATTGAAACCGCATCTTTATCTCTTCTTTTTTTCTTACCTTTGCGTCCGATTTTACGAAACATCAAAAATGAAGCTGAGAAAAAGTAGATTTCTGTTAGGTTTTTCTGCCATAGTTCTTGTCCTCTTCCTCTTGAGGCTGATCTTTCCGTCGCTGGCAAAGCCGCGTATGAAGGCGGCGAAGCATAGTGAGCCCAAGACGGAGATGAAGACGCTTGCCACGGATGAGCTCATCGTCGATTCCGATGTCCTTGATCCGAACAAGAGCCATGAGCAATCCATTTTCTATAATGCTGACGGCACGCTGGCGAAGCGCCGCATCTTCAGCGTGCCGAATTTCGGAAATACGTTTCCCGATCAGAATGACGTACAGCTCTCTGCTGCCGGCCAGTGGGGCGTGACGCCTGTGGCCGATCGTGCCGAGGCAGCGCGCAACACGAAGCAGCTGGTCTATGTCGGCAGCAATCCCTATTTCTATGTGGAGAATCTGAAGTCTAGTATTCCTTATCTTGTGCCGCGTGCCTCTATTCTCCTTCAGGATATCGGTCGTGCCTATTTCGACAGTCTGCAGTGTAAGGGTATTCCCCTTCATAAACTCATCATTACGAGTATTCTTCGTAGTAAGGAAGACGTGTCAAAGCTTCGCAGTCATAACCATAATGCCACACAGAACAGTTGTCACATGTATGGCACTACCTTCGATCTCAGTTATAACCGTTATAAGACAGTGGAGGCTCCCGGCGAACACCGTCGCGTGGTGCGCAACGATACGCTGAAATGGGCGCTCAGTGAGGTCCTTCGTGATTTCCGTGAGCATAACCGCTGCTATATCAAATATGAAGTCAACCAAGGGTGCTTTCATATCACGGTAAAATAAAAGCCTCAAGCCTCACCCCCGACCCCTCTCCAAAGGGAGAGGGGAGTGAAATGCGAGACACGCCATGAAAAATCCCCGTCTGTCAGTGGCAGGCGGGGATTTAATTTTAATAATCCGTCATTCCGACGGCGGGCCGCCACAAGGGACGGCCCCTGCAAATCCTTAATATGCGAAGAGAGGATACTTCTTCATCGTTTCGTTGACCTTCTCCTTGACACGCTTGATGACCTGGTCGTTCTCAGGATCCTTCAGAACCTCGTCGATGAGATCAGCGATGAGGTGCATCATGTCCTCCTTGGCGCCACGTGTCGTCATGGCAGCGGTACCGAGACGGATACCGGAAGTCTGGAAAGCACTGCGCTCGTCATACGGCACCTTATTCTTATTAACGGTGATGTCAGCGGCAACGAGGGCACTCTCAGCAACCTTACCTGTCAGATCAGGATATTTCTGACGCAGATCGAGGAGCATGGAATGGTTATCCGTACCACCGGAGACGATGCCGAAGCCATGATCGATAAGATCCTGTGCCAGTACGGCAGCGTTCTTCTTCACCTGTGTGGCATAGTCTTTCCAAGACGGCAGGAGGTTCTCGCCGAAGCCGACAGCCTTGGCGGCGATGACATGCTCGAGCGGGCCACCCTGGTTACCCGGGAAGACAGCGGAGTTGAGGAGCTGGCTCATCTTCTTGACAACGCCTTTCTTCGTGGTCAGACCCCACGGGTTGTCAAAGTCCTTACCCATCATGATAACGCCGCCACGGGGACCACGTAGCGTCTTATGCGTCGTTGTCGTGACGATATGCGCATATTTCACGGGGTTCTTCAGCAGACCGGCAGCAATGAGACCGGCGGGGTGAGCCATATCGATCATGAGGAGAGCACCGACCTCGTCAGCGATCTTACGCATGCGCTCGTAGTCCCACTCACGGCTGTAGGCAGAGCCACCACCGATGATCAGTTTCGGCTTGTTCTCCAGAGCCAGACGCTCCATCTCATCATAGTCAACACGGCCCGTCTCACGGTTCAGCGTGTAGCCGACATGGTGATAAAGGATACCGGAAGTGTTGACACTGCTGCCATGGGAAAGATGACCGCCCTGGTCGAGGTCGAGGCCCATGAATGTGTCGCCGGGTTTAAGGACAGCGAGAAGGACAGCCTGGTTAGCCTGGGCGCCGGAGTGAGGCTGTACGTTAGCCCATTCAGCGCCGAAGAGTTTCTTCACGCGTTCGATGGCAATCGTCTCCACCTGATCCACGACATAGCAGCCACCGTAGTAGCGCTTGCCGGGCAGGCCCTCGGCGTATTTGTTGGTCAGATAACTGCCCATGGCTTCCATGACCTCGTCGCTGACGAAGTTCTCGGAAGCGATGAGTTCCATACCACGCAGCTGGCGCTGGTGCTCCTGTTCAATCAGGTCGAAAATCTCTTGATCTCTTCTCATAATTTATACTAGTTCAACGTTATTGATATTCTGTTCCTTGTCGCAGTAATGGCAGCGGAGGATGCCGTGCTCCTTATCCTGGATCGTGAACCACGTCTCCATAGGCTCGTTGTTGCAGATACATTTCGGGTTGTTGCATTTCACGATGCCCCGGAGCTCGTCGGGAGTCTCGACGAGCTTCTTCTCCACTACCTCATAGTTCTTGATGATGTTCAATACGATCTTCGGAGCCACGACACTAAGGCGGTTGACTTCCTCATCGGTGAAGAACTTATTGGATACTTTGATGATTCCCTTGCGGCCGATCTTCTTCGAAGGCAGGTTATAGCCGATCGTCACGGGGTTCTTCTCATCCTGCAGGTGCAGAAGATTCACAACCTGGAAAGTCTTCTCAGCCGGGATATGATCGATGACAGTGCCGTTCTCAATGGCACTGACGAGTAATTCTTTTCTTGCCATTTTACCTTATTACTTTTTTACTTTTTTACTTTTACTCGATGATCGTCTTGTCGTTGCGGATATCATCTAGCGTATAGCCGAGGCAGTAGGCGAAGATAGCCTCACGGGCGAAGAGACCGTTCTTTGCCTGCTGGATATAGTAGGCATGCGGATCCTCATCGACATCGTAGGCGATCTCGTTGACACGCGGCAGCGGATGCATGATCTTCATGTTCGGCTTGGCGTTGCGCAGCATGTCACGCGTCAGACGGTAGACATTCTTCACACGCTCATATTCCATGAGGTCACTGAAACGCTCTTTCTGTACACGAGTCATATAAAGGATGTCAGCATCGGCGATGACGTTGGCATCGAATTTCGTATGTTCCTTGAAGTTGATGTTGTGCTCTTTACAGTATAGCTTATATTCCTGAGGCATAGCCAGCTCCTTCGGCGCGATAAAGTGGAATGTCGGATTGAAATGGCGCATGGCCATGATCAGGGAATGGACGGTACGACCGTATTTGAGGTCACCGACGAGATAGATATTCAAGTTCTCCAGCGTGCCCTGTGTCTTCTGGATAGAATAGAGGTCAAGGAGACACTGAGAAGGGTGCATGTGAGCGCCGTCGCCGGCATTGACGATAGGCACGGGAGCCACCTCAGAGGCATAGAGGGCCGCACCTTCTATATAATGCCGCATGGCGATGATGTCGGCATAGTTGCTGACCATGAGGATGGTGTCTTTGAGTGTCTCACCTTTCGTCGTACTTGACGTCTTGGCATCGGAGAAACCGATGACACGTGCGCCGAGACGGTTGGCAGCGGTTTGAAAACTAAGTTGTGTACGCGTAGAAGGTTCAAAGAAAAGGGTTGCTACGACCTTTCCTTTCAACAGTTCCCGGTTGGGATGTTTTTCGAACTCCCGGGCCATCTCCAATAGGTAGAGCAGCTGCTCTTTGGAGAGGTCGGCAATCGTTACAAAGTTATGCTTTTCCATTTATATCTTGGTGATTGTTCCGAATTCGAGTCCAAAGTTACATAATATTTTTGACTTATGGCTTGGTTTTCGAAAAAATTATCGTATTTTTGCACGATAAAGAAGAAAACGAAGTAATGAGACGTAAGTTTATACACTTTCTCTGGGCAGCGATGGCCACCGTTTTCGGTGTTTCCCTCCTTGCCTTTGTGGCTATCTGGTTCGGTTGGATCGGATACATGCCCGATATAGAAGATCTGCAGAATCCTATCAACCGCTTTGCCTCGCAGGTGTATTCCTCCGATGGTAAAGTGATGGGAACATGGAATATGAATAAGGAGAACCGTATTGTCATTCCTTATTCAAAGATGTCACCTTATCTCGTCAAGGCTCTTGTGGCGACGGAGGACGAGCGTTTCTACGAACATTCGGGTATAGACTTCAAGGCCCTCACGCGTGCTATCATCAAGCGTGGCTTCCTCGGTCAGGCCAATGCCGGAGGTGGCTCTACCATCACGCAGCAGCTTGCCAAGCAGGTATGGTCGAACCAGCATCCCGCACAGACGACGATGGAACGCTTGCTGCAGAAACCCATCGAATGGGTGATAGCTATTAAACTTGAGCGTTACTATACGAAAGAGGAGATCATTGCCCTCTATCTCAACTATTTTGACTTCCTGCATAATGCTGTCGGTATCAAGCGTGCCGCCAATACCTATTTTAATAAGGAGCCGAAGGATCTGAATCTCGTGGAGAGTGCTACTCTCATCGGACTTTGTAAGAATCCATCTTATTTCAACCCCGTTCGCTATCCCGAACGCTCCCGTGAGCGTCGTAATGTCGTACTCGGTCAGATGGTGAAGGCCGGTTATCTCTCTCCGGCGGAATATGCGGAGTATAGCAGTGAGCCGCTGACGCTCAACTTCCACCGCATCGACCATAAGGATGGCACTGCTGTTTATTTCCGTGAGTTCCTCCGTCAGTATATGATGGCGAAACGTCCCGACCGCAGCGATTATCCTTTGTGGAACCAGAGCCAGTATGTCATCGACTCTATCGCCTGGGCTACTGATCCCCTCTGCGGCTGGTGTAACAAGAACTTCAAGAAAGACGGTACACCTTATAATGTATATACCGACGGTCTGAAGGTCTTCACTACGATTGACTCCCGTATGCAACGCTATGCTGAAGAGGCCGTCTACCAGCAGATAGCCAATTTCCTGCAGCCTGCTTTCAATGCCGAGAATCGCAATAAGGCCAATGCGCCTTTCTCGGGTAAGCTCACGGCTACTCAGGTTCATCAGATCCTTGGACGTTCTGTTGAACAGAGTGAGCGTTACCGCAATATGCGGGCAGCGGGATACAGCTATGAGGAGATCCACAAGGCCTTCCATACGCCTACGGATATGACGGTCTTCTCCTATCATGGCGATCTCGATACGGTGATGACGCCTATCGACTCCATTAAATATTATAAGAAATTCCTGCGTGCCGGTTTCATGTCCATGGATCCGAAGACGGGAGCCGTGAAGGCGTATGTCGGTGGTATTGACTATGCCCATTTCATGTATGACATGGTTACCGCTGGCCGCCGTCAGGTAGGTTCTACCATTAAGCCGTTCCTTTACTCACTGGCTATGGAGAATGGTTTCTCGCCGTGTGATCTGGCGCCGAACCGTCAGCAGACCTATATCGTGGCCGGAGAGCGCTGGACGCCGCGCAATGCCAGCCATGCCCGTTACGGACAGATGGTGACGTTGAAATGGGGTCTTGCACAGTCGAACAACTGGATCTCAGCCTATCTGATGAGTAAGCTCAATCCCCAGCAGTTCGTCCAGCTCTTACATGACTATGGCATCAACAATCCTGATATCCACGCGTCGATGGCCCTCTGTCTCGGCCCTTGTGAGGTCAGTGTGGCAGAGATGGTCAGTGCCTATACCACGTTCGCCAATCACGGCATCCGCTGTGCGCCGCTCTTCGTAACGCGCATTGAGGATAACGAGGGCAATGTCATCGCTCGTTTCCAGCCGCGCATGAATGAGGTGATCTCCGCTGACTGCGCCAACAAGATGCTCGTTCTCTTGCAGGGCGTCGTCGACGGCGGTACGGCAGGCCGTCTGCGTTACAACTATCATTTCACGGGACAGATTGGCGCAAAGACCGGTACGACGAACAACAACTCCGATGGTTGGTTCATGGGCTTCACGCCGCAGCTCGTCAGTGGTTGTTGGGTAGGCGGTGAGGACCGTGACATCCATTTCGACTCGATGAAGATGGGCCAGGGAGCTACGATGGCACTGCCTATTTGGGCGATCTTTATGAAGAAGGTCTATGCCGATCCGTCGCTGCCTTATAGTGAAAAGGCGACATTCGGCTTGCCTGCGGAATATAATCCTTGTCTGAAGGAGGACAGTCAGATGGATGCGAATGGTATTGATGAAGTCTTTGAATAGAACGATGGTCAGCCGGCACGGGGACAGCATGCTGCTCCTTGCTTTTCTGCTGCTCTTCCTCACTTCCGCCGTACAGGCGAAGGTGTGGACGGCAGAAGATGTGCCTATTGCTTATCTCCAGGACCGTACACAGTATCTCACGGATCCTGATGAACTTGTTTCTGATGAGGCCCGTGACTCCGCGAATTACTGGCTTGGAAGGATAGAGAAGGAGACGGGCGTGCAGCCGCTGTTCATCGTAGCTTCTGCCGTAAGGAATGGTGATGCCTTCCGCATGGCTGAGGATGTCGGTAATAAATATGGCGTTGGCACGAAGAAGGAGCGTAGTGGCCTCGTCGTTGTCATCGCTGTTGAAGATCATCAGTATTTTATTGCACCGGGAAAAGGTGTCGAGGGCGTGCTGACGGACGTGGAGTGTGGCCGTATCGGCCGTAGCTGTATCCGTGACAACATGCGCAATGACGATCTCGACGCTGCCGTTGTCAGCACCACGAAGGCGCTCTATTATAAGTTGAAAGGAAATAACGCGCAGTTTGAGCATGTCGTACAGACGGGAGAGGGCGCGGACGATGATATCCCTACGTGGGAGATCTTTTTGCTCATTCTCCTTATCTTTGGTCCGTTGCTCGGTTATGCCTGGTGGAAGTCGCGCCACGGCGGAATGGGCGGCGGCAGAGGCGGACGAAATCATCGCGGTGACGGCGGCATGCCACTGTTTATCTTCTTTGGAGGCGGCGGAGGATCAGATGTCTCCGACATTGATACCGGCGGCTCCTTCGGCGGTGGTTCCTTCGGTGGCGGTGGCGCCGGTGGAGGATGGTAATCCATCTGCCTCCGTAGGGGCACCCCTTGTGGGCGCCCTAATTGTCACGATTCCCGTTTAGGACGGTCACAAGGGCCGCACCCTACGGTGAAACGGACGGCCACAAGGGCCGCACCCTACAAAAGAATCAATAAAAACGAAAGAATATGAAGAACAAAGGATTATGGATTACTCTTGGCGTGATCGTTGTTATCGTGCTTTGGGGTGTGAGTGCATACAATGGTATGGTCAGTAAACAGGAGGTAGCGACGACGGCATTGGCCAACGTACAGGCAACGTATCAGCGTCGTGCAGACCTGCTTCCGAATCTCACGAAAGTCGTCAAGGCTTATGCTAAGCATGAGAATGAGACGTTCAAGGAGGTTGCGGAGGCCCGTTCGAAAGCCTCACAGATCAAGCTCGATGCCGGTGATCTCACGCCGGAAAAGATCCGCCAGTTCCAGGAGGCGCAGGGAGAACTCTCTGCAGCCCTTGGAAAGTTGATGGCTGTCAGCGAGAATTATCCGCAGTTGAAAGCCAGTGAGAACTTCCAGGATTTGCAGACGCAGCTTGAAGGAACGGAGAACCGCATCAATGAGGCCCGTCAGCAGTATAATGAGGCCGTGCAGGATTATGACGTGACGATCCGTCGTATGCCGAATGTCCTCGTTGCTGGCATGTTCGGCTTCGATAAGATGGCGAAGTTCGAAGCTGCCAATGGTGCCGAGAAAGCGCCCGATTTGGATATCTAATTCCTCCCTCCGTAGGGTGCGGCCCGGGTGGGCGTCCTAATCACCACGACGATTTATCATGGTCAGTTCCCAATGTGGGGTTAGGACGGCCACAAGGGCCGCCCC
>JAQXXT010000071.1 GCA_029226205.1 Prevotellaceae bacterium
GAGGATCAATTCCCGGTTAGGACGGCCACAAGGGCCGCACCCTACGAGAGGATCAATTCCCGGTTAGGACGGCCACAAGGGCCGCACCCTACGGAGGATCAATCCCGGTTAGGACGGCCACAAGGGCCGCACCCTACGAGAGGATCAATTCCCCGTTAGGACGGCCACAAGGGCCGCACCCTACGAGAGGCAGAAAAAGACAAAACAGAAATAAAAAATAGAAAGGAAACAGCATATGGAAACAAATAAGGAAAACGAAGCAAAAAGACATACTACTCCCCTCTCCTTCGGAGAGGGGCAAGGGGGTGAGGCTCCATCTACTCCCCTCTCCTTCGGAGAGGGGCAAGGGGGTGAGGCTTCCTTAACTACACCTTCCAAAGACGGTTTCTTCGGACAGTATGGCGGTGCCTATGTCCCGGAGATCCTTTATAAATGTGTACACGACCTGCAGGACGCCTATCTCCCGATCATCGAGAGTGACGAGTTCAAGAAAGAATACCGCAGTCTGCTGAAAGACTATGTCGGCCGTCCCTCACCTCTCTATTATGCCAAGCGCATGAGTGAGCGCTATGGCTGTCAGCTCTACCTGAAGCGTGAGGACCTGAACCATACCGGTGCCCATAAGATCAACAACACCATCGGACAGATCCTCCTGGCCCGTAAGATGGGTAAGAAGCGTATCATCGCCGAGACGGGTGCCGGACAGCATGGTGTCGCCACAGCTACCGTCTGTGCCCTCTTCGATATGGAGTGTGAGATCTATATGGGTAAGACTGATGTCGAGCGCCAGCACCCTAACGTGGAACGAATGAAGATGCTCGGCGCGAAGGTACACCCCGTCACAACGGGAAACATGACGCTCTCCGATGCCTGCTCCGCCGCTATCCGTGACTGGTGCTGTCATCCCGAGGACACCTTCTATATCGTCGGTTCCACGATGGGTCCCCATCCCTATCCCGATATCGTCGCGAAGATGCAGAGCATCATCTCCGAGGAGATCAAGGGACAGCTGCAGGAGAAGATCGGCCGTGACTATCCCGACTATCTCATCGCCTGCGTCGGTGGTGGCAGTAACGCCGCCGGTACCATCTACCATTATGTCGATGACGACCGCGTGAAGATTGTTCTCGCCGAGGCCGGTGGCCATGGTATCGACACCGACTATACCGCCGCCACTATCCACTGTGGCACGGAGGGTATCATCCATGGTGCCCGCACCCTCGTGATGCAGACCGATGATGGCCAGATCAAGGAGGCCTTCACCATCTCTGCCGGCCTCGACTATCCCGGTATCGGTCCTATGCACGCCTACCTCGCTCAGAAAGGCCGTGAGAAAGTCCTGGCCATCAATGATGACGAGGCCATCTATGCCGGTTACGAGCTGACGCGTACGGAGGGTATCATCCCCGCCATCGAGAGTGCCCATGCCGTCGCCGCCCTGAAACATCTCAAGTTCAACCCCGATGATGTCGTCGTCCTCACCGTCTCCGGTCGTGGCGACAAGGATATGAACACGTATTTGAATCATAAAGAAATGGCAAAGGAATATGGGAAGTTCTAAAAGCCTCACCCCCCTGCCCCTCCCCATAGGGGAGGGGAGTGATATGTCTCAAGCCTTCCGTGGCGGCCCTTGTGGCCGTCCTAATCGGGAATAACAACGAATTAATATGAGGTATTATAAGAAATCAGAGGAAGTATATGGCTACATGACGGCAACGCCAAACGACTACCTGCTCTTGAAGGAATTAGCGAGAAAAAACAGGCTGAATATGACGATTGCGGAATTCGATATGTGGCAACTCCTCAGACAGTATTATCATACTTTCCATTTTCGTCGACAACATATCATTGGAGATTATATTGTTGATTTCGTCAGTCTGGATCTCCATTTAGTCATAGAGATTGATGGCGGTTATCATGCTGAACTCCAACAAAAGGAAGCTGACGAATACCGTACCCAAAGATTAAACAATATGGGATTCGATGTCGTACGATTCACCAATGATGAGGTGGCAGAGATTGATGGGGTCAAGCAAAAACTTGATAAACTCTTATTCCAAGACGAATAAGAACAGATAAGCTCAATATTAAAATAAGTATAAGCTCAATATATAAGAACAGATAAGTTCCATATTAAATAAGAACAATAAGAATATGAAACAAGAAACCACAAATACCCCCACAGAAGGGAAGAGACATATTACTCCCCTCCCCTTCGGGGAGGGGCAGGGGGGTGAGGCTTTGAGTAGAACAATCCTCGCCGACCTCTATACCCCCGTCGGCGTCTACCTCCGCTTACGGGACCTCTACCCAAAAAGCGCGCTGATGGAGTCGTCCGACTACCACGGCACAGAGAACAGCCGGTCGTTTATTGGCATCCATCCCATGGCATCCGTCGCCGTCAGCCACGGTAAACTCATTACGTCATGGCCCGACGGGACGACGAAGACGGAACAGCTGCCTCCCTTCGGTCCCGGCTGTGGTGAGGAATGTAAGCTCGCCATCTCCAAAGGCATCAACGACTTCCTCAACAGTTTCAAGATCACGGGCCCGGGCAGTGAATATTACGGTGTATATGGCTATACCGCCTTCAATGCCGTCCGCTATTTCGAGAATATCACCGTAAAGGATACGACGATGGAGAAGAATGATGCCCCCGACATGTACTATATCATGTACCGTGACCTCATCGTCTTCGACCATTTCAACAACACCATGCAACTCATCACCCTCGACGGTGAGCAGCGCCTCGACGAACTTGAGAAAGCCATCAACAAAGCCAACGTGAAACCCTTCGGCTTCAAGGCTGTCGGCGACGCCTACTCCACCCTCACCGATGAGGAGCATAAGGCGAATATCCGCCGTTGCGTCCAGCACTGTCTGCGTGGAGATGTCTTCCAGATCGTCATCTCCCGCCGTTTCTGCCAGAAATACGAAGGTGATGACTTCCGCCTCTACCGTGCCCTGCGCTCCATCAACCCCAGTCCGTATCTGTTCTATTTTGACTTCGGTGGTTTCCGCATCTTCGGGTCCTCTCCGGAAACGCATAACCGCATCGTCGGCAACAAGGCCTTCATCGATCCTATCGCCGGAACGACGAAGCGCACTCATGATCCTGAGGCTGACCGTCGTGCCGCCGAGTTCCTGCGTAATGACCCCAAGGAGAATGCCGAACATGTCATGCTCGTCGACCTCGCCCGTAACGACCTCAGCCGTAACTGCCATGACGTACATGTTGACTTCTACAAGGATATGCAGTACTACAGTCATGTCATCCACCTCGTCAGCCGTGTCAGCGGCACGCTGAATGACGGTGCCGACCATATCAAGGAGTTCATCGACACGTTCCCCGCCGGTACCCTCTCCGGTGCGCCGAAGGTCCGTGCCATGCAGATCATCTCCGAGCTCGAGCCACACAACCGTGGTGCCTATGGTGGCTGCATCGGCTTCATCGGCCTCAATGGTGACCTCAACCAGGCCATCGTCATCCGTACCTTCATCTCCCGCAATGGTGAGCTGTGGTTCCAGGCCGGCAGTGGTGTCGTCGCCAAGAGTAATGATGTCTATGAGCTCAACGAGAGTAATAATAAGTTGGGAGCACTCGTTGCCGCCATCCAACAAGCAGAAAAGTAAATGGATATGAAAATAGTAATCATAGATAATTACGACTCATTCACGTATAACCTCGCGCACCTCATCAAATCGATTGGCGCTGAGGTTGACGTACTGCGTAATGACCAGTTCCAGCTTGAGGACCTGGAGAAATACGACAAGATCGTACTGTCGCCGGGTCCCGGCATCCCCTCCGAGGCCGGTCTTCTGGAGGATGTCATCCGCACTTATGCCGGGAAGAAACCGATGCTCGGCGTCTGTCTCGGCCATCAGGCCATCGGTGAGGTCTTCGGTGCCAAACTGACGAACCTCAAAGAAGTATACCATGGTGTCGCCACACCAATCATGACTCTCGGCAACGATGCGCTCTTCGAGGGACTGCCACGGGAGATCACCGTCGGCCGTTATCACAGCTGGGTCGTCAGCCGTGAGGACTTCCCCGACTGTCTGGAGATCACCGCCCTCAGTGATGATGGTGAGATCATGGGCTTGAAGCATAAGGACTATGACATCCATGGCATCCAGTTCCATCCCGAGAGCGTCCTCACGCCGAAAGGCCGGAAGATCATGGAGAACTTTCTGAAATAGAAGAAGCCTCACCCTCAGCCTCCGTAGGGGCGGCCCTTGTGGCCGTCCTAACTGCGCAAACGTAGGGACATGATTTATCATGATCAGAAAAGGGGGATACATTCCTCGTTAGGAC
>JAQXXT010000072.1 GCA_029226205.1 Prevotellaceae bacterium
TGTCATTGCCAGTTTTCTTAACCTATATCAAGTACAAGATATCTTGGGGGCTTCTCGCCCCCAGTCCCCTCGGTGTTTTATGGTATATATTTTTTCAATATATTCCTCAACTCCGATTGCACTTCTATCTTGAACTTGCAGTCCCCCAAAAAATATGGACATGATTGATCATGCTCCCCCAAAACGGGTGACGATCAATCATGTCCATACAGATTATTGTTTCAGAAGGAACTGCTTGAATGTCTGGAAGTCATTCGGCATTTCGATCATCTGTTTCTTTCCTCTCATGAAAGCGGCGAGGCGCTCGGGGATAGCGATATCTGTGCCGAGGATGGCATCGACTTTCTCCTTGAACTTAGCCGGGTGGGCTGTCTCGAGGAAGACGCCTGTCTCTCCCTTCTTCAGTCCGTCTTTCAGCGCCTGATAGCCGCAAGCGCCATGAGGATCAAGAACGTATCCTGTGCGCTCATAGCAGTCGCGGAGCGTCTTGCGGATATCATCATCGCTATAGGTAGCACCGCTGATTAAATCAGTGATGGCTTTGTGGCTCCCACCGAAGAGATCATAGATACGGGCGAAGTTGCTCGGGTCACCGACATCCATGGCGTTGGCGAGGGTCTGCTTGCTCGGCTGCGGATGATATTCTCCCGTCTTCAGATAGTTGTAGAAGATATCATTGGCGTTGTTGGCAGCAATGAAACGTTTGATAGGCAGTCCCGCCTTCCAGCCGAAGAGACCGGCGCAGATATTTCCGAAGTTGCCACTCGGCACACAGACAACGAGGTTGTCAGCGAGGCCTTTCTTCTTCATCTGCGCATAGGCATAGAAATAATAGAATGCCTGCGGGAGGAAGCGAGCAACATTGATACTGTTGGCTGACGTCAGTTTCATGTGGTCGTTGAGCTCCTTGTCCATGAAAGCATTCTTCACAAGAGCCTGGCAGTCGTCGAAGACGCCGTCGACCTCAAGGGCCGTGATATTCTGGCCGAGGGTGGTGAACTGGCTCTCCTGGATCTTGCTGACCTTTCCTTTCGGATAGAGGACATAGACATGGATGCCGTCGACACCAAGGAAGCCGTTGGCAACGGCGGAGCCGGTATCACCACTCGTTGCCACGAGGACGTTGACTTCTTCCTTTCCTTCCTGACGAACGAAATACTGAAGCAGACGGGCCATGAAACGGGCACCGACATCCTTGAAAGCCAGCGTAGGACCGTGGAAGAGCTCGAGGGCATAGATGTCATCCTCTACCTTCACTGCGGGAACATCGAAGGAGAGCGTGTCGTAGACAATCTTCTTCAAAGCGTTCTCCTCTACATCCTCACCGAAGAAG
The DNA here is from genome assembly GCA_029226205.1 of Prevotellaceae bacterium. GTDB lineage: Bacteria > Bacteroidota > Bacteroidia > Bacteroidales > Bacteroidaceae > Prevotella. Next base: position 1,334 of record JAQXXT010000072.1, read on the forward strand.
CTCTTGGCAACTTCGAAGGCGATCTCCTGAAAACTCATGTCTTCGATATGATCGAAGAAAGACTGCGGAAGCGGCTTGATCACTTCCGGCATGTAAAGGCCGCGGTCGGGGGCGAGACCTTTCACGACAGCCTCGTGGAGCGTTGCCAACGGGGCTTTCTTATTGGTACTGTAATATTTCATAATGCCATGAATGAATCCATAAATTCCTGTAATACGAGCATGCCATACTCTCCGCTGACACAGCTCACTTCATCATAAGTCTGTACACTGTCGGGCTGGATACCTTTATACCAGAAGAGGAAAGGCACGGGCTCTTTGACATGCGTGCGGATCTCTACCGGTGTCGGATGATCGGGGAGGACAGCAATAGCTACGGGCTCGTCCCATGTGCTCACCTCTTTATATATAGGCTCCACAACACGATGGTCGAGGTATTCGATAGCCTTCATCTTCAGATCGAGATCGCCGTCGTGGCCTGCCTCGTCGGTGGCCTCAAGATGGAGATAGACAAAGTCCTGATGACGCAGGGCGTCGATGGCTGCCTGTGTCTTGCCCTCGTAGTTCGTATTCGCAAGACCGGTAGCGCCGGGAACCTTGATGATGTCAAGACCGGCATAATGGCCGATGCCACGGATGAGATCGACGGCAGAGATGACAGAACCTGTCTTTACTTGTGGGTAGAGCTGCATGAGCGTCTGCATACTCGGTCGATAGCCGCCGCTCCACGGCCAGATAGAGTTGGCCGGACGTTCGCCCTTGGCAACTTTTGCTTGGTTGTAAGGATGTTCGGCGAGGAGCTTCTGCGATTTGAGGATGAGATCGTTGAGGAGGTCAGCCGTCTCCTGTGGTGTCATACGGCCCTTCTCTGCGGGATCATTGCTGAAATCACCTTCCTCAGGTTTGACGAGAAGATCACGCCACGGCTCTCCGGGATGATCGTGCGGCGGTGCGCAGACCACATGCTTGCTGGCATTCTTGATGACGAGGAGATGACGATACTGAATACCTGTGATGAACTTGATATTCTCGTTGCCGAGATGCTCGTCGAGATATTTGATAAGGACGTCTCCGTCTTCCGTGGAGAGGTTGCCGCCATTATGCGTCAGGATCTTTCCATCCTGCAGCGTGATGATATTGCAACGAATAGCCATATCCTCCGGTTGCATCTCATAACCGATAGAGGCTGCTTCCAACGGACCGCGGCCTTCATAAACTTTATTGAGATCGTAACCCATGATAGCCGTGTTGGCAACTTCTGAACCGGGATGGAAACCATCGGGAACAGTGACGAGACGGCCTGTCTTGCCTTCGCGGGCCAAGAGATCCATATAGGGTGTATGGGCAGCCTGCAGCAGTGTCTTTCCGCCGAGGCGCTCGACGGCATGGTCTGCCATACCGTCTCCAAGAATAATGATATGCTTCATAATCTTTGTGTGTTTGTGGCAGACGAGGCTTTTCGGTCTCGTCTGCAGGGTGTTTTATATATTGGCGATACTCATGACGTTGGCAAAGACACCGGCAGCGGTGACGCTGGCACCGGCACCATAGCCTTGGATGAGCATAGGATATTCACGGTAGCGCTCCGTCGTAAGCGATACGATATTGTTGCTGCCTTCGAGATTGTAGAAAGGACTCTCCGGATCAACGGCTTTCAATGCCACAGAAGTCTTGCCGTGATCCATGGTGGCGATGAAGCGCCAGCGCTTGCCTTCTTTCTCCAGGGCTTCACGGCGCTCTTCGAAAGAGGCATCGAGAGCCGGCAGTTTCTTCCAGAACTCGTCAACACTGCCCTCGAAATATTCGTCGGGCACGAAGAGATGCTTCTCCACATCGTCCTGGTCTACATGATAACCAGCCTCGCGGGAGAGGATGACGATCTTACGGATGACATCTGTGCCGCTGAGGTCGATACGCGGATCGGGCTCACTATAGCCAAGCTCTTTGGCCTGTTTGACAGCCTTGGAGAAAGGCGTGTCTTTCGACAGCGCATTGAAGATATAGTTCAATGTACCGCTGAGCACGGCTTCAATCTTCAGGATCTTATCACCGGAGTTTCGCAAGTCGTTGATCGTACCGATAACGGGCAGTCCCGCACCGACATTCGTCTCAAAGCGGAATTTAACGCCATGGGAGAGTGCCGTACGTTTCAGTCGGCGGTAGTTGTCGTAGTCACCGGAAGCGGCAATCTTATTGGCGGCGACGATACTGATATTATGTTCAAGGAGTGTCTGGTAGAGACCGGCGATATCCTTGCTGGCCGTACAGTCGACGAAGACACTGTTGAAGATATTCATCTTGATGATATGGTCACGGAGCTTCTCCGGATCACTGGGCTCAGAGGTGTGAAGCGTCTCACGGTAGTTCTCGAGGTCGAGGCCATCGCGGTTAAAGATAGCGTTATGAGAAGAGGCGATACCGACAACATTGAGTTTGAGATGGCTGCGCTCCTTGAGTTCCTCATATTGGTTATGGATCTGTTCGATGAGTTTGCCACCGACGGTTCCCACACCACAGATAAAGAGGTTGAGAACTTTATATTCAGAGAGGAAGAAGGAGTCATGGAGTACGTTGAGGCTCTTGCGAAGAGACTCACTCTTGACAACGAAAGAGATATTCGTCTCACTGGCGCCCTGAGCGCAGGCGATGACGCTGATACCGCTGCGGCCGAGGGTGCCGAAGAGCTTACCCGCGATACCGGCGGTATGTTTCATGTTCTCACCGACGATAGCGATAGTGGCAAGACCATGCTCGATCTTCATGGGGAACATAGCGCCATTCTCAATCTCGGCAGCGAACTCGGTGTTCAGCACATCAGCAGCTTCCTCTGCGTCTTCCTCGCGGACACCGATAGAGGTGGAGTTCTCGGAAGAGGCCTGAGAGACCATGAAGACGGAGATGCCATTGTTGGCCAGCGCCGTGAATATTCGGCGGTTGACACCGATGACACCGACCATGGAGAGACCGGTAACATTGATCAAGGCAGTACCATTGATGGAGGAAATACCTTTGATGGGCTTCTTGTCATTGTCAATCTTTGCCTTAATGATTGTGCCGGGGTTCTCGGGGTTGAAGGTGTTCTTGACACGGATAGGGATATTCTTCACGCAGACAGGGTAGATCGTCGGCGGATAGATCACCTTTGCGCCGAAGTTGCAGAGCTCCATGGCCTCCACGTAGCTCAGTTCACTGATCGTGTAGGCAGTCTTGATGACGCGCGGATCGGCAGTCATGAAACCATCGACATCGGTCCAGATCTCCAGCACTTCAGCATCGAGTGCTGCGGCGATGATGGCTGCGGTATAGTCACTGCCGCCACGTCCGAGGTTCGTGATCTCATCAGTGTCCTTGTCGCGGGAGATAAATCCCGGCACGAGACTCACGCGCGGCAGGTCGGAGAACGCCTCCTTGACAAGTTTGTTCGTCAGCTCGGCATCGAGGACATTGCGGTGATCACGGCGCTCGGTCTTGATGAAGTCTCGGGAGTCGAACCATTTGGCGCCACCGATAAGTGTGGCTACGATGTTGCTCGACAGGCGCTCACCGTAGGAGACAATCGTGTTCTGCGTCTTCTCACTGAGGTCGTGGATGAGGTAGACACCATAATAAATACTCTTCAACTGGTCGAAGAGGGTGTCAACGGTGTTAAACAAGTTCTCGCGTTTGGTGGGATCGGTGATGATTGTATCAATCATCTTATGGTGACGGTCGACCATCTTGTCGAATTCCGTGCGCCATGCTTCTTGATGGTGGAGGGCAAGCTGGGAAGTGGAGAGCAGTTTGTCGGTGATGCCTCCGAGGGCACTGACAACGACGACGACAGACTGGTGCTTGGCCTCGTTCTCTACAATTTTCTTTAGACTAAGAATACTTTTTACGGAACCCACAGATGTTCCGCCAAATTTTAATACTTTCATCGGCTTTGTAAGCGTTTAGTAATGTCATGTCTCCCCCGAAACAAACGGGGCTGGGACAAAACTTGGTTGCAAATTTACTAAGAAAAAGAGAAACAGCCAACAAATTCAACAAATTTTTTGCTAATTTGTTACAAAGAAGCGGCCGCGGCAACACCCTCACGAGCGAGACCACGGCCTTTTTGTGTCTGTGGCAACAGCCACATTTAACATTCATGGCAGAGTAATATAGTGGTTTGTTGAATGAATTATCGCATATTTTGGGAGTTATATATAAATTTTGAGCCGTTCAATATTTCCAATATTATAGTAAGCATCAATGTCATTATATTCAGTTAATTACTCCATTTGCAAATGTAGATATTTTTTCTGAAAGTTCCAAATTTTTCATGAAGAATTTTGACAAAATCGATTTTTTGTATCGTTCGTTGTGGTAATGGTACCCAAAGAAGAAAAAGAAAGAAAAGTTTTGATGTCTCAGGAAAAAGTAGTAGCTTTGCATCATCAAAAGAAATATACAATATTAATAATACTATCAAGCAATGAGATCAAGAACAAGTTCCTGGTTTGAGACCAAGGTTCGCTATGAGAAGATGATGGATGATGGGCAGCAGAAGCCTGTCACCGAACAATACGTCGTTGATGCCCTGAGTTTCACGGAGGCAGAGGCGAAGATCATGGATGAGATGAGCGTCTATGTCAGTGGTGAGATGAAGATCAAGGATATCAAACCTGCCGCCTACGGTGAGATTTTCTTCAGTGACCTTGATGGCGATGACCGTTGGTATAAGGCTAAGCTGCAGTTCATCACCATCGACGAGAAGACGGAGAAAGAGAAGCGCAGCAACGTCACCTACCTTGTTCAGGCCAGCAGCGTGCCTGTTGCCGTCAAGCATATCGATGAGGTCATGGGAAAGACGATGATTGATTATGTCATTGCCGGCATCAATGAGACGCCGATCATGGATGTCTTCGAGCATGAGAATAAGAGCAAGGCAGAGCAGGAGCAGCACGATGACAAGCCTGAATATGAGCAGGCAGAAGCGCCGAAGGCTGAGTAAGCGCGAGAACTGCTGCATGTGTCGCGCTATATGTTGAATTTTTAAAAGAAAGAACGATGATAGATGTTGCTGGAAACTTGCGTGGAGTGCTGGGCGAACTGCCTGCGGGCGTCCGTCTGGTAGCCATCAGCAAGTATCATCCTAATGAGTACATTGAGGCTGCCTACAATGCCGGACAGCGTATTTTCGGTGAGAGTCACGAGCAGGAATTGCAGAAGAAGGTGGAAACGTTGCCGAAAGATATCGAGTGGCATTTTATTGGTCATTTGCAGACGAATAAGGTGAAGTATATCGCACCTTATATCTCTATGATCGAGAGTTGTGACAGTATGAAGTTGATGAAGGAGATTGAGAAGCAGGCCGCCAAACACGACCGTACGATCGAGGTCCTTCTTGAATTGCATATTGCTGAGGAGGCCACGAAATACGGACTTACGCTCGATGCCTGTCGTCAGCTCCTCGAGGAAGGCGAATGGCGGCAGCTGAAGCATGTGCATATTGCCGGCGTCATGATGATGGCCAGTCATGTGGATGATGAGGCGCAGATTGCCGGTGAGTTTGACACTGCCGCACGCTTCTTTGATGAGATCAAGGCCAAGTATTTCTCCGATGATCCCGGCTTCAAGGAGCGGTCATGGGGTATGAGTCATGATTATCCTATCGCCGTGAAACATGGCTCGACGATGGTACGCGTGGGTACTAAGATTTTCGGACCGAGAGTATATTAAAATAAAAAGGGCGACCTTTGAGGCCGCCCTTTTTATTATTTGATGATCTTCTGTCCGTCCTTGACATAGATGCCATGGGGCAGGGTAGATAGATTGCTGCCGACATAGCGTCCGCTGAGATCGTAGATGCGGCCTGTTGTCTTGACATCGTTGTTGATCGTACGGATTGCGGTGACATCGGAGACATAATTGAATGTGAGCACGCCCGTGGTCTTGTCAAACGCGATGTTCGTCAGCGCCTTGTTTGTGGCTAACTTCTGCGTCTTTGCCGTATTATACCAGCACCAGTTAGGCTTGATCTTGGTATCACTGAGTTCGGTGACATTCATATCCTTATCGATGACGCTGTATGTACCGGGGAAGAGATCACCATAAAGTTGGGCCGTATAAGGTGGTAATTTGTTGACCTTTTCGGTGTGTGTAGTGATGTAGTTTCCCGTTGTAGAGTAGCTGGAGGCGCAGATGCTGTCTGCAGGCACAATGGCCATACCGGGGAAGCCTTTCGTACCATTATAGTCTGAGCCCATTGTCAGTGCGCCGCCGGGCTCGCAGACATGGTAAACCATCAGACCACTGCCACGGAGTCCGCTATTCCATCCTGAGCGATGGATATGTTCAAGCATCATATATTCATTGCTGTTGTCGGGGTTGACAATCTTGTAAGCCTGACCGCTGGCAAGGGAGGATTTTTCCATCGTAATGGAGGCGTTGTCGTCGAGTGTAGTAATCGTCACAGGCCAGCCCATCTGATTGCGCTCCCATGTAGTGAAAGCCGTAGGACAGAAGCCATTGGTGCTATACTCTCCGCCGTCCATGAGGTCCCACATCTCCATCTCCTGGTTGTCTATACGTGCAGAGGCGTTGCTGAAAGGATAGAAGTCGGGCAAGCCCATGGCATGGCTGAACTCATGACAGGTGACACCGATGCCTGTAATACAAGGGATCGTGCCCGTTGAACTGAAATTGCCCTTGGCATCGAGGTTGGTAGGAGTCAGCTCACCAGCCATACTATACCAGCGAACGGTTTTGCCGCCAAGAGTGCCACTATAATTTCCCGTCTTGGCCCAGATGGTGGTGTTGGCTCCGCCAAAGTTCTGGCCTTTTCCGGCATAGACGATATAGACACAGTCTACGGTCTTGCCATCGGAGCAGAAGTTGTTGAGTTCAGCGGACGTAATAGAGTCGGGGCTGTTCTGCAGTTTGGCAATGGCATCGGTGACGAGGGCGGAAGCGTTTTCGTCACTGCCGTATGCGTTAGAGCCACCATAGTAGGTCTCATCCTGATCTACGGTGACCGGGCCGTAAACTTTGAAGTTCGGCGTGAAGTTGCCACCACTCATATCAGAGAAGTATTGTCTGACGGATCCGTGGTTTTTCGTCAAACCGTTGCCGAGAGAGTCGAGCTGCTCGGCGTTGAAAAACTCGTTGAAAAGTGCCTTCGGATCATTGATCGTAAACTTGACATCCTTGAAGTTAACGAGGATAACGGGGATGTTAATGGAGCCAGTGTGGGGTACGTAGTTAGCCGTAGAACTGACGACCTTCTTCATACCGTTGGCTTTGGCAGCCTGGCGCTGTTGTTCGAGCAGAATCGAGGTGCCGCAACGCTTCGGCTGTACGGGGATGATGTAGTCGTCATCATTCTGTTGGGCTGACATTGGAAGAGCCAGTAACAAAGATGCAGATAATACAAGTAAATTCTTATTCATTCTCTATTAAGTTTTATCGTTTTAAGTTGTCCATGGTGGAAGAATCTACGGTGGATGATGATAATTATTTTCCTACTTGAAGAAGTATTGACCTTTGTGGCGGGTGCGGTGACCGTATTCGATGGCGTGGTGCGGGCAGTGATGAAAGCAGTTGAAACACGTCAGACAACTGCCGTCATGCTTCCACTCAGGCTGAAGACCGTGGCCGCCGATGATGTCGTGCGTCGGACAGACCTGGGCGCAGATGCCACAACGCACACAACGGTCGGCATCAACGCGAAAGGGCTTGTCGGTGATGAGCTGATGCTCAAAGATGGCGCCGAGGATATGACTGTTGATCCACGGCCAGTGGCCATAGTCGAGTCTAAAGACATCCTTCTTACGGTCGAAGACTTCCTCACCGATGACGCGCAGTCGTTGGTCGGACCTGCTGATCTTCTCGCGTTCTTTTTCTTTCGTGTCGACATCCATGAACGGCAGACCGACATAACTCTCGGGCATGACGAGCGACCAGGCACTGTCGACATGAGAGATGCCGAGCTGTTGCAGACTCTCGTTGGCCGCAAGGATAGGGTTGAGGTAGTCTTCTATCGTCCGACCAACATCATCACCGGCAGTGATCAGCGCGAAGCAGTAAGGCTGTTCGGCAGGGTTGTCTGTTGTGGTCGTTTGTCGGATGACCATTTTCCGGAGAAAGGTCCTGACGATTGTCGGCACGCGCCAGCCGTGGACGGGGAAGACGAAGCCCAGGCGCTCGTTGGGCTCAAGGGTATAAACACAATCGCCCGTGAGTGCCTCGGTGATATTGACGAGACGCTCACGGGTGTCAGCAGCCAGCCGAGCGGCGGCCCAGCGGCTGTTGCCGGTAGCAGAAAAGAATGCGATCACGCTTACTTAGCCTCTTTCATGTCGCCCTCAATGTAGAGACGCGTCATCTCCACGGTGGCATTAGTGCGAACGGTGATCGTCTTTTTGAAATGTCCGGGGAATTTACCTTTACCATTATAGGTCACACTGACCTCACCTTTCTGACCCGGCATGACGGGCTTCTTCGTATAGGTCGGAACCGTGCATCCGCAACTGGCAATAGCCTGATTGATGACCAGCGGCTTGTTGCCGGTATTGGTGAACGTGAATGTTGCCTTCTGTACAGGCTGACTCTCGGAGAACGTACCGAGGTTGATGTCCGTCTTGTCGAATTTGATTTCTGCCTGAGCGTTGGCACCGAGGGAGGCAAGCAGCATCAGTGCCATGCTAAAAAGAATCTTTTTCATATCGTTCCTTTTATTAGAAATTTTATTTATTATCTACTTAGTGACTGCAAAGATAAGGATAAAGTTTAGGAGTATGTTTATTTTTCACAAAAATTAATGCTAAATTTTGGATTTCTGCTGAAAATGCAGTAATTTTGCAAGTCGGAAAATTCAATAACACATATATAATATGTATAGAACGAATACTTGCGGAGAGCTACGTCTCTCCGATGCCGGCAAGGAAGTAACACTTGCCGGATGGGTGCAGCGTTCGCGTAAGATGGGCGGCATGACGTTCGTTGATTTGCGTGACCGTTATGGTATAACACAGCTGGTCTTCAATGAGGCTGATGATGCCGCACTCTGTGATCGTGCCAACAAACTTGGCCGTGAATATTGTATCCAAGTGAAGGGAGTTGTCTCTGAGCGCCAGAGCAAGAATGACAAGTTGCCGACCGGTGACATTGAGATTATTGCCAAGGATCTTAATGTTCTCTCACCGTCTCTGACTCCGCCGTTTACTATTGAGGATAATACCGATGGCGGTGATGACCTGCGCATGAAGTACCGCTATCTCGACCTCCGTCGTCCTATCGTCCGTAAGAATCTTGAGCTTCGCCATCGTATGACGATCCTCATCCGCAACTTCCTCGACAGCAAGAAATTTATTGAGGTGGAGACACCGGTGCTTATCGGCTCCACGCCTGAGGGAGCCCGTGACTTCGTGGTACCTTCCCGTATGAATCCCGGACAGTTCTATGCGTTGCCGCAGAGTCCTCAGACGCTGAAGCAGTTGCTGATGGTTGCCGGTTTCGACCGCTATTTCCAGATTGCTAAATGCTTCCGCGATGAGGACCTTCGTGCAGACCGTCAGCCGGAGTTCACGCAGGTAGACTGCGAAATGTCGTTTGTGGACCAGGATGATGTCATCAACCTCTTCGAGGATATGTGTCGTATGCTCTTCCGTGAGATCCGCGGTGTCGAGTTGCCTAAGTTGCAGCAGATGACGTGGAAGGAAGCCATGCGCCGCTTTGGTAGCGATAAGCCTGATCTCCGCTTCGGTATGGAGTTTGTCGAGCTGAAGGATGCCTTCGCCGGAAAGGGTGACTTCTCTGTCTTTAACGAGGCTAAATATATCGGTGGTATCTGCGTGCCCGGTTGCGCCAACTACAGCCGCAAGCAGCTCAACGAACTGACTGATTTCGTCAAGAAGCCGCAGGTCGGTGCCAAGGGCCTCGTATACATTAAATATAATAGTGACGGAACGGTCAAGAGCAGTATCGACAAATTCTATAGTCCTGAAGTGCTGCAGGAGATCAAGCAGACGATGGGTGCCAAGGATGGTGACCTCGTGCTGATTCTCTCCGGCGACAATGCCAACAAGACACGTATTCAGCTCTGCTCTCTACGTCTGGAGATGGGTGATCGTCTTGGCCTCCGCGATAAGAATGTCTTCAAATGTCTTTGGATCATCGACTTCCCGCTCTTCGAGTGGAGCGATGAGGAACAGCGCCTGATGGCCACGCACCATCCGTTTACGATGCCGAATCCTGATGATATCCCCTTGCTCGACGAGCATCCTGAGCAGGTACGTGCGAAGGCTTACGATTTCGTCTGCAATGGTATCGAGGTCGGTGGCGGCAGCCTCCGTATTCATGACACGAAACTGCAGGAGAAGATGTTCGAGGTCCTCGGTTTCACGCCTGAGCGTGCAGAGGCCCAGTTCGGCTTCTTGATGAATGCTTTCAAGTATGGCGCACCACCTCACGCTGGTCTGGCTTTTGGTCTTGACCGCTTCGTGAGCATCCTCGCCGGCCTCGACAGTATCCGCGACTGTATCGCCTTCCCGAAGAATAACAGTGGTCGTGACGTCATGCTCGATGCTCCTTCTGAATTGGAGCCGAAACAGTTGGAGGAATTACACCTGCATGTAGATGTAAAGAAATAGGCCTCTCCCAACTCGCCTCCGAGGGGAAGGCTTACAAGGAGATAATTTATAGATAATGAGGCAGGGCAGCAGATTTTTGTTGCCCTGTCTTTTTTTATTCGTGGAAAATGATTATCTTTGCAATGTTGAATATTAATACGTTGAAATTATGACAGAGTTAGTAATAAAATTTGATGACGACTCATTGCTGCCGAGTTTGAAGAAAGTTCTCAAGGCCATCCCTGGCATTCACGTCTTCTCTAAGCGTGAGAAGAAAGATCCCACTTGCATGACGAAGAAAGAGTTCTTCGATAAAATTGACGAGTCGAAAAAGGAGTATGAAGAGGGGAAATTCATCCACTTCGATAAGGTCGAGGATATGGATCGTTGGTTAAAGAGTTTGTGATTATGTACGGGATTGATTATTCAGAAAAAGTTCAAGAAGACTTGAAAAAGTTGAAGAAAAGTGAGCCAAAAGCTTTTAATAAGGCAATTGAGTTGATTCATGAGATCTTAGAGCATCCTTACACAGGTACAGGTCATCCCGAGCCGTTGAAGGGTGATCGTTCCGGCCAATGGTCCAGAGCAATCACCAAGAAACATCGGCTAGTCTACGAAGTTCATGATCAGGAGATCGTAGTGCTAGTATTGGCTGCTTACGGGCATTACGAGGATAAATAGGGGAGACGTCTGCTTGCAAAGCAGACGCACACGACGGCAAGCCCAATTAGAGCACGGATCATGATTAATCAAGTCCCTACGATTGGCGGATTATGATGAATCCTGTCCCTACTCTTTAAGGAGGTTGTCAAGAAAGGAGTTGAGATCCTTGTCGAGATCCTGCATAATATCGCCGCCGAGGATGACGGTGTCGTCGTCGGCGAGATAGAGTTCGGCAATTTGCTCCTTATCCTCATTCTCGAGGATGATGCTGAAAGGCTTGAGGATACCTAAGTTGTCAATAATGGCTGACATCTTCTTCAATACGGCGCGCAGCATGAGGGTGATGGCGTCGAAGAAGGTCTCATCCGTATTGTTGATCCACTGGTCAACGACAACGCGGGTGATCTCGTTATCGTCATCATCGTAGGCGATGAGGTCACCATTGTCGGGGTTGGCTCTGAGATGGATATCCGTGAGGATCGTCGGTTCATCGAGAGAAGGAAATTTCTCGGCTATCTTATGGAAGAATCGTTCGAGCTGTTGGTTTGTTTGCTCGGTAGCTTTCATCTTAATCATAGGCTCATTAGGTTGATTAACTCTGATGCAAAGATAAGAAAAATAATTCTTTCAGAAAACGTTTACGTAATCTTTTTTCGTGAAAATCTTATTTTTTCTTGTTTGTTTCTAATTATATTGCTATCTTTGCATTACAAAATAGCAAGAATTCAAATCTCAAGCACAAGATTACTGAAACAATGAACGAACAAGATATCACACAACCCGAAGACTGCGCAGGCTGTCAACTGTCATCCTGCTGTAAGATCAACCGCGATGCGCCGATGCAGCCTCGCGCCATCATCCTAGCTTACGTAGTGCCCTTCATTCTCGTCGTGGCCGTACTCGTGGCCGTCATCGAGCTTTCAGGCAATGAGGCGGCAGGAGCCATTGCCTCGTTGGCCTCCCTTATACCTTATTATATTATACTACATTTCCTGGATAAGCGGAAATGTCTCATTGAGAAATCTAAAAACTAAATATTATGAATTTTATTTTAACAGCGGTACTCGTCCTGGGAGCCATCGCACTCATTGCAGCGCTCGTGCTCTATTTTGTCTCCCGAAAGTTTGCCGTGAAAGAAGATCCTCGCATCGGTCAGGTCACGGAGATCCTGCCCGGAGCCAACTGTGGCGGCTGTGGCTTTGCCGGTTGCAGTGGCATGGCGGCAGCCCTCGTGAAGGGCGCTGATGCGGGAAGTATTGACGGACTGCGCTGCCCCGTTGGCGGCGACAGTGTGACGACTCCCATTGCCGACCTTCTCGGTATGGCAGCGGGTCATGCCGAGCCCCTTGTGGCCGTTGTCCGTTGTAATGGTACCTGTGAGTTGCGCCCTCGCACGGCGGAGTACGATGGTCTGCGCACGTGTGCGGCCATGAATGCCACGAGTGCCGGTGAGACCGGTTGCGGCTATGGCTGTCTGGGCTGCGGCGACTGTGTGCGTGCCTGCGCCTTCGATGCCATCCACATGAATCCCGAGACCGGTCTGCCGGAGGTCGATGAAGAGAAGTGTACGAGTTGTGGCGCCTGCGTCAAGGCTTGTCCGCGGCATATCATTGAGCTTCGCAAGAAAGGGCCGAGAAATCGCCGCGTCTATGTCCGTTGCGTGAACAAAGACAAGGGTGCCGTAGCCCGCAAGGCTTGTCAAGTTGCTTGCATTGGTTGCGGTAAATGCGTGAAAGTCTGTCAGTTTGATGCCATCACCCTTGAGAATAATTTGGCTTATGTCGACTTCACGAAATGTCGGCTTTGTACGAAGTGTGTCGATGCCTGTCCGACGGGCGCCATGACGAAGGTTAATTTCCCCGAGCGGAAGAAGCCAGTGGCAGCAACGCAAGCCCCAATAACAGAGCAAGCTGCGGAGGCAGTGAAGGCTCCGGCCGCAGAAACAAATAAGGAGGAGGTAAAAGCATGAGATTACATACATTCAGAATCGGCGGTGTCCATCCGGAGGAGAATAAGTTGACGGCAGAGATTGCCACGGTGCCCGCCGCCTTACCAGAGAAAGCCATTTTCCCTTTGAGTCAGCATATCGGCGCCCCCGCCAAGCCTGTCGTCCAGCGAGGCGACAAGGTAAAGGTCGGCACGCTCCTTGCCGAGGCCGGTGGCTTCGTATCGGCCCCCATCTACAGTTCCGTATCGGGCACGGTGGAGAAGATTGATACGAGTATTGACGCCACGGGCTACCGTAAGCCCGTCATCATCGTGAAGGTGGAAGGCGATGAGTGGGAAGAGAGCATTGACCGCAGTGAAACCCTGGAGACCCTCGACAAGCATCCCGAGCTGACACCTGAGGAGATCGTCAACCGCATCAAGACTGCCGGCGTGACCGGTATGGGCGGTGCTGGTTTCCCGACGTTCATCAAACTCTGTCCGCCTCCCGGCTGCAAGGCCGAGTGCGTTATCCTTAACGGCGTGGAGTGCGAGCCTTATATCACGAGCGACTACCGGTTGATGATGGAACATGGCCGTGAAATCCTCGTTGGTCTCGACCTGTTGATGAAAGCCGCCAAAGTTGACCGCGGCTATATCGGTATCGAAGAGAATAAGCCGAAGGCCATCCAACTGCTTACCGATCTCGCCAAGGATGACGATCGTGTGACCATTGTACCCCTTAAACAGAAATATCCGCAAGGCGGCGAGAAGCAGCTCGTCGATGCCGTCATTGGCCGTCAGGTGCCAGCGCCACCCGCCATCCCCGTCAATGTCGGCGCTATCGTACAGAATGTGGGCACAGCCTATGCCGTTTATCAGGCCGTTATGAAGCATAAGCCTTTGTTTGAGCGCTATACGACGGTCACGGGTAAGCAGATCGCCCATCCGGGTAATTTCCTTGTCCGTATGGGTACGCCTTTCCGCCAGCTCATCGATGCCTGCGGCGGACTGCCCGAGGGTGACAACAAGGTTCTTGCCGGTGGGCCGATGATGGGCAAGAGTGTGATGAGTCTTGATGTCCCCGTCTGCAAGGGTACGAACTCCATCACTGTCCTCACGGGGTCTGACGCCCATCGTAAGGCCGTTCAGCCGTGTATCCGCTGTGGCAAGTGCGTTGATGCCTGTCCGATGGGCCTCGAGCCTTATCTTCTGGCCACGCTCTCCGCCTTCAAGCAGTATGACCGTTTGGAGAAAGAAGACGTGACGAGCTGCATCAGCTGTGGCTCTTGCCAGTTCACCTGTCCTTCCCACCGACCTATCCTGGATAATATTCTTCAGGGTAAGGGCGTCGTCATGGGCATTATCAAAGGCCGTGCAGCCAAAGCGAAGGCGGCAGCGGCGAAAGCAGAAAAGAAATAAAGAAAAATGGAAAAGTTAATTGTATCTTTATCACCCCATGCCCATGGCACGGAGACCGTGGAGAAGAATATGTATGGCGTACTGATCGCACTTATACCGGCCGTCCTCGTCAGTCTCTTCTATTTCGGTCTCGGCTCTGCCGTCGTCTTGTTGACGAGCATTGCCTCCTGTGTCTTCTTTGAGTGGGCCATATCAAAATATCTGTTGAAAGTAGAGCCGACGCTCACCGATGGCTCCGCGATGGTCACCGGTCTGCTACTGGGCATGAATCTGCCGAGCAACCTGCCGCTGTGGATCATCATCATCGGCGCCCTCGTAGCCATCGGCATCGGTAAGATGACCTTCGGCGGTCTCGGT
>JAQXXT010000073.1 GCA_029226205.1 Prevotellaceae bacterium
CACTTTCTCATCGATATGCCACGTCGTCATCATCGGGTTGTTCGGTCCCTCATACTCGATGGGGTTCCCGCCGACGATGGCGTATGGCGGCACATCCTTGGAGAAGCGTGTACCGGCCTGGAGCATGGCGAGATCGCCGACACGCGTGCCGGCATTCTCGATAACAGAGGATGAGAAGATCACGCCCTTGCCGATCTGACAGTCACCGGCGATCTTCGTACCATAGCCGAAGACGTTATTGTCGCCAACGACGGTGTCATGAGAGATATGGACACTCTCCATGAGGAAGTTGCCGTTGCCGATGATGGTCTGGTGGCCTTCATGGGTGGCACGGTTGATGATGACATTCTCACGGATGACATTGTTGTCGCCAATGACGACCTCACTGCGCTCGCCGCGGAAGTCAAAGTCCTGCGGCAGGGCACCGATGACGGTACCCTGGTGGATCTTGTTGTCCTTGCCGATCTTCGATCCGTTGAGGATACTCACGAAGGGAAAGATGACGGTGTTGTCACCAATCTCCACATAGTCCTCAACGAAGACGAAGGGGAATATTTTTACGTTGTCACCGATCTTGGCCTTCGGGGAGACAACGGCTTTGTCACTGATTTGATTCATAATTCTTTACTTTTAAATCAAATATTATTTCGCGCCACCACCAAGGGCGTAATAGAGGTTGACGACAGCCTGCATCTTCGAGAACTGATCCTCTACCTGGTTGAGCTCGGCATTGAGGAGGTTCGTCTCGGCGGTGATGACCTCGAGATAGGTACTTCCCGAACTGGCCATCAACGACCGCGTGTCCTCGACATTCTGCTTCAGCACGGCGATACGGCGCTCCTCGGTCTTGATCTTCGCATCGGAAGTGTTATAGAGGACGAGGGCGTTACTCACCTCACTGCCGGCAGTGAGCACACTGTTCTGCCACGTGTTGTAAGCCTGCTGATACTGGATCTGCGAAGCCTTCAGCGCTTCCTGCAACTGGCCTTTCATGAAGATCGGCTGGGTCAGGGAGGCGACGGCATTGAGGAGGATCTTTCCGGGATTCGTCACCATCATGCCACCACTGTTCGTGAAGGCTCCCGTGGCACTGATCGACAACGAGGGATAGAAGCGGCTGCGGGCCTGTTCTACATTATAGAAGCACTGAGCGAGCTTCATCTCGTTGGCATGGACGTCGGCACGATTGCTGAGGAGCTGGATGCCGACACCCGTTGAGAAGTTCGACGGCAGACTCTGGTCAGCGAGCTTGCCACGGCCGATAGCCTGTGCAGGCTGACCGACGAGGAGCGACAGGGAGTTCTCGGTCTGACGGATCTGACGGCGGATATCCTCCTTCTGCGTCATCACGCTGAGGTAAGATGCCTCTGCGCTCTGCACAGCCGTGGAGCGGACACCCTGGATCGTCTGCTTCTCGAGTTTCATGATGTCCCACGTATCCTTCGTCAGCTTGGCCATATTGTCAACGATCTCCATCTCACGGTCAAGCATGAGAAGGGTATAATAGGAGTTGGCAATATTGGCGATGAGCTGCGTCTGTACGGCAACCTTATAGTCCTGCATCTGCAAGAGAGCCTCCTGGGCACCACGCTTCTGGGCTTTGAGATTACCCCAGAGGTCAGCGTCCCAGCTGGCTGTAAGCGGGAAAGAGTAGGTCTTCGTGGCCTTGCCCCAGTCCCATGACGAGATCTGTCCCTGCGGGGAGAAGACGACCTGCGGCAGGAAGGCGAGCTTGGCAGCCTTCAGCTGGGCCTCGGCAAGATCGATGTTCAGTGCGGCATTCAGCAGGTCGGGGTTGTTCTCCAGGGCCTTACTGATGAGCTGCTGCAGATGGGGATCGGTGAAGACGGAGCGCCAGGGGATATTGGCGAAGGACGTCGTGTCCTTCACCGCCAGCGTATCCTGGTCGTTGACAGCATCACGGACGAGACCCGTGGTATTCACCTTCGGGCGCTCGTAGGTGCCGTAAAGGCTCTTGCAGCCCGTGAGGGCCGTGGCTGCAAGGGCGATGAGAATTATATGCGTTTTCTTCATTGTTAATCCTTTAAATCTAAATACTGATCATGCCACTGGAGCGGAGCGTCACTGCCGGCTTTCTTCATCTCCGACTCGACACCCTCACCGGCACGGGCATACTGGCGAAGCTCTGCATCAACCTCCGGATTGCGCTCATCCTCAAACTTCATCGGCTTCACTTTCTCCTGGAGCCACTGGAAGATACAGAAGAGGGCCGGGACGACAAAGATCTGGATCATCGTACCGATCAACATACCACCGACGGCGGCAGCACCCAGCGTCTGGTTACCATTCTTACCGACACCGGAGGCGAACATCAACGGCAACAGACCGATGACCATAGCCAGTGATGTCATCAAGATAGGACGCAGACGGGCAGCGGCACCGAGGATAGCGGAATAGCGGATGGCCATACCCGTCTCACGGCGCTCAAGGGCGAACTGTACGATCAAAATAGCGTTCTTGGCCAACAGACCGACCAACATGATCAGTGAGATCTGCATGTAGATATCGTTACTATGGCCGAAGAGGTTCGTGAAGAGGAAGGCGCCAGCCAGACCGAAGGGGATCGAGAGGATCACGGCCAACGGCAAGATGTAACTCTCATACTGTGCACTCAGAATCAAATAGACGAAGACGAAGCACAGGGCGAAGATCATCGCCGTAGAGTTGGACGACTCTGCCTCGGAACGGCTCAGACCACTATACTCATAGCCGTAGCCCTGCGGCAGATTGTCCTTGGATACTTCCTCAATGGCCTTCATAACCTGACCGGTAGAGTAACCGGTGTTCGTGTTCACACTCACATTGATAGAGGTGAAGAGGTTGAAACGACCAATGTTGGACGGACCGTAGACACGGCGCAGAGAAACAAACTCACTCACCGGAGCCATCTCGCCGGAAGACGTACGGACATAGATACGGCTCAGACCGTCGGGACGCATACGACTGGCAACATCACCCTGGATCATGACACGGAACAACTTACCATAAGCGTTGAAGTTGGAAGCATAGAGACCACCATAGTAGCCCTGCAGCACACTCAGCACGACAGCGGGAGAGATGCCGGCCTGCTTGGTCTTGGCAACATCAACGTCGACCATATACTGGGGATAGTTCGGGTTGTAAGACGTCATAGCCTGCTGGACCTCCGGACGCTTGTTGAGTTCGGCGATGAAGTTCTTCGTCACGTTATAGAACTTGTTCAAATCACCACCCGTCTTATCCTCCATGGTCAGCGTTACACCGTTCTGCACGGAGAAGCCAGGAATCATAGGAGGACCGAAGGCAAGGATCTGAGCGTCCTTGATAGATGCCGTCTGTTTATAGATCATACCCAGCACGGAGTTCTGCTCGTAGGGGTTGACGACGAGCGCCATGGGATCATGGGTGGAGATGGCACGCTTGATGCGGGCGAAGAAACCACCGGAGCGCTCATCGAAAGGCTTCAGCTTGACAATGAACGTTG
The DNA here is from genome assembly GCA_029226205.1 of Prevotellaceae bacterium. Lineage (GTDB taxonomy): Bacteria > Bacteroidota > Bacteroidia > Bacteroidales > Bacteroidaceae > Prevotella. Next base: position 3,485 of record JAQXXT010000073.1, read on the forward strand.
CCTGGTCGGAACCCTGACCGGCAATGAAGTTATAGCCGATGATAGCGTTACGGTGCAGGATAGCGGGGTTGTTGGCCAGCATCTTGTCGACTTCATCCACAATCTGCTGCGTACGCTCCTGGGAAGTACCCGGATTGGCGGAGACGGTGACGAAGATCGTACCGGTATCCTCATCAGGAACCAGACCGGTCTTTGTGGTCGTCATTCCAATCACAAGGAGGGCGATACCGGCAACGACGAGGCAGGCCGTGATGATACGGTGGTTGATGACATGCTCAACACCTTTCTTATATTTAGTGATCGTCTTATCGAAGACACGGTTGAAACCGGCGTGGAAGCGGGCCACGAAAGTCTTGTTCTCCTTCGTCTCCTCTTTCTTATGCGGTTTCAGGAACATCGCACAGAGGGCCGGAGAGAGCGTCAGGGCGTTCATAGCGGAGATGACGATACTCGTTGCCATCGTCACACCGAACTCACGGTAGAAAGTACCACTCGTGCCACCCATGAAAGATACCGGGACGAACACGGCAGCCATAACCAACGTAATGGAGATGATAGCACCGGAGATCTCATTCATGGCGTCGATAGCAGCCTTGAGCGAACTGTCATAACCTTGGTCAAGTTTCGCATGGACAGCCTCAACGACCACGATGGCATCATCGACCACGATGGCGATAGCCAGCAACAGAGCCGATAGCGTCAGTAGGTTGATGGAGAAGCCGAAGATCCAAAGGAAGAAGAACGTACCGATCAAAGCCACCGGCACGGCGATCATAGGAATCAACGTAGAACGGAAGTCCTGAAGGAAGATGTACACCACGACGAACACGAGGAACAGCGTGATGAACAAGGTCTCAACCACCTCGGAGATAGAGGCGAAGAGGAAGTCCGTAACATCATACATCGTCACGATCTGCATCCCCGGCGGCATGCTCTTCTGAGCTTCCTGCAAGGCAGCCTTCACATCGGTAGCGATCTGCGTGGCGTTAGAACCGGCAATCTGCTGGACCATACCCATACAAGCCGGCTTACCGTCATTTTTCAGATGGACATTATACATCAGAGAGCCCAGCTCGATCTTGGCTACATCTTTCAGATGAAGCGTCTGACCAGTCGTCTTGCTCTGCAGGATGATATTCTCGTATTCTACAGGTGTCGACAAACGACCCTTGTAACGCAGCGTGTACTCGTAGGACATATCGGAGTTCTCACCGAACTTACCCGGGGCAGCCTCGATGTTCTGCTCGGCAAGGGCACCGGTAATATCCGACGGGATCAAACCGTACTCCTTCATCTTATCCGGCTTCAGCCAAATACGCATGGAGTAGTTGGCCGTTGACGGTGAACTGACATCACCCACACCATTGATACGCTTGATCAGCGGCACGATGTTGATGTTGTTGTAGTTCGTCACGAACTGGTCATCATACTGGCCCTTGTCGGACGTCACGGCATACATGATGACGTTAGAGGTCTGGCGCTTCGTCACCGTCACACCGACCTGCGTAACCTCAGAAGGCAGCAAAGCCTGAGCCTGCGACACACGGTTCTGCACGTTCACGGCAGCCATATCCGGATCTGAGCCTTGCTTGAAATAAACGGTGATCATGGCCATACCGTCGTTCGTTGCCGACGAGGTCATGTACGTCATGTTCTCCACACCGTTGATGCTCTCCTCAAGAGGGACGACAACGGACTTCATCACCGTCTCGGCATCAGCACCCTGATAAGTGGTGGACACCATAATGGTAGGCGGCGCAATATCCGGATACTGCTCAATAGGCAGAGATACCAGGCCGATGATTCCCAGCAACACCAGGAAGATGGAGATCACCGTTGACAGTACCGGTCGCTTGATAAATTTTGTAAAAGTCATAAATGAACTATTTTCCAGTCGTAGGACATGAAAGACATGTCCCTACAACAGTTTACCTTTTTACTTATTTACTTTTTTACTTTTACTTGCCGCTCATGGCACTGACAAAGCCCTTGGCCGTGCCCTGCTTCTGGGCCAGCTTGGCAGCGTTGTCAATGTTCTGCTGGTACTGTGCTTCCGTGATCGGCTTGATCTCCATACCATCCGTGAGCTTGGAGATACCCTTCGTCACGATGCGGTCACCAACATGGAGGCCACTCGTCACGATATAGTGCTGACCGTCATTCTGCGGGTTCACCGTGATCTCAGTATACTTCACCGTTGTCTTGTTGCCCTTGGACTGTGCAACATAGACGAACATCTTATCCTGTACCTGGACAACAGCCTCCTGAGGAATGATAATGGCATTGCTGTCGAAATGCGGAATAATGATCTGGCCGGCACCACCACTCTTCAGCAAGCCCTGAGGATTGGAGAAATGAGCGATAAGGGTGTAGGCTCCGGTATTCTGGTCGATGACACCGCTGACCTTGACGACTTTACCGGGAAGACTGTAGTCGGTACCATCTGCCATCTGCAACTGTACGGCAGGCATCTGGGCAATAGCGGCCTGGACACTGCCGGCATTCTTGATGAGATCCATCATCTTGCCCTCGTTGACAGAGAAGAAGACCTCCACGGTAGAGATGTCGGACACCGTCGTCAGCGCAGCGCTCGGAGAAGCGTAGGCACCGGCCTTGTAAGGCAGGTCACCGACGACACCATTGGCGGGAGACTTCACGACACAATAGGACAACTGCTCCTTGGCGGAAGCCAGAGAGGCGGCAGCCTGGGCTACCTGGGCCTCGGCATTGGCGAGGTTGTTGGCAGCGGTGGAGAGCTCATACTGACCGATGACATTCTTGGCGAAGAGCTTGCGATTGTTGTTGTAGGTCAGACGGGCCGTATTCAACTGGGCACGGGCCGTTCCTACAGCGGCAGCTGCCTGACGGACAGCGGCAACCTGCGTTCCGTTATCAATGGTGAAGAGCACCTGACCGGCACTCACACGCTGGCCTTCCTGTACGAGGACACGCGTGATGATTCCGGAAGTCTTCGGACGGACTTCTACATCATGGATACCCTTGATGGTCGCAGGATAGGTTGTCTGCAACGTCGTGCTTTGGGAGCCGATGGTCACCACGGGATATTCGTTATCCCCGAAGTTCGGCATACCGCCGCTCTTACTGCCACAAGAGACAACAGTGGCAGCTACGGCAATCATCAAAATCAACTTGTTTAGTTTCATACCTAACTTTATATTAACCTTAATTATTATATATTCTCTTATATGCTCTAATGAGTTTTACTCTGTTTTCCCTACCCGAATACGGCATTCGCAGACGGAAGAAATCGAAAACTAAAACATCCTATGTAGTTTTTTCATGTGCAAAGTTAGTAAATAATAATTTACGAAAAAAATATCCGTCCGTCTTTTAACAAAGTTTTTCACCAATCCCCATTTCTTTCGCTTTCTCTCGTAATAATGTCATGAGGGGCTCTCGTTCATTTTCTACAGTTCCGTCGAGGACAGCATCCTTCAAATACTGTTTCAACACGCCTACCTCGCGCGACGGTTTGAGATGAAAGAGTTCCATAATCTCATTACCATCGATGCACGGCTGCAACAGGCGCTTATAGTCACGCTCCTTTAAATCAGCGAGTTTCTCCCTGACGAGCTTGAAATTGTCAAGGAAGCGCTGCTTGCGCTGTGCGTTCTTGCTCGTGATATCGGCTTCACAGAGTGTCATGAGGTCATCGATATCATCTCCGGCATCGTTCAGCAGACGGCGGACAGCGGAATCTGTTACCTGCTCGTCGGCGATAACGATAGGACGCATGTGCAGATCAACGAGTTTCTGCACATATTTCATCTTACTGTCCAACGGCAGGTCGAGGCGACGGAAGATGACGGGAACCATCTTCGCGCCGACATAGTTATGGTTGTGGAATGTCCAGCCCTGCGGCTCTTCCCACCGCTTCGTCTTCGTCTTTCCGACGTCGTGCAACAAAGCGGCCCAGCGGAGCCACAAGTTCGGTTCCTTTCCGGCCTTCTTTTCGGCAGTGACAACATTCTCCAGAACCTCAAGGGTATGATAAAAGTTATTCTTATGGGCACGGCCGTTACGTTTCTCCACGATATCGAGGACGGAGAGCTCCGGGAGGATGAGGGCCAGCAAGCCGGAGCGCTGGAGATAATCGAAGCCGATGCTCGGGTGCGGCGCGAGGATGATCTTGTTGAGCTCGTCCTTCACACGCTCGCCACTGACAATCTTGATACGGTCCTTCATATCACAGAGCGCCTTCCAGGTCTCATCCTCTATCTGGAAATTCAACTGTGTGGCAAAACGAACGCAGCGCATCATACGAAGGGGGTCATCGGAAAACGTAATACCGGGCTCCAAAGGCGTGGCGATAATGCCGTCCTCAAGATCCTCAACACCATAAAACGGGTCGACGAGCTCACCAAAGCGGTCTTTGTTCAGACAGATCGCCATGGCATTGATGGTGAAGTCACGGCGGTTCTGGTCGTCTTCAAGCGTGCCGTCCTCTACATGGGGCTTGCGGGAGTCGTGGCTGTAACTCTCTTTCCGCGCTCCGACAAACTCCACTTCCATGCCTTTGAATTTCACCTGGGCAGTACCGAAATTACGGAACACGCTGACATGGGCCTTACGGCCGAGGCGCTTGCGGAGACCTTCTGCAACGGTGATGCCACTGCCGACGACAACGACATCAATGTCATTGCTCGGGCGCTCAAGGAAGAGGTCACGGACATATCCGCCCACGACATAACACTCCACGCCGAGGCCATCGGCGACATCCCCTATTAAATGAAAGGTTTCCTTATCCAACAACTGCGCCAACTGCGCATCCGTATATAGCTTCATTCCGTTTTCCGTTTTGAACGTGCAAAATTAAACATTATCTTCCACATAACCTTCCTACCCCACGTTAAATTTTAATAAAGTAGAGACATGATTTATTTTCATCTTAATAATTTTATTTGTATCTTTGCCCCCATGAATTGGAAAAAGATAGGAATCATACTCTTATCGCTGTGTCTTTTCCTTCCCCTCAACGCCAAAGAAGAACTGACAGCCCTGTCGTCGAAAGACTTGCTGACAATGGCTCACAAGGATTTCGACAAGGGGACCATCAGCGCCAATACCATGCTCTACCTCAATATCGTGGCCAACCGACAAGAAAATACCGTTGAGAGCCGCACATATCGCGTCCAGGCCCTCTTGGCATTGTGGAATATCTATTTCTATCAGTTCTTCGATTACCCAAAATGCCTTGAATGTCTGACCGAGGCGAAAGGGGTGCTCAACGAGACCAACGCCCCTACCTGGGATATGTATGCCGGTATTCTCTATCAGACACTTGGCGAGCAGGGCAACGACCAGACGCTCTGCAAGAAAGCCCTGGCCTATTACCGCCAAGGTCTTACGAAAGCATTGCAGCAGCAGAATCAGAGACTCGCCAACGATCTCTTCTCCAACCTCGTCAACCTCGCCTATTCCTGAAAAAGGATGGATATCCCTGCCTCTCTCGTGAAAAGATATTCGCTTCTGGAGAGAAAGAGTAACGATCCCCTTTACACCTATAATATATATCTCTACAAAGGCCTCGTCGCCCTGGCGGGGAAGAAGGCGGTTCTGGCGGAACAGATCTTCCGGCGTCTCAGCCAACAGACACCCGTCAACAATACTTATGTCCGTCATCATTACATCGCCATGAGTTATGAGGCTGCCGCTATGTGGCAACAAGGCAAAAAGCCACAAGCCATTGCGCTCATGAGAGAGGCGGAAACGATCGCACGTAAATATGATATCAAGGATATGCT
>JAQXXT010000074.1 GCA_029226205.1 Prevotellaceae bacterium
TAGGGGCACCCCTTGTGGGCGCCCTAATTGCCACGATTCCTGTTTAGGACGGCCACGGTTCCTGTTTAGGACGGCCACAAGGGCCGCACCCTACGGTGGGATCATCTGCCACCGTAGGGGCACCCCTTGTGGGCGCCCTAATTGCCACGATTCCCGGTTAGGACGGCCACGATTCCTGTTTAGGACGGCCACAAGGGCCGCACCCTACGGAGGATTATTCATGCGATTTTCATCGGATTTTAATTAATATATGTTAAGCAGAAGTGGTTTTAAATAAAATTATTTGCGGCATTCATAATCTTGCAGTAAATTTGCAGAATTAAAATGTATACGGGATAAAAAGGTATCAGAATGTTAATATCTCATTAGAGAGGATTTGCAAACTGTAAAAACTTTTAGTCACAGGACAAAGATAGAGAAAACAAATAAACAAACATTATTATAGTTGTAATAAACGAGAGAATTTATGGAAAAAAGACTAACAATGTTTTTAGCGGGTATTGCTCTCAGTACGGGAGTGACGCTGGCACAAACACAGATTAGCGGTACCGTAACGTCCTCTGATGACGGTCAGCCCGTGGTGGGCGCCTCCGTCATGATCGACGGCACGAAGACAGGTACCGTGACCGACATTGACGGTCACTTCACCCTCGACGCCAAGCCGGGAGCCAAGTTGGTCATCAACTACATCGGCATGCAGCCGAAGACCGTGAAGGCCGGCGGCAACATGAAGATCGTCATGACGCCGGACAACAAGACGTTGGATGAGGTCATGGTCGTCGCTTACGGTACGCAGAAGAAGAGCTCCTTTACGGGTTCCGCCGCCGTGCTGAAGTCGGATGATATCGCTAAGGTCGCCGATTCCAACCCTGTCCAGGCACTTACCGGTAAAGTCTCCGGTGTGCAGATCAACACGGCTACGGGTCAGCCCGGTGCGGAGAGTTTCAACATCCGCATTCGTGGTATCAGTTCTATCAATGCCGGTAACAACCCGTTGATCGTCCTCGATGGCGCTCCCTTCGATGGTGATATGAACGACATCAACCCCAATGATATTGCTTCCATGACCGTATTGAAGGATGCCGCTTCCGCAGCCCTCTATGGTGCCCGTGGTGCCAATGGTGTGGTCATCATCACGACCAAGACGGGCCGTGAGGGTGCTACAAATATCACCTTCGACGCGAAGTGGGGCGGAAACAGCCGTGCCGTTCGCGATTATAAATATGTGAAGAGTCCGGCCACGTATTATGAGACATGGTATAAGGGTCTTTACAATTACGCCGTAAGCAAGGGCATGTCTGGAGACCAGGCATACGCATGGGCCAACAAGCATCTCTGCACTAATGATGACTATGGATTGGGCTATCAGGTCTATAGTGTACCCAACGGTGAGTATCTCATTGGTAAAGATGGCAAGTTGAACAGCAATGCTACCCTGGGTCATGTTGTTGACTACAACGGCAGCAGCTATCTCCTCACTCCGGATGACTGGACGGACGCTACCTATCGTACAGGTCTTCGTCAGGAATACGCTTTGACGGCAACGGCAAGTTCTGATCGCGGCAGTTTCTACGGATCCGCCAACTATCTGAGCAATGAAGGTATCACGGCCAATTCCGACTACAAGCGTTTCACGGGTCGTATGAAGGCTGACTACCAGCTGCGTTCTTGGTTGAAGATCGGTGGTAACTTCAGTTACTCTCATACGAACACGAACTACCTGAGCGTTGATGATGATGGCGCATCTACGTCGTCCGGCAACGTCTTCGCCCTGACAACGGTGGCTCCGATCTATCCGTTGTATGTTCGTGATAAGGATGGAAATATTCTCTATAATTCCACCGCACACATTCAGGTATACGACTATGGTGATGGCTCTGTCAACGGTCAGTCCCGTCCTTATATCTCTCAGGCCAACCCGTTGAGTTCAAACCAGTTGGATACGCATAATGCCAACGGCAATACGTTCAACGCCACCGGTTTCGCTGAGATCCGCTTCCTGAAGGACTTCAAGTTCACTTCTACGAACAGCGTACTGGACGCAGAGACACGTACCACGCTGACCACCAACCCCTACTATGGTCAGTATGCTGCTTCCAATGGTCAGGTAACGATTGAACACTCCCGTCGTTGGTCTTACAACTATCAGCAGTTGCTCGACTGGCATCATCTCTTCGGCAAACATGATGTAGACGTCATGTTGGGTCATGAGTATTATCGTACAAGATATTATGATCTTGACGCTTACAAGACCAACATGTATTCTTTCGATGTTCCCGAGTTGGATGCTGCCGTGAAGATGGGTAATGCCGATTCTTACACGAATGATTATAACACGGAGGGTTGGTTCGGTCGTGCACAGTATAACTATGCCGAGAAATACTTCGGCTCTCTGTCCTATCGCCGTGACGCTTCTTCCCGTTTCGCTCCCGAGAACCGCTGGGGTAACTTCTGGTCCTTCGGTGCTGCCTGGCTGATCAACAAGGAAAAGTTCTTCCATGCCTCCTGGGTTGATGAGTTGAAGCTGAAACTCTCCTATGGTGAGCAGGGTAACGATAACATCACTGATCTTAATGGTCGTGACCAGTATCTCTACACCAATACTTATAATGTCGTTACTTCCAATGGTGAACCTGCCCTTACTCCGAAGACCATGGGTAACCGTGACGTCACGTGGGAGAAAGGCGGCAACTTCAATGTCGGTACCGACTTCTCGCTCTTCAAGGGCCGTCTGACCGGTAGCGCTGAGTATTTCTACCGTAAGACTTCGGATATGCTGTTCTACTTCCCGCTTCCGACCTCTTATGGCTATACCGGCTATTACGCCAATATCGGTGATATGCGCAACAGCGGTTTCGAGTTCGATCTCGACGGTGCTCCCATCAAGACCAAGGATCTGGAGTGGCGTATCAACTTGAACCTGACGACTTACGGCAACAAGATCACTCGTCTGCCCGAAGAACGTAGAACGATGACAGTAGATGGCATTAGTGGTTTCTCTTCCGGCAACTACTTCTACGGTGAAGGTAAATCCATCTATACCTGGTACATGCCGAAATATGCCGGCGTAGATCCGGAGACGGGTGAGGCCCTCTATTATAAAGATGTGACCGATGCCAACGGCAATGTGACGGGTCAGGAAAAGACTGCCGATTATTCCGAGGCAACAGAGCACCTCTGTGGCACGGCACTGCCTGATGTCTATGGTGGTTTCGGAACGAGCGTTTCCTGGAAGGGTCTTGACGCTTCCGTCAACTTTACTTACCAGCTCGGTGGTAAAGTGTTTGATTCTTCTTATGCTGAATCCATGGAGCTGACGCGTGGCCGTATCTTCCATGAGGATATGCTCAACGCTTGGAGCGAGACGAACAAGTCCAGCAATATTCCGCGTATCCAGTTTAATGACTCCTATACGGCAGCAACATCTGACCGCTTCCTGACAAGCGGTTCCTATCTCTGCCTGCAGGACTTCACCGTGGGCTATACACTGCCGAAAGACTGGACCTTTAAGATCGGACTGAGCAAGGTTCGCTTCTATGTACAGGGCAACAACCTCTTCCTCTGGTCCAAGCGTCAGGGACTTGATCCCCGTCAGTCCGTGACAGGTGAGACCAACGCTACCTACTATTCTCCGATCCGTACCGTTTCCGGCGGTATTTCAGTGTCCTTCTAAGTTAATTATTAAGGAATATATCTTATGAAAATATTAAAGAATTCTTTCTGTGCTGTCGCCCTCGCCGCCCTCTCCTTGGGATTGGCAAGTTGCGAGGATGAGACAGTACCGAGCTATATGGCTACACAGGAGCAGGTGTCCGCTTCCGCCAGTGCCACTCGTTCTCTGGTCAATGCTCTGCCTGCCTATTTCAACCATTATTCGAGCTCCTATGTGGACGACTACAACTGGCATGCTCCCTTCGGTTATGGCGCTATGATGATCATGCGTGACCTGCAGACCAATGACCGTTGCATTGGTAACAAGTATAACGGCCACTTCGTCAATTATGCCTATGACAAGTATATGGGTAAGCGCTATGTGTATGCCGCATATCCTTGGGGATATTACTACGGATTTGTGCTGGCTACGAACAAGGTGCTGGGATCTATTGATATCAATAACTGCACGGATGCCCAGAAGGGTTATTACGGTGAGGCCCTGGCCTTCCGTGCCCTCTGCTATCTGGACCTGGCACGTATGTATGAGTTCCTGCCCAACGACAAGACCTCTTCCACGAACAGCGATGGCAACAAAGTTGAAGGTCTGACGGTTCCTATCGTCACGGATACGCTGAGTGAGAATGCCGCCCGCAACAATCCGCGTGCTACTCGTGCGGAGATGGCTAAGTTCATCCTCAATGACCTTGACGGTGCTGAAAAATATATCGGCAACTTCTCGGATGGTTCTAAGACGTTTGCTCATCTCGACTGTGTCTATGGTCTGAAGGCCCGCCTTTATATGTGGCTGGAGGACTACGACAATGCAGCCAAATACGCAAAACTGGCTATCGACAATGCTGATGTCGCTCCGATGGACAGCGTTGCCTGCCTCGATCCGCAGAAGGGCTTCAACCAGCTTGACAAGTGGATGTGGGGCTCTCAGATGACGTCCGAGGATGATGTTGTCGGTACAGGTATCATTAACTGGACTTCCTGGGCTTCTAATGAGACGACATTCGGTTACGCCGGCGCCGGCGCCAGCTGCCTGATTGACTCCCTGCTGTACTCTAAGATCAGCGACACGGACTTCCGTAAGAAGGAGTTTGTGGGTCCGAAAGGTCCTCATAAGGGTGATGGCCTTTCCTATAACAAGACCTCTGGTTATTTGGATTATGGTATAACTGATTTCAGTTCTCTGCTTAGTCCCTACTGCTCGCTGAAGTTCCGTCCTGCCAACGGCGACGGTGACTCCAATCAGACGGGCGCCGCTTCGGCCTTCCCGATCATGCGTGTAGAGGAAATGTATTTCATTTATGCTGAGGCTTTGGCTCACAAGGATCCTTCTGCAGGAAAAGAGGTCCTTGTCAACTTTATGCGTAACTATCGTGACAAGCAGTACACCTGCAGCGCGACCAGTAAGGATGACGTCATCAACGAGATCATTCTTCAGAAGCGTATTGAATTCTGGGGTGAGGGTCAGACCTTCTTCGATATCAAGCGTCTGAACATGTCTGTAGACCGTACCTATGCTCATTCCAACTGGCTGGCTCTGGCACAGTTCAAGACCAACGGTCGTCCGGCATGGATGAACTGGGTGATTCCTCAGAGTGAGGAGAATAACAACAGTGCTGTAAACAAGTACAACAACCCAGATCCTTCTGATGTATATGCTAAATAAGCAATAATAATTTCTTTTTTATGGGATCATGCTCAGCATGGTCCCATTTTTTTTGCTCATTTCAGAAATACTCCGTATCTTTGCAAAAAAGAATACGGCCTATGATGATACAAGTAGCAAACCCGATTTATGACTCGGTATTCAAATATCTGATGGAGGATGAGCGTATCGCGCGCACGATTCTCTCAGCCTTGCTAAAAAAGGATATTGTTGCTGTAGAAATCCGTCGGAATGAATATTCCAACGGCACCCGTAACAATATCTCCATGTTCCGTATCGACTTCGGCGCGAAGGTTCGTGAGGCCGACGGCAGTCTACACCTTATATTAATTGAACTTCAGAAGACATGGTTGGAAACGGAGACATTGCGTTTCCGTCAGTATCTTAGTGCGCAGTACGCCAATCCTGAGAATATGGTGAAGGAAGACTTCCGGCCGCGCTATGCCATTCCGATGGTTGCCGTGTATATCCTCGGCCATCGTGTGGGCAATATTGAGGAACCCGTTCTTTACGTCCATCATAAGTCATATAACTATGAAGGACAGGAGGTGACGAAAGGTCTTCCCGATCCTTTCGTTGACAGTCTAACTCATGACAGCATTATTGTGCAGTTGCCTCTCCTTCACGGACAGATCAACAATCATCTCGACCAGGTACTGAGTGTCTTTGACCAAAGTAACTTGGAAAAGGATAATCCTCATGTTCTTAATCTCAATGAGGACAACTATTCAAATAGCGAGGATATGCAGTATATCCTTCACCGGCTGAAAATGGCGGCGTCCAACGTGGACATGCGTCAGGAGATGAACGTAGAGGATGAGTTCTTCTCCGCCATTGAGGACCGCGACACGGCAATCATGCAGAGAGACAAGAAGATCAAGGCGCAGGATCAGCAGCTACAGACCTTAAAGAGGTTCTTGAAAGCAAAAGGAATGTCAGAGTCTGACATCGAAAAGATATTGCAATAGGAAACATTGAGGAAATAGGCCCGTTTGTTGAAATTCTTTGGCGGGTTAGAATGAATTTATTATTTTTGCGGCTGAAAAGAAATAAGTTTTTGTTTATGTTAATTTCATTAATTCTTCAGTAGGTATCAAAATGGATTATAAATTTTGAGTTAATTACTGTTTTTAGGAGACAGTCTTCGTGAGAAGGTTGTCTCTTTTTGTTTCTGTACCCTTAACTTACCCATCTTCCTTGCGTGGCCGCAACATGGCGGCCACCTACCATTCCCAGACGTGGGTGCATCCCCACAAGTAGGTATTTGTGTTTGACAGATGATTGGATGATTTTGTTGTTTGAAAAGAAACCACTACCTTTGCCGACAAATAAGAAAAGTTATGTTGAGAATTTATTTCGTGGCAGTAGCCTTGATGGCTGCCACATTATCCTCTGCCCAAGAGACGGCAGTAGACAGCAGTCGAACGGTGGAGCCGCCTGTCAGTGGGTCCATCAACTACCAGACTAATTACGGACGGCATTATGATGCCGAGAATGATCCTACATTGTGGGATTTCCCTCATGTCGTTATCGACGTGACGGCTTCATTAGGCCGTGGCTGGCATGCCGTTGGTGAGTTTGAGTATGAGCGTTTCCGTCAGGACGGTCAATGGCAGAATAATTTTCGGGATAACTATACCACCAATCTCCTTTATCTCAGTAAGCAATGGTCACAGCAGGCCAATATGAAAGTAGGCATCATCAATATCCCCGTGGGTATTCTGAATAACTACGGTCCGGCATTGACGGTCTATGATCCTACCAGTGAGGTCTCTGTCGTTCCGGCAACATGGCATGATTTCGGCGTGTCGTTCTATGGTACATACGGTAAAATAGACTATCAGGCTTCCACCTATTTTTATAGTGAGTTTACGGCTCACTCCACGCGTTTCCTCGGAGGCTTGTTGCGCGCGGACTATCGCCCTGTGGAAGGACTGCGGATTGGTACGTCAGGTTATTATGGTACTTCAGACTGGGGAATGGTACAGAAGACGACACCGATAGAACTGCCTCATAAAAAGAGTTTCTTCGGGTCTATTGACGGAGATTACCAGAGTGATGTTTGGACGGTCAGCGGCAGTTTCATATACAGTAATGCTGATGCCCGCAGTGTGGGCTTGGAGGCCGGCTATGACGTGGCAGCAGCGTTGGGTGCAAAGACGCTGAGTGTCGTTCCTTTCGCCCGTTATGACAACTGGCGCGTGAGTGGATCGACCACACAGGATTATATTGTCGGTATCCATGTTGTTCCACTCAAGAACCTGGAGCTGATCGGACAGTTCGGTCGTAACTTCGCTGCCCGTGCTACCAACTTCTTTGATTTGAGCTTCAACTATACCTGGGAGTTTTAGTAGGTCATGATTTATCATGATCCGCCACCGTCAATCCAATTGCAGGGGCCGTCCCTTGTGGCGGCCCGATGCCCGTTAGGGCATTCCTTTTTGCAAAAAAATCATTGACGGATTCGGCGTACCGCCGACGGGCCGCCACAAGGGACGGCCCCTGCGGTGGATCGCTTGATGGTCATTGTGGGGGCGGATCATGATAAATCATGTCCCTACTTGTGGTTTAGGATATAATCCCGGCATTCCTCCATGAGCCATTTCGGTGTGCTTGTGGCGCCGCAGATGCCTATGGTCTTCACGCCGTTGAGCCACTGCATGTCGATCTCTTCAGCCCGTTCTATCTGATGACTGTTGGCATTGACGCTCTTACACTCGTTGAAGAGTACCTTACCGTTACTGCTCTTACGGCCGGAGACGAAGAGGATCAGGTCATGACGGGAAGCGAAGTCAGCGATATTCGGCATGCGGTTGGCTACTTGCCGGCAGATCGTGTCGAAACTCTTGAACTCGGCGGTAGGTGCGATATGCTCTTGGATATAATCGATGATACGATGAAACTCATCCAGACTCTTCGTCGTCTGTGAGTAGAGATAAATATCACGGGAGAAGTCGAGGCGTTTGACATCCTCGAATTTCTCAATGACGATGGCATGTCCTTTCGTCTGACCGACGAGGCCGAGTACTTCGGCATGGCCGTTCTTTCCGAAGATGACGAGTTGGGCATCCGGATTCTCATTATATTTCTTCTTGATGCGTTTCTGCAGTTGCAGGACAACAGGGCAGGTGGCATCGATGATCTCGATGTCGTTCTGTCGTGCGATCTCATAGGTCTCCGGTGGCTCGCCGTGGGCACGCAGCAGCACTTTCGCGTGATGGAGCTGTTTGAGCTGTTCGTGGTCGATGGTGATGAGGCCCTGTTCACTGAGGCGCTCCACCTCCATACCGTTGTGCACGATATCGCCGAGACAATATAATTTCTCGCCTGCGGCCAGTTCCTCCTCCGCTTTCTTAATGGCTGTGGTGACGCCGAAGCAGAAGCCGCTGCCCCGGTCAATCTCTATCTTAATATCTGACATAATATTATTCTGTTTTGATGGGGATGACGACTTTTCCGTGTTCGGGGTCGTTGGTGATCATGAGGATACGGGGCTGACGGCGGGCCTTGCGGAGTTCATGCTTGAAAGCCGTCACTTTCAGCTTGGCGCTCTGTCCCGGCTGGATGTTCTTATCACTCAGCGAAACCTCAAGGCCTTCGGTGAACATTTGGATGGAGCTGATCTGCAATGGCAACTTACCGTCGTTACGAATCTCAATCATTCCTTTCAGTTTATTCTTTGTGCCGAACTTACCAAGGTCGAGCTCTTGTGCACTGGCCACATAATGGGGCGCATGACTGATCTCATATTCTGTCATGTTCTGGAAAGCAGGCAGCAGAATGGCAGAGACATCAATCTCCTTGTCGGCGGCAATCTGGTCGCCGGGATATTTACCCAGGAAGACAGAGGTCTGTGTCAGTCCGTAGTCGTGGAGCTTACGGCTGTCGAGGGTAAGCGCGACGACACCTTGCTGGCCTGGCGCGAGAGACGACGGTGAGACAGTAGCCTTAAGATAGTTGGGCAGATGCATGACGACGGGCTCCACTTTCTCCTGCGTCGTGTTCAGGATATAGATCTTCTGAACAGGACGGTCACCGCGGTTGACATCATCAAACTCGATGTCGTTCTTATCCGCTTTCAACTCGCCGATCTGGCAGTTGTAGTTGCCTTGGAAGTCCACGGTCTCAGAGACGACGACGCCACGGAGGGTGAGCAGTGTGGGGACGGTATCACCGATGCAGTAGATGCCGACTTGTTTCTCGAAATGTCCGAGTTGGTTGGCGTCGAGTGTCGTCGCGACGGTCATCGACTGTCCCGCGGGGACGGCGGACTTTGACAAGTTTACCGTCGTACAGCCACAGCTCTTGCGGACCTTCTGCACGAGGGCCGGCGTGATGGTGTTGTTCTTCACCTCGAAGTTAATGGTCACGGGATGGCGGAAGATAACCTGTCCGCAGTCCACGGTACTCTGTACCGGTGTGAGTTTCTGTGCCGTCGCTGTCAGAGAGAGCGCGAGCAGCGGCAGTATGATTGTTCTCTTCATCATCATTTTTCTTTTCATTTGATCTGTAGTTTTAAGGCATTCGTGTGACCTTTATATTCCGGAGCGTAGGCACATTCAGCTGTACATGTACCGGAGGTATAGTCACCCGTGCGGTCTATATAATAAGGTGTATCGATGACATGCTTTCCTTTCTGCATGTGGTCGAAATAATAATTCGTTGTATAGTCTTTCGGCGTCTGATAGCAGCCGTCACGATAGCCGCTGAGGGCATTGACGGGCTCGAGGCAGGCAGCACGCTTGTCGATGATCTGTACGAAGTCATAGTCACGGTCGCAAGTGATGGTGATGTGCACCATGACTTTCGTACCCACGGTCAGCGGACCTTGGATGGCTTTCCCGTTCTCATCACGCAGCTCACGGGAGATGCTGATGCCGGAAGCGGCGGCAGTGATGGCAGAGCTCTTCTGCCAGTACTGGGCATAGACAGCGCCCCAGCTCGTGCCGTCGGTGGTCTTCGTGAACGTGAGGTTATGGCTGTCGGCAGCGACGGTAGTCTTGATATATCCGAGACCGGCACTGGCGCTGAGCGTTGCGCCGTCGTTCTGTGCGGTGGCGGCCTGGCCTAATGCTTTGCCGTCAACGGTGATTGTCGTCTGCGGCTTACGGTCAAGGGTCTGCATATTCCCGTCGAGGAAGGCGTAGACGGCATTGACGCAGTCGATGGGAGAGTTCCAGCGTGTTGTCCGTTTCTCCTGGAGGAGCCACTGCTGCATCTCCGTGATCGTCTGTTGCTCTTTGGGCTGCAGGAGTTTCATCGCCTCGATGGCGGCGACCTGTGAGGGGATGCGATAGCTCATCCACGAGTAAGCGGCTTTCGGCGTGTCGTAGTAACGGCCTTTCTCCGCGTCGTAGACACTGTATTCGTTAGCACTCTTCAGCCATGTGGCAGCTTGGCGCGGATAGCCGTTACGGGCGAGGATGATGGCGCCGCACGTCTTGCCGTAGATCGTCATCGCCGTGGGCTGTTTGGCCATGAGGGCCACGAGATACTGCTTATCCGCATTCGTCGTGGCGGAGAGCTGGCGGCCGTCGAGGGCGAGCGTGTAGAGGGTATGCAGGGCTTCCTCACTCGGCAGTAGGTTCTTGATGCCTTTCTTCTCGGCTTTCTTCAACAGCATGACTTCGCCATGGAGCTGTTTGGTGAGGAAACCAAAGGCATTCTTCAGCATCGCCGCCGTCTCTGTCTGTGTGCCGACCATGTGGTTCAGTCGCACGAGTGTCTCCGTCACGGCGGTCGTCATATAATAGCTGCCGTCCATTCCCTGCCACCAGCTCCAACTGCCATCACTGTGCTGCAGCAGGGCGAGTTTGTCGAGGGCAGTCTTCAAACGGCTGTTGACATTGTTCTCATCGAAATAATCGATGAGCATGGCTTCCTGTTCCCGTTCCTTATCGGCATCGAGGACCCACGGTGTCTCGGAGAGGACGAGGCTCTTCAGGTCGGCATCTTTCTCCAATGCGCTGGCGAGAGACGAATGATCCTTGTCCTGCGCCTGTTCCTGTTGCCAGAGATTGATGACACGGCGGATAACCGGCGTACTCGTCAGGATGGAGTGGGCGATACGGTTACTATAATAAGAGGTGGCGAGATCGATGGCGTTGTCCGTGGACGCTACGGCGACGGTCGGCAGACTCTGGATGAGGAGCCATGCGGGATTGTTCGTGTAGGTCACGGTGGCCTTCTTGCCCGTTACGTCACCGGGGAAGAGTTTGTCGAGACTGATCGTCTTTGTGCCCGGCCCGTTCTGTGAGAAGGCAGCCGTCTGCGTGACAAACTCACGATTGGTAAGAATCGGGAGGTAGTGCTGTTCGCCGTCACTGTAGTTGGCTCCTTCAGCGATGACACGGGCGATGACGATGCCCGGCGTCAGGGTGTCAGCGCTGATGGGGAAGGAGAGTGCCGTGGTCTTGTTGGCGGCAAGGGTGTAGCTCTGCGTCTTTGTTGCAAGCACCTCGCCGGTGGCGGGATCAACGAGTTCGAGATGTGCCTGTCCCTGCTGCGTCTGTGCCGTGGTGTTTATCAGCTTGGCGGAGATTACGCCGTTGTCGCCCTGGCGCAGGAAGCGCGGCAGGTTCGGCTGTACCATCACCTTCTTTTGGGCAACGACATCCGCAGAGAGGAGGCCGTTATCCATGTCCTTGTCGTGCGCCAGTCCCATGAACTTCCATGTCGTCAGCGTCTCGGGAAGCGTGAAGCGCAGTTGCACCTCTCCCTTCTCGTCAGCGACGAGGGTGGGATAGAAGAACGCGGTCTCAGCGAGATTCTCACGGACGGCAGTGTTCGTGCCGTTGGATGTTGCTTGCTTGTGTTCATTGGACTCGCTGAGTTGGTTGGATATTTTAGCGGCAGCGGGGAAGGATGGCATCTCTTCGACAACGTCAAAGACTTTATTCTCTCTTCCTACGGCATTGGCTCTTGCCATGAGTACCTGACCGTAGCCCCTGATATATAGCTGGCGATAGAAATAGTCATCCTTGAAATGTGTGAAACTCAGCGGACGGACGTCAAGACTGTTATACGACAGCACGCCACGTTGTCCCCATGCCTTATTATCGTTGATCGGTAAGGACCAGACCGTATAGGGCAGGGCACGGGAGAGACCGAGATCGAGATTCCATTCATTGGAATAGAGCTGGTCGAGGCTCTTGTCGTAGAGCACGGCCATGAGTTGTGCTTTCGCCGCCTTTCCTTTCTTGTCGGTGATCTTCAGCGTCCATGTCTCTTTCAGTCCCGGTTCCAGACGGTCACGGAAAGAGGTCCATGTCAGGCTCAGCGTTTTCTCGGGCAATGGTTTCTTGATGACGGTGGAATACTCATAACCGATTCCTTCTTTCACCCAGGCATAGGTGAGGCGCAGACCGTCACCATATTCCGGCTTATAGGTGAAGGCACGAGTCGTGAGGGCGTTGCTCTGATCGATAGCGCCTTGTGCAAGTACTTTGTTGCCACTGATAATGTTGTATACGATATGCTGGTCGGGATCACTGCTGCCGATCTGCACGTATACGGGCTTGCCGTCACGAGGGAATTCCTGGCTGCTCTGATAATACCAGTTCTTGGTGGTGACGACGGGCGTCTTGTCATTGACGGAGAAAAGGACAAAATCGGTCTTTACCGTATCCTTGTCACAGATACCGATGAGCGTATGCTTGCCGCTCTTCAGCACTTTCTGCCAGGCCGTGAGATCAAGATTTTTATTGACGGAGTCTGTCAGCATCCGGCCATTATCAATGGTATAACGGATGAGGGCGGGGACTTCCTCACCGGCGAGGTTACGGAGTTCGAAACGCACCGTCTTCAGTTTGCTCTTCTCAATCTTTTCGTTGAGCGAACAAGTCAGCACACGGTCTTTCGTGCCCAAGGGAAGACTGAGATCACCATCGTGACTCTCACCACCTTGATCGGTGACGGTGGCATTGACTTCAATGTTGTAGATACGTGGCCAGCGGGAGGTGCCGGGTGCCATCGTCATCGGTACACGGAGGGTGAACGAGCCGTCATCGGCTGTCGTCGTCGTTCCTTCGGCCAAGCGCGTGTTGTTCTCGTCTTGCATAAACCAGCACCAGTAAGCCGGTTTGCGGTAGATGGTATAAGAGACTTTTGCGCCTTGCGTCGGTACGCCGGCATAACTCTTGGCGATACCTCTCACGGTGATGGTATCTCCGGCTTTATAAGCATCGTGGACCTTGTCGAAAGAGACTTCAAAGGTCGGGCGCTTATATTCCTCTACTTGAATATAGGTGGAGCTGTTGTCGGAAGTAGAGATGGAGAAATTTCCCGTCAGACCCGTCTTCGGCAGAACGAAGTCGGCGGCAGCCGTACCGAAGGCATCCGTCACGACATCCTTGTGGCCGACTTCCTGATAGTTGGCGTCACGGAGGGTGAGCGTCATCTTCTTGTTGGCTATCGCCGTTGTCTGATCCCCACCATCACGGGAGAAAGAGATCGTAGCGACATGAACGGTCTGTCCCGGCCGGTAGATGCTGCGGTCGGTAAAGAGGTTCGTGAGTTCCTGATGTTCTTGTGGTTTGGCGTAACTGAAGTTCGTTCCATAGCTCCATACGGCAGGGGCGTAGTTATCCTTGGCCGTATAGGCGAAAACCTTACGGGCGATGTTCGACTTGGAGGTATAGATCGTTTCCCCTTTCGTATCCGTCGTCAGCGTTACCGTTTCCCCTTTGCCACTACTGGGGAAGATACGCAGCGAGGCACCGGGGATCGGCTGTCCCGTTGTTGCGCTGACGGTGACGAAGCGTGTCTGGTTCTCCGGGAGTTTCTCAGCGAGGAAAGTAACGTCGGAGACATGCAGCAAGGCACGCTGCGTGTTGATGCCTGTGTTCTCCGCCTTCGCCTCTACGAGATAGACGCCGGGCTCGAGACCGTCTATGACGATAGAGTCGTTCACCTCGTCGTAAGGCTGGTGATTGCTGAAGTCATGGGTGAATGTTTTCGATGTGCCGTTGATGATTCTGCTTCGTGCTTCCTGATAGCCGCGATTGTTGTCGAGGGTAGGATCATAGAGGCCGTCAGCTTTCAGGCGGGAGATCGTAACAGCGAGCGTGCCGATATGTCTTACATCCTTTAAAAGGATGACATGGCGATGGTGGGGAAGTATCGTAGACTTCTGCAGATTCAGCGTAAACTGGGGATTCTCCAGTTCTGTGAGTTCATTGCGTAACTCGTTGATGCGAGGCCAGGCGCTCCAGGTGTTGATGGCATTGTTCAGCCAGGCCACTTGGTCGGCAGCATGGAAGGCCGTGTCCCTCTTCGTGCTGCTATAACGTTCGATAGCCACCTCACCGGCTTCGGGAATGTCGTGATAGACCGTCAGCAACGAGTCGAGGCTTTTGGTATAAGCCGACTGCAGACTTCTCGCGTTATCGTAGTTCTCCCTGTTTTCCTGCAGCTCTTTTAACGCCATGATGCAGGCAGCGGGGCGGTTGCCTTGTTGCTGATAGAACTGATGGAGCAGCGCAGAGTTGCCAGCTTCCAAACCGAGGACATGGAGCAGGTCATTGCCGAAGATGCGGGAGTCGGTCCCCTCGTCGAAGAGCGGTTTATAAGTGTTCGTCTTGACGGCAGCGAGCTGATCCGGATGGGCCAGCGAACGGTCGTAATAGTTTTTGGAAATCGTTTTGTAATCCTCGCTGAGCGTGCCATTATTCAGATAGATCCGTCCCAAGGCACTCTCATAGACAGCGGCAAGGACGGGATTGGTCTTTTGAGCCGCCGTTTCTTGCGCTTCGAGGCGTCGCACAGCGGGCGCCAGCGAGTCGGGAGAGATAGAGGCCCATACACTCGACTGTTGAATCTCTGCCGACAGCAACTGACCGTAGTTGTGCTCGCTGCGTGCTTTATCGGCGATCTTCTGTAACAGAGACAGTTGTGTGCGTGGCAGATCTTTGTCAGTGGCACTCTTCACTTGTTTCCATAAGGAGTCATAGGAGTCGGCCCCGGCTTCCAGGGTCAGCAACATCAGAATTATAGATAGTCCGAGTTTCTTCATCTTTTCATCTTTTGCTTGGTTTTCTTATGCTCTTTCAATCAAGGCTGGGTCGTTAGCTTGCCTGTAGCGAGGGAAGATTTAACGAATGTTTTGTTTGAGTATATCCGTGTGAATCCGTGTCATCCGTTGCCATTTTCCATCCTATTCGGCGTTGCCGCCGACGGGCCGCCACAAGGGACGGCCCCTGCATTTGGATTGTGTGGGCGGAACTACAGCTTCGCCTCGTATTGCTTCAAGAGCCAGGCCTTTTGCTCCGGGATTGTCATGTGACTGTTGTCGAGGACGATGGCGTCGTCGGCCTGACGGAGGGGAGCCGTCTCACGGTGCGTGTCGATATAGTCACGTTCCTGTACATTCTTCAGAATAGCATCGAAGTCAGCGTCCATACCCTTTGCCTTCAACTCGTCATAACGGCGCTGGGCACGGATCTGCGGGTCGGCGGTGACGAAAATCTTCAGTTCGGCGTTCGGGAAGACGGCGGTGCCGATGTCACGGCCATCCATGACGATGCCTTTCTCCTTGCCCATAGCCTGTTGCTGGGCCACGAGGGCCTTACGGACGAACGGCAGGGCGGCAATGGGACTTACGTGACTGGATACTTCCATCGTGCGGATATCCTTTTCCACATTCTTATTATTAAGATAGGTGTCGGGACGGCCTGTCTCCGCATTGAGTCGGAAAGAGATATGAATCTGTGGCATCTGCGCTTTCAGTTCCTCCTCGCGGATCGTGCCGTCGGGAAGGAAGAGGTCATGCTGAAGGGCATAGAGGGTAACGCTGCGGTACATCGCACCCGTATCGACATAGATATAGCCGATCTCACGGGCCAGGTCTTTTGCCATCGTGCTCTTGCCACAAGAGGAGTAGCCGTCAATGGCGATAATAATCTTCTTTTTCATCGTTTGTATGTTGTTTGGCGGAACATGATGAATCATGTCCCTACAATGAGTAGGCGGCATTGATGATGATACTGCTGCTGCTCACGTGATATTTACCGTATGATAGATTCAGTTTGAAGCGGTCGAGATTGATACCGGCACCGAAACTGATGCCGGCGCCATGGGTACTGCTGTCCTCACCACTCTCGATCTTCATCTCGTGGGCCCTTCTGCAGTTGTAGCCCGCGCCGATCCATATCTGGTCGCTGAGGAGGAGGTCGAGACCGAAGACGGCATGGTTGATGAAGCCGTAGTTCCAGTGGTTGAGGTCCACGAGGGTGGCAGAGACGCGGAACGGCATGTTCTGGAAGCGCTTCGACACACCGACTTGTAAGTCGAGGGGCATATCCTCGTAAGTATCCTCGTAAGCCTTGATCTGTCCGCCGAGGTTTTTCGCCACGGCAGAGAGGGACCATTCCGTATCCGGGTTATAGTAGTTGATGCCGAGGTCGACGCCCATGGCCATGGAGTTATAGCTGCCGATATAGGAGGTGATGAACTTTGCCGTGATACCACCTACGAAGTTCTTTCCGAGGATATAGGAGAAATAGCCCTCGATGGCGATATCCTTGGCGTTGAAAGTGCCGAGGTCGTTGTTGTTCTCGTCACGTTCCTTCATCGTTCCGTAGTCGAGATATTGCGC
This sequence comes from Prevotellaceae bacterium, assembly GCA_029226205.1. GTDB lineage: Bacteria > Bacteroidota > Bacteroidia > Bacteroidales > Bacteroidaceae > Prevotella. The sequence continues at coordinate 16,926 of JAQXXT010000074.1, forward strand.
AGAGACAGCCGCCGACGCTTTCTCGCCGAAGTTACGGTTGAAAGCGGCGCTGGCGGCATTGACTCCTTTCATATAATTCATATATCCCAGCGTGATCGTCTTGTCGGAGACGGAGGAGAGCAGGGCGGGGTTGTTGAATATCAACGCCTCGTCATCTTCGATGATGGTGATGTTATCACCGCCGAGGGCGGCAGCATGCGCACTCACGGGAATACGCAGGAAATTGTATGCTGTCTGGCTCTCCTGAGCCTCCAAATCGACGGTGAGAAGGAGGGCGAAGAGCAGGAAAACTGCTTTTTTCATTCTTTTTCACTATTTATTTTGCAAAGATACTCTTTTTTTCAAATATAAAAAGTAACTTTGCCAATGATTTTAGGAAATATAAGAATTGGAACTCAAAAAAACATACGCAGCAGATTTGGAACACAGGCGGCCGACGGCATTCCTGTTGGGCTTGATCATTGCCTGTGCCCTCCTCTTCGTAGCGCTGGAGTATACTACTGTACCCGCTGACGATGAGGATGATAATGAACTTCTCGACGATATGGCGAAGGACATGTCGCTGCCGCCTATTGACGACCAGAAGGACTTGCAGTCGATCCCTACGGGCGGCGGCATGAGTAAATCAGTCACGGAGAAGCTCAAGCTCGACAACGTCAATGACAATGCGAAGAAAGAGATCAGTCCGAACAGTGGCGAGAGTCTGCAGCCTGTCGCTCCCGGTGTGACGCAGGTGGCTGGTGAGGCGAAGAACTCACAGCTTTCCGCTGCCCTTCCGCAGGAGACGGCCAACAGTGACAATCCGTTGGATATAAAGGTCGTGGAACAGTTGCCGATGTTTCCCGGCGGCTGGGTGAATCTGATGAAATGGCTGACAAAGAACCTCCATTATCCACCGCAGGCCCAGCAGCAGAAGATCCAGGGCAAGGTCGTCGTGTCTTTCTTGATTCAGAAAGACGGAACGATGACGAATATCAAGCTCGAGCATTCCGTTGACCCGCTCCTGGACCGTGAGGCGCTGCGGGTGGTCCATATGATGCCGAAGTGGAAGCCGGGTGTCAGCAACGGCAAGCCGTGCGTGACCATGTTCGCCATACCGGTGGTGTTCAGCCTATAAGCGCTGCCTTGCGCTTGCAAAGCGCAAGCACGAAACGGCAGGCCCCAACAAGCACGAAACGGCAGGCCCAACAAGCACGAAATGGCAGGCCAAAAAAGTAGAAGTAATAAAGTAAAAATAGATATGCTTACATCAGAAGAAATACTGGCGAAGGTCAATGAATTCCTTGACCATCTGCCTTATGATAGAAAACCGGCATCGTTGTATGAGCCGATCCGTTATGTCCTTTCTATGGGCGGCAAGCGCATTCGTCCGACACTGATGTTGCTGGCTTACAACCTCTATCATGATGATCCCGAGAAGATCCTCATGCAGGCTGTAGCGTTGGAGACCTATCATAACTATACGTTGTTGCATGACGACCTCATGGATAATGCCGATATGCGTCGCGGCCATGTCACGGTGCATAAGAAGTGGGATGCCAACACGGCCATCCTCTCCGGCGACTCCATGCTCGTGCTCGCCTATGAGCGTATGGCACAGTGTGATGCCCAGCATCTCGCTCCCGTGCTCCATCTCTTCACGGAGACAGCCTTGGAGATTGGTGAGGGACAGCAGTATGACATGGAGTTTGAGACGCGTACCGATGTCACCGAAGCCGAGTATATCGAGATGATCCGTCTGAAGACCTCCGTCCTCTTGGCTTGTTCGCTGAAGATTGGTGCTATCCTTGCCGATGCCCCCGAGGAAGACCAGCAGAACCTCTATACTTTCGGTGAGAAGATCGGACTGGCGTTCCAGTTGCAGGATGACTACCTCGATGTCTATGGCGACCCGAAAGTCTTCGGTAAGAAGATCGGCGGGGATATCACGTCGAACAAGAAGACTTATATGCTCATTAATGCCTACAATAAGGCGGAGGGCGCACAGCTGGAGGAACTCGACCGTTGGCTTCATGCGAAGGAATTTGACCGTGATGAGAAAGTCGCCGCCGTCACCCGTCTGTATAATGAGCTTGGCATAGACCGTATGGCCCAGGATAAGATTGCCTATTATTTTGAGGAGAGCAAGAAATATCTCGCTGCCGTCCGTCTGCCCGAAGCCCGTAAGGCCGAGTTGGCGAAGTATGCCGAGAAAATGATGAAACGGAAATATTGATAAGGTAGGATCGGTCTGCCACCGTAGGGGCACCCCTTATGGGCGCCCTAATTGCCACGGATTCCCGGTTAGGACGGCCACAAGGGCCGCACCCTACGGTGGAAGGAATTGCGGTTAGGACGGCCACTAGGGCCGCACCCTACGGTGGATATAATGTCGCAATTACGAAAGAAATGATGCAATTTATAGATACCCATTCCCATTTGGATACAGAGGATTTCAAGGAAGACCTGCCGGAAGTGATAGCGCGCGCGAAAGCCGCCGGTGTCAGTAAGATTTTCTTGCCCGGTGTCGATGCCGCCTCTGTCGCCTCTGTCAAACGGCTCTGCCAGGAGTATCCCGGCTATTGCTATGCCATGATCGGCCTGCAGCCGGAAGAGGTGCGGGCAGACTGGCGTGACGTGTTGCAGATGATGAAAGCGGAGCTCGAGGCCTCACGGCATGGTGACGCGGGGACAGTTCCTTATATCGCTATTGGAGAATGCGGACTCGATTATTATTGGTCACGGGAATACGAGCATGAGCAACTGTTGGCTTTCGAGGAACAAGTAAAATGGTCGATCGAAACCCGGTTGCCGCTGATGATCCACTGCCGGAAAGCACAGAATGAGTTGTTGCATATACTGAAAGATTACGAGCGGGACCTCCCCGGCGGCGTCTTCCATTGTTTCACCGGTAACCGCCAGGAGGCAGAGGCTTATCTGCGCTTCGACAAGTTCGTGCTCGGTGTCGGTGGCGTCTCCACCTTCAAGAGCAGTCATCTGCGCGAGGACCTTCCCGCCGTTGTTCCGTTGAACCGTATTGTATTGGAGACCGACAGTCCGTATATGGCGCCCGTGCCTTACCGGGGCAAACGTAATGAGAGCGCTTTTGTGCTGGAGGTTCTGAAGACCCTGGCGAAGGCTTACGGCGTAACGGAGGAAGAAATGGCCGAACAGACGAACGCGAATGTACGGCGAATCTTTAAAGAAATTTAAAATTTTAGAGAATTTTCGTCTGTTTAATCAAAAAGTAGTACTTTTGCACTCGCTTACAAGCTAAGCACGTCAACCACGCAAAAGGAAAGATGCTCGAGTGGTTGAAGAGGCACGCCTGGAAAGCGTGTAAACGTCTAAAGCGTTTCGGGGGTTCGAATCCCCCTCTTTCCGCAGCAGAAGGGAAATCTCGAAAGAGGTTTCCCTTCTGCTGCGTTTAGGAGTTAGGACGGCCACAAGGGCCGCACCCTACGGTGGATCGGTCAACCACCGTAGGGGCACCCCTTGTGGGTGCCCTAATCACCCCTTGTGGGCGCCCTAATTGCCACGTATTCCCGGTTAGGACGGCCACAAGGGCCGCACCCTACGGTGGGAGAATAAAAAATTCTGTATTTCTTTTCTTCATTTGCTGAAATTAGTGTAACTTTGCGCATGATTTGAAAGCGAAGAAAATATTCAGAAGATAATGAATCAGAAAAAAGGATTGGCAAGGATTTTTGCCGTTGTCTGTCTGCTGCTGACCTCCTCAGCAGCCGCTATGGCCCAGGACGCCGAGAGCTTGGGTTTTCATCAGGAGTTGAAGACGAAGTTTATTGAGGGAAATGCCGGATTCATGTCCCTCGTCGCCATCACGCTCGTTCTCGGTCTGGCCTTCTGTATAGAGCGAATGATCTACCTCAGTCTGTCGGAGATCAACGCGAAGAAATTCATGGGAGATATTGAGCAGAAAGTAGGCGCTAATGATATCGAAGGCGCCAAGGAGCTGTGCCGCAATACGCGTGGCCCTGTTGCCTCTGTCTGCTATCAGGGTTTACTGCATATCCGTGAGAGTATCGATGATATCGAGCGCAGTGTCGGCAACTATGGCACTGTCCAGGCCTCCAACCTCGAGAAAGGCTGTTCATGGATCACGCTGTTCATCGCCATGGCGCCGTCACTCGGCTTCCTCGGAACGGTGATCGGTATGGTCATGGCTTTCGATCAGATTCAGCAGGCCGGCGATATCAGTCCGACGATTGTCGCCTCGGGTATGAAGGTCGCATTGATCACGACGATCTTCGGTATCATCGTTGCCGTTATCCTGCAGATCTTCTACAATTATATCTTGAATAAGATCGAGCATCTCACGAGTCAGATGGAAGAGAGTGCCATCACGTTGATGGATATCATCTCCAAGGCCAAGAGAGGCGGCGAATAAAGAAAGGAGGAGAGATGAAGTATACTTTTCATCGCAAGGATCTGCGCCGGATGTCAGCCGAGCGACTGTCCCAGCGTGTCTTCTATGGCTTGCTGGCTCTCGCCGTCATTGTCTTCGGCCTTTTCTATCTCGTCGGTTACGACCGTCCTTTCGCAGAGGACTATTCTTTCAACGATCCGCTGTTCACCAATGCCGTGTTGATCCTTATGGATGTGCTGCTGGTAGCCGCCGTCATCGTTGCTGCCGCCTCCGGTTACCGTTTGTGGCGCCAGCGCAGCAAGGATAATGGAACGGATAATAACATCCCCGTTAGGAAAATCCGTCTGTGGACGTGGTCGGCAACGGGCATCTGCCTGTTGCTTACTCTTCTCATTGGCGGTTCCTCACCGATGCGCATCAATGGTTCGTGGTATACCGATACACTGTGGTTGAAAGTCAGTGACATGTTCATTCTGACTTCTATCATCCTGTTGCTGGCGGCTGTCGGCACCGTGATCTATGGCAGTACACGTTATATCCGTCACAGAAAGGAGCGTCGCACATGCTGATCCGTCGCAAGGCCCGTCGGGAGGTGCCGCAACTGAACACGACGTCAACGGCAGACATCTCTTTCATGCTGTTGATCTTCTTCCTCGTCACGACGAATATGGACAAGGACACGGGACTGCCGCGCCTCCTCCCTCCCGCTGACCGGCAGAAAGAGCAGCAGCTCAGTGTCGTCGACAAGAGTAAGACGCTCGTCATGGACCTCAAGGCCGGTGACAGTCTGCTCATTGCAGGAAAGCCCTGTCCGATGGCTGCCGTGAAGCAGCGTGTCGCCGAGTTTGTCGCCAAGACGGGAACGAACCACCTGTTGTCGCTGACATGCAGTCCGGAGGCTGACTATAATGCTTATTTCCAGTTGCAGAATGCCATCATGCAGGCCTACCACGCCGTGCGCGACTCCGAGGCGAAGCGGCGTTATCACCGTCTTTATAATGAGCTCGGTCCGAAGGAGCATAAGTTCATTCAGGAACTTGTGCCGATCCGTCTTGCCGAGCCTTACGATGAGCATGCCCCTGCGGAAGGAGAGAAAGGAGGCACGAAATGATTAATTTCCATACCCGTCGCAGCCATCGCGTGCCCGGATTGAATACGGCCTCACTGCCGGATCTGATCTTCTCCGTCCTTTTCTTCTTTATGATTGTCACGCACATGCGGAAGGAGACGTTGAAGGTGAAATATCAGGTGCCGCAAGGCACGGAGCTGACGAAGCTCGTCAAGAAGAGCTGTGTCTCCTATATATATATAGGTAAGCCCATCTCGCCCATGAGCAAGGTCCTCAGCGACAGCAGCCGCATCCAGTTGAACGACAAATACGCCACGGTAGAAGAGGTAGGCAGTTATATCCGTCAGGAGCGTAACCGCATGAGTGCCAATGACGCGCCGAACATGACGGTATCGTTGAAAGCCGACCGCAACACGCCGATGGGCATCATCCAGGGCGTGAAGCAGCAGTTGCGCCAGGCCGATGCGTTAAAGATCAATTATTCGGCAGAAGAAGCGAAAAAACAGTAAATAAAATTGTAAAATAATTTAAATCAGTAATGATTTGAAAGATTTTTCTGCAAAATAGTTGGTTTGTACAATTATTTGTTGTATCTTTGCAGCAAATTTAACAAGCAGAATGGCACAACATCAATTAGACAAACTAGACAAGAAGATCCTCTCACTCATCGCAGAGGATGCCCGCATTCCTTTTCTGGAGGTAGCCCGCGCCTGCAATGTCAGTGGCGCCGCTATTCACCAGCGCATACAGAAGCTCACCAATCAGGGAATACTGAAAGGCTCGCAGTTCATTCTCGATCCACAGAAGATCGGCTATGAGACTTGCGCCTATATCTCTTTATATCTGAAGGAGCCCGGCGATTCCGACAAGGTCGTTGAGAAGCTCAAGAAGATCCCCGAGGTGGTAGAGTGTCACTGTACCACGGGCGGCATGGACCTTTTCATCAAGCTCTATGCGCTGAACAACCAGCATCTCATGAAGATCATCCACGACAAGCTGCAGCCTCTGGGTCTGGCACGCAGCGAGACCATTGTGTCTTTCGCCACGCCTATCCAGCGTCAGTTGCCCATCGAGGATGTCATTGTCGATGACAGGGGCGAAGGAGCAGAGGCCTAAGTGCGTGGCCGCAACATGGCGGCCACCTACAAATCCCGAATGGACAAAAAGAAAATAAAATGATTGTAACGCTGTCTTTCCGTAAGGAAGGGCAGCGTTTTTGCGTTATGCTGATATTTCTTTTCGTTCTTTGTGCCCGTCTTATATATATAAGAGGTGTAGAATATTGATTTTGTAAGGAAAATAACTTTTTTGCAAGAAAATTGAAAATTTATTTGGTTGTTTCATAATAATTACATAATTTTGCAATCGAGAATTATCCAAACAGTATTTTATATGAGGAATTATTTTACTTACGTTCTGTCAGCCGCAATGCTGACTACATCACTCACAGTAAGCGCCCAGGCGCTGAGAACAGCCCCGCAGGGCTTGGCTAAGTTTGCCAAGACTCCCACTGCCGGTATGCTGAAAGGCAAGAAGGCCAGTGATCTGAAGATCGCCCAGAGCCGTGTTCAGCCGAATGCTTTCCGTGTCCTTGTCCGTCGTTATGCCGCCGATGAGGACCTCACTCCCGTCACTAATCCCGAGGGAACGACCTATGGCAATCTCGCTCTCTCCGACTTCAACACCTTTGTGTACTGGGGCTATCTGATGACGGGTCAGGACCGTGCCGCGTTGAGCAGTTACATTGTAGCGCCCAACGGCGATGTCTATTTCCAGCCTTTCGCCAGCTCATTGCCCAATTCCGGCTATCTGAAGATCAGCAAGGAGAAAGATGGTTATGTCGCCCATACACCGCAGCTGATCTATACGGAGTCGGGTCAGACCGATGCCGGCAACGACACAACGATCTATGTCTATGCCACGCGTCTGACGATGCAGGATCAGGGTAATGGCTATGTAGGCTATCAGACAGATTCTGTTGCGAAGGACACATGGAATCTTGACATGAAGTTCACGTTTGAGAACGGCGTTCTCCAGCAGGCTGATCAGAGCAATTATGGAAATACCGCCTATGCTAATGAGATCATCGGTCTGACGGATGCCGGCGGCGCTTGGTCTGGTTATTCCCTGGGTCAGATTACGATCAAGCCGCTCGACGCTGAGGATGTCGCCGCCACGCTGCCTTCCGATACCGTCCGTCATGATGCCGTCTTCTCTTACGATACGCCGGATACCGCTGGCGTAGAGCATGCTACGAAGACCTCTTCTTACTATTATACTTCTAAGTCGAACCCCAGTGCCGTCTATGTGGCCAACCCGTATAACAAGGATTCCAAGCAGTATATCGCCGGTACGATCAATGCCGACAAGAGCTGGAGCTTCAAGAAGCAGTATCTCGGTGCTGACTCTACGGTGATGCAGCATCTGTGGTTCATTCCTGGTACCTATACGGTGGAGAAGGGAACGGACTATTACGGTGATCCCGCTGCCGAGAATGACTATGCCATTGATTCCCTTTCCGATAAGCTCGTGCTGAAATATGCCGATGGCGTCTACAAGAGCGATTCCGGCAAGGCTATGCTCATCAATGCCGGTAAGGACAAGGTCTATTACACCGGCGCTTATGCAGATCCTCAGTATCAGGACTTCGTAGAGGTTGCCGCCACACCGGCTGATCCTTCTTTTACGGGTTATCAGGCTTATAACAGCTCCGATGGTTATGGCTATCTTTCTTTCAATATTCCTTGTGCCGATATGTTGGGCAACTACATCAATCCTGACAAGCTCTACTACAATGTCTTCGTCAATGGTGATGAGACCGAGCTTTATGAGTTCTCTACGGACGATTATAAGTACCTGACGGCGAACATGACGAATGTGCCTTACAGCTTCAGCGATAACTATGATTTCTTTGCTACCAATGATGCTCATGGGATCTACTACCATGTCAACGGTGTTGACCAGTGGGGTCTGCAGAGTATCTATACCGGTGGTGGTGAGACGCATAAGTCTAAGATTGTATGGTTCGATGCTGCTGCCTCAGGTGTCAAGGCGATCACGAACAATGGCAAGAGCACGGTTGCTTACTATGATCTTACCGGTCGTCGTGTCAGCAAGGCACAGGGTGGTCTCTTCATCAAGAAGATCACGTATGCCGACGGCAGTCAGAAGACCGTAAAAGTTTTGAAGTAATCAATTATTATTAATAGGTATATGTCTGTCCCGTCATTGTTTTGACCAGGCAGACATTGCTGTTCACCTGCATTTTGTGCGTGGCCGCAACATGGCGGCCACCTACTGTTTGTCAAAAATTTCATTTTCAAAAATAACATTGTCATGAGAAAAAAACAAATTCTGACATTGGCCGCCCTCGCTCTGCTGGCTGGCGGCAACGTCTCTGCCCAGACCGTCACTTACGGCGCTTATTCCGGTGACGAGACACGTTATGTCTGGGGAACCAAGAAAGCCGAACATTATGACCTGGCCATCCATATCAAAGATGCCAACCTCGTGGGAAAGAAGATTACGGGTGTCCGTCTCTATTTCCCTCAGGGAATCGACTATACGAAGTTGACCGAGGACTCTGTCTTCCTGACGAAGACGTTGGCTCTGCAGAAGAATGCCGCTGGTAAGAAAGTCAGCAAGGCTGACATCCTCACGGAGCCGTATACTCCTGCCGATTCATTGGAGTATACTTTCTCCACACCGTATACGATCACGGAGGACGGCGTCTATGCCGGTTATACCTTTACCGCTCCGGCAACGATTCAGACGCCGGTGATCGTGGTCAAAGGAACGGACAATGAGAACTTCTATTTCCACGCTCCGCGTACCTGTCTGAAATGGAAGGGCTATGCCACCTCAACGGGTGGCGAGCTCGCCATGCAGGTGCTTATCGACGGCGTGCCCGTCAATGCCGCTGCGCTGGCTGCCAATTCCGCTTCGATCTATGTTCAGTCAGACAAGACATCCGATCAGACTTTTACGGTATACAACCAGGGCTCTGGTGTATTGAAGAATATCGACTATACTTATAGCGTAGCCGGAAAGACGGGTGAGGGACATTATGATTTTGAAACACCGTTGAAGGCCCATTATAATAAGAGTGGGAACGTCACCGTGACACTCCCCTCTACGGATGCCGCCGGTGATTATACCGCTACAGTGAAGATCACGAAGGTTAATGGCGTTGCCAATGATGATGTGAATGCCTCTGCGTCTACGACGCTGGCTGCTCTCGACTTTCTGCCGAGGAAGCGTGCCTTGCTCGAGGAGTATACAGGAACATGGTGTGGTTACTGTCCGCGTGGTTTCGTCGGACTGGAGCATATGAATGAGCTCTATGGTAATGACTTCGTCTGCGCATCCTATCATAATGGTGATGCTATGGAGTTCACAACAGATTATCCGTCTGCTGTCCCCGGTTTCCCTGCAGCCTTTATTGACCGTTATCACAGTACGGATGCCTATTGTGGTGACAACTACGATGGTCATTTCAATATTGATGACACGTATGCAGAGTACAATAAGGATCTTGCTCCCGCAGACGTGGATGCTTCTGCAGCCCTCTCTGCGGATGGAAAGAGCATTGACGTGACGACGAAGGTAAAATTTGCCGCTGCTCAGTCTGCCGGTAAATACCAGTTGTCTTACATCCTGACGGCTGACGACTTGAGTGGCACAGGTGACAATTGGGATCAGCATAACTATTATACTACTATGGGTAGCCAATATCCTGATGATGATATGAAACCGTTTACGGAAGGCAAATCCACCATTTCCGGCTTGACCTTCAACTTTGTTGTTGTTGGTTGGAGCGGTAAGAGTTATATCGCTGGTAGTCTGCCCGATGCTGTCGCTACCAATGGTTCCGCAGAGCATAACTATACCTTCGATATCAGTGGTGCCAGCAGTCTCGTCAACGCCGGTATTATCCAGTATAAGGACAAGCTGCACGTCCTGGCGCTGCTCATCGATACCACCAATGGTCATTGCATCAATGCCGTGAAGGTTCCTGTTGATGTTTCTACGGCGATCCGTACGGTCAACGACAAGCCTGCCAATATGATGAACAAGACTTACTACAGTGTTGACGGCCGCAAGCTCGCTCAGCCGCAGAAGGGTCTGAATATTATCAAGCTGGAGAATGGTAAGACATTCAAGGTAGTGAAAGAATAATAACATCCACTCGTAGGGTGCGGCCCATGTGGCCGTCCTAACAGCAGCATTTATCATTTTATAGTGAGGATAGGACGGCCACAAGGGCCGCACCCTACGGTGGGAAAATAAACAACGGAGATAATTTTTTATCTATCATAGATAAAAAATTATCTCCGTTATTTATGTCTGCTATTTAACCTATTTAATTTGTTTTCCCTTGCGTGGCCGCAACATGGCGGCCACCTACAAAGGGATTGTAGGTTATTTCTTTTCGTAATCTACAAAGGCGTAACGCTGGTGATGGCGCTCGTCGATATCATGCTCCTCGCGCGACACCTCTTTCCAGTCCTGATGGTAATCGGGAAAGAAGACGTCGGCCTCGGCGGGCGTGTCGTCGATCTCCGTCAGACAGAGGCGGTCGGCGAGCGGCAGGGCCTGACGGTAGAGACTCGCTCCGCCGATGATATATACATCCTCGTCGGGGCCACAGCTCTGCAGCGCGGCCTCCAGAGAGGGATAGACATCGCAGCCCGGCAGTGATGTGACGGTATGGCTGATGACGACATTACGGCGGTGGGGCAGGGCGCCCTTCGGCAGTGAGTCGAAGGTCTTGCGGCCCATGAGGATAGTATGTCCCGTTGTGAGAGCCTTGAACCGTTTGAGGTCGTTGGGCAGCCAGTAGAGGAGTTTATTCTGATAGCCGATGGCGTTGTTTTTCGCCACGGCAGCAATCATATTGATTCGCATAGTCATATTTTATACAGAAACTTTGGCGTCGATATGCGGCCAAGGGTTATAATCCGTCAGTTCGAAGTCCTCATATTTGAAATCGAAGAGATTCTTCACGTCGGGGTTGAGATGCATGTGGGGCAGGGGGCGCGGCGTACGCGTCAGCTGCAGACGGGCCTGGTCGAGGTGGTTGAGGTAGAGATGGGTGTCACCCGTGGTATGAACGAACTCACCGGCTTCAAGACCAGTCACCTGTGCCATCATCATCAACAGCAAGGCGTAGGAGGCGATGTTGAACGGCAGTCCGAGGAACGTGTCGGCGCTGCGCTGGTAGAGTTGCAGACTCAGTTTGCCGTTGGCGACATAGAACTGGAAGAGACAGTGACACGGCGGCAGGGCCATCTCACTGACTTCAGCGGGATTCCAGGCAGAGACGATCATGCGGCGGCTCTCGGGGTGGTGCTTGATCATGTCAATGACATTGGAAATCTGATCGATCGAACCACCTTTGTAGTCCGGCCATGAGCGCCACTGATGTCCGTAGATAGGACCGAGCTCGCCATTCTCGTCAGCCCACTCGTTCCAGATGCGCACGCCGTGCTCCTGCAGCCAGTGGACATTGGTATCGCCGCGGAGGAACCACAGCAGTTCATAGATGATGGATTTCAGATGGAGTTTCTTCGTTGTCAGCAGTGGGAAGCCGTCGGCGAGGTTGAAACGCATCTGATGGCCGAAGACAGACAGCGTTCCCGTGCCCGTACGGTCCTCTTTCTTCACACCCTCGGTGAGGATGCGGTTTAATAAATCAAGATATTGTTGCATGGTTCTTTTATATATGTCGTTTTGATAGCCCACGCCTGTGGGTAGAGGTTGTTGGCCCGATTGCCGATATTCTTCGCGAAGCCGAGGTCATGACCGCGGAAAGCGATGCGGACGATGCCACGCGGCGTCTCCGGAGGCAGCACGACGGACTCCCGTCGCAGATAGGCGATCGCCGTTGACCAGTCGACATCGACGAGGGGATACTGTTCCTTATCCTTTTCGATCGACAGGGCCATGGAAATGTCGGGGATGAGGTTCTTGCCTTTCATCACGCCGTCATGAATTCCTTGGGAGAGGATATGGAGGCCGCGGCCTCTGCCACCGGGCTTGTCGGTCTCGGCCGTCTTGCGAAGGACACTGACGAAGAGTCCCTCACCAATGGTCTTCCCGGGAATGAAACGGTGGCAGGGACGGTTGCCGACGAGGGCGTCCGTGATATTCCACGACGGATCTGTTGGGATCTCAATGGATTCGGCACCGAGTTCACGGGCGATCCATTCCACATTCTCCTCGTCTTCATGGGCGTTGAACGTACAGGTGGAATAGATGAGGATGCCGCCGGGCTTCAGACAGGGCCAGATATCCTCAACGATGGAGCGCTGCAAGCGCCAGCACTCCTCCACCTTCTCCGGGCTCCACTCGGCGATGGCGCCGGGGTCTTTGCGGAACATCCCTTCGCCGGAGCAGGGGACATCGGTGAGGATGAGGTCGAACTGCAGGCCACTCTTGCGGTAGTCCTTCGGATAGTTGTTCGTCACCGTGATATCGGGGTGCCCGTATTTCTGGATATTCTCGCTGAGCACCTGTGCCCGCTGACGGATCGGCTCATTGCTGAAGAGCGTGCTGCCTGCGGGTAGGGCCGACATCATACACGTCGTCTTACCGCCGGGAGCGGCACAGAGGTCGAGGGCTGCGACGGGCTCCTTGACGAGCGTACGGAGGATATGGCTGATGAACATCGATGAGGCTTCCTGTACATAATAGAGTCCGGCATGCAGCAGCGGATCGAGGGTAAAGGTCGGACGGTCGTTGAGATACCAGCCTTCCCCGCACCACGGCACTCTGCCGCCGGCATACCCTACGGTAGTCCCTTTCGGACATTTGAAGGGGTTGAGGCGTATGCTCACGGGCGCCTCCTCCTCGAGTCCCGTCATTAGGGTGTCGAAGAGTGCATCACCCATCAGTTGGCGGGTGTAGGAGAGAAAAGTAGAGGGTAGTTGCATCGCGTTATGCGTTGAAATGGTCCATAGCGTTGCGCTTCATCACATAGGGGAAACGCTCCGGATGTTTCAGACTTTCTATCTCCAGGTCAACATCAAGGTCAGGCCAAGAGATAGCGTTCTTTCCCTCCATCTTAACATTGAGGATGGAGCGTACTGTTGCGTCTTTCATCCATGGGATACGGTTATAGGAAAGGAAATAATCATTCCCTAAAACCGATATCATAATTCCTTGGGAATTAATCATCAAGACGTCGACCGATGTGCTGGATGTATCTTGTTTTAAATTCGTCTGCATGTTGATGAATAAATTTTTCTATTTTACTTAGTAGGTGGCCGCACCCTACGGTGGGGCTGTTATTCAAAGATAATCTCGTCGTCGCTGTTGAGATCCTGCTTCGGCTTCGGTTTCGGCTGCTGTTTCAGCTTACCGTTGGCATCAAACATGCCATAGGTCGTACGCAGGACGATGAATTCCGTACGACGGTTGAGCTGGTTGCAGATCTCCTGATGCTCTTTCGTCTGTTTGGCGATGAAGTCAGCCGTGAGGACATCATTCTCTTTCAGCCATGGATATTTCTCCGTGAGCTTCTTGCGGACGGTCTTCGGACGACTCTTGCCATAGCCGACGGGCGTGAGGCGGTCGCGGGCGATACCTTTCTCCACCAGATAACGGACGACAGACTCCGCACGGCGCTGAGAGAGGGCTTTGTTGTAGGCATCGGAGCCTTTGTAGTCACAGTGGGCACCGAGCTCGATGGTGACATTCGGATTCTCGTTGAGCAGTTTCACGAGGTCATCGAGGGCTTTCACCGACTCCGGACGCAGTGTCGCCTTGTCGAAATCATAGAAGATATTGTCGATGAGCACGGGGACGGTGATGGAAGCTAGTGGGAACTGCAGCGTATACTCCTTGCTGTCGTCGACATGCGCGGCCACTTTCACCTCTTCCTTATGATTCAGGTAACCTTTGCAGGTAGCCATGAAGAGATAGTCCGTGCCCGGCGTGGCAACGAGGGTGAAACTGCCGTCATTATGGACGCTGACTTTCTTGTTGGTGCCGTCACTGCCGACGATATACACCTGTGCGGCAGGCAACTCATAGCCATCCATCTCGTAGACCCAGCCTTTGATGGTCTGTACGATCTCCGGGTTATCGAAACTGTAGATATGGTCGTAACCACGGCCGTCACGGCGGTTTGATGAGAAATAGCCACGGTTGTAGGGACCTTCGAACGTCATGCCGAAGTCATCGCCCTCGGAGTTCAGCGGATAGCCGGGGTGGGAGAGGACATAATGATGTGTCTTTGGGTCCACGGTAGCGATGAAGATGTCAAGGCCGCCCATGCCCGGATGACCGTCGCTGGAGAAATACAGGTCGCCATTCGGCCGGAAGGTAGGGAACTCCTCATTGCCCGGCGTGTTGATGGGCTCGCCGAGATTCTCCACGCCACCGAAGCCGGCGGCCGTGATCCTGACGCGCCAGATGTCGAGGCCGCCTTTGCCGCCCGGCATGTCCGACGTGAAATAGAGCCATTCGCCGTCGGGCGAGATAGCGGGATGGGCGAAGGCGCTGAGGGTATCCTTCGTGAGTTCAATATCTTTCGCCTTTCCCCATGACGCGTCGGAGCGTGAGGAATTGACGATCTTTGCGTAACGTGGTGACGAAGGATCGGAGACACATTGCGTGAGATACATCTCCCGTCCGTCGGGAGAGAACGCGCAGGCGCCTTCGTCGTAGTCGGTATTCACGCCGCCCGTGAGGGCCTGCGGCCGACTCCATTTGCCTTTGTCGTCTTTCTGGGAGAAGAAGATATCCCCTGCTTTCGTGCCCGTGATGCCACTGATCTCATTGCCCGAGGCGTCATTGCGTGTGGAGGAGAAATACAACTGGTCACTCTCGTCGCCGAGGAGCATCGGCGAATAGTCGTCACGACGGGAATTGAAGATATCCATGCGCTTCACGCTATAGCGGCTGCCGGCCTGCTTCCATCCCGGCGCTTTCAGCGCGGACTCCAGGCCATTGGCGACCAGGATATCGTCGGGCATGGACTTCTTGAGTTGGGTGAAAATCTCTGCGGCAAGTTTGTAATCGCCATTCTTCAGCAGCAGACGGCCATAGGCAAGGCTGTCCTGGGCATTGGCCTCATGGTAACGGATGGCATTACGATAGGCAGCGAGGGATTTCGGCGTCTGGTTGATGCGGCCATAGGCGGCACCCATCTTCTCGGCGATCTTTCCACGACGGTCACGGTCCTTCGGCGGCGTCTTGCGATAGGCTTCCTTGAACTGTTCGGCGGCATCGAAATATTCCCCGAGGGCGAGGGCCTTCTCGCCCTTCTTCAGGTTCATATCGGCACCACAAGAGGTGAAGAGGAGAAGAAGGAATAGGCCTACCACAACCCCTACCGAAGGGAGGGGCTTTCTAAAGAATGTATGTAGTATATTTTTGAGCATAAAAAATCCCGTTATTTGCAAGGATAACGGGATTTTATTCGGTTTATTATATTTCCACCGTAGGGTGCGGCCCTTGTGGCCGTCCTTTTTCCCACCGTAGGGTGCGGCCCTTGTGGCCGTCCTTTTCCCACCGTAGGGTGCGGCCCTTGTGGCCGTCCTAACCGGGAAGTTGTAGGGACATGATTCATCATGTTCCGCCATTGTGGGGTTAGGGCGCCCACAAGGGGTGCCCCTACGAAGGCAGAAATTCCACCGTAGGGTGCGGCCCTTGTGGCCGTCCTTTTTCCATCGTAGGGTGCGGCCCTTGTGGCCGTCCTAATGGAGATAATGTAGGGACATGATTCATCATGTTCCGCCATTGTGGGGTTAGGACGGCCACAAGGGCCGCGCCCTACGGTGGATGATTAGAATGACATCATGAAGTTGAAGCGCAGGCCCCAGCGGCGCGTGACATCGGGATTGTTGTTGTAGGTCAGACGACGGACGTAATCAACGCCGAAGAACTTGAAGATGTTGTGTACACCGACGAGGAACTCCATATACGGCTGGTTGCCGATGACGTGAGAGCCTTCGGGAAGCTGGAAGAGCTTGTTGTCGCCGGGATTCTTCAGCGGGTTGTTCTTATCCGTGAGATGTCCCCACATACCTTTGAAGCCGATGAGCTCACGCCATTTCAGCTTTTTGATGAGCGGCAGACGGTTGAAGAGTTTTCCATTGAGGTCCCAGATGGCGCTCCAGTAGAGATGACGGTCGGTGATGAACTCCATATTGCGCATGAGGTTGAACGTTGTCTCATTGGCGTCGGCGACATAACTCAGACTCACGGGCGGCATGAGGAGGAGCGGGAACGGCGCCTTGTTCCACTCAGCGCGTCCAATGACGTTGAGGTTGATGTAACCGAAGGAGCCGAGCCACTGCCGTTTGTACAGGCTGAGTTCCGTGATGTTGTAGTTATACTGTCCACCAAGGAAATGATTCAGACCCATGTTGTGCGTCAGGGAGATCTCCGGAGCGTCGAAGTTCACAGGCCAGCGGCGCTGCTTCGTGTTGATATACGTCTGGTTCGGATGGTAGTCGATGCCGAAGTTCAGCTCCGTCGTGCGGATCTTGAAGATCTCGGGATCATTGTTGACGGGGACGAAATGGAGATCACCGGCCACTTGATTGCTCTCCGTCTTGATGCCGAGGTCAAACGACAGGCCGTTCTCAGACTCATACTTGAACGACAGTTTCTGACGGTTGAAGAAATACATCTGACGGACGGTCTGCGTACGCCAGCTCTCGAAGATATTATCCTTGTTGTTGACGAGGAACTTATCGGCCGGTGACATCAGGTCGCGTGTCGACTCGAAGGAGATGTCACGGATAGGATATTCAAACTCAGCCAACTCCTTCTTGTTGAACGAGTAGGTGATCTTACTGCCGTAGTACCACTGATGACTGGCAGCACCGTAAGCTCCCCATCCCGTCCAGAACAGATGTGAGTTGAGGTTGGCGGTGGTACGGCCGCTGAGACGCCAGCGGGCACCGTCGACGAAGTTGGACGAGAGGACGGTGTTGATCGGGCCGATGTCGAAATAGTTCTTATGGCCCGGCTTGCTCGTCTCGATATAGTTCTCCACGAACATCTGCAGGCCGACGATAGCCCAGCCGAAGTTCTTGCTCTTCGTCAGACGGTAAGTGAAATAGTCCATATCGCCCTCGCCGTTCGTCAGTGGGATCGGGCGTGCCGTAGCCCAGTAGTTGTCGCTGCGCACACGGGCACTCGGCTCTTCGACTTTCGGCGCTGAGCCTCGGAACTCCTTCTTCGAGATAGGATCGAAGGAGTAGTCCTGCATACGCGTATTGCGGACCACGAGGAGGTTCGGGATGATGGAGACGACATTGACCTCGGCGGCCATGTCATCCTGTGAGAGGACCCACTGGCCGTTGCTGAGCTTGTCGAACTGCTGGATGATATTCATGTTCTGCACGAAGTTGACACCGCTCTGCTTCGGCAGCTTCAGCGTACAGCGCTTGACCTGCAGGGCAGAGTCTTTCGTGATATAGAGGTCACCCTGGAAGCCGAAGTCCTGATGGTTGGCGGGATAATAGAGCACATGATAGCAGCTGTCGCGGTCCACCTTCACCGTGTCCTGTATGAAATAATGGTAGAAAGAGATTGCCTCACTACCGATAGGAGAGGGGAAGGGATACTGCAGCAGACGGATATAGTTGTCGTAGATATTCACGTCGGTGAAGACCTCCTTCAGCATCGTGTTGAGGATGTCACCCGTCTGAATGATCTTGTTGACGCCGGCAGAGCGCTGCGCCACGACAATCGTCTTCTCCTTCTTCGGATCCTTGCGGTAGATCTGTTTCGTGATCGTCTCGTCTACGGAGATCGGCAGAATGAACTGACCGTTGTACGGACTCTGGTCGATATGATGCTGGAACCACTCAGGCTTCTTGTCCGTCTTCGTGGTGTCGATCTTATCGCGTGAGAACGTCAGCTTCTGATATTTCGTGTAAGCATAATAGTCATGACGGTCGAGATCCGTCTTATGCTTCTGGGCAATGACACGACGCATGAGTTCCACGGCAGGGTTGTTCTTGCGGTGGTAACGGACGCGCTTACTCTTCACGACGACCTCCGAGAGGTTGTGGGCCGTTGACTTCAGTTCAATGGTGATACTGTCGGGGCACTGCGTGAGGTTGAGGATCTTGTCGGTATAGCCGAGACAAGAGGCCGTCAGCGGTGTGCCGGCATGGAATGGAATTTCAAAATATCCTTCGCCGTCGCACGTTGCTGATAACTTCAACGACTTATAGAACACGGAGGCGTAAGGGATGCCGTAGCCGTCGGCTTCATCGACGACATGTCCCTTAAGCATCTGGATCTGTGCTGATGCTGTCAGCACGGCCAGCGGAAGGAGTAATAATAATAGTAGTCTTCTCATACCTATATATATTATTCTTTTGTTGTACATTTTTATTCGCGGCAGATTCCTTCTGACTGTGACTTTCTTCGTTGATGAAGGAACTGCCTTTCGTTTCCCGCTGCAAAATTACGAAAAATATCCACTCTACAAAAGTTTTCGACACTGTTTTGACCTATTAGAACATCTTTTTACCTGAAAATAAAATAATTCTTTGTGGAAATGTTCTATTTGTTCGAAAAAAATGTCTAACTTTGCAACCAAAAAGAACAAGGACGAATGTATAACGAGGCGATGGCTCATTCTTTTGGACCAGACTACGATGTAGTCTATGATTCTTCGGATATCGTATTCACGGATAACATCCGAAATTTTTCCGGAAAGATGGAGCCTATGAAGATGGACCGTACGGTGATGATCTTCTGTATGGTCGGACAGATGCAGGTGGACATCAATGATGCAACCATCCGTGCTGAGCGTGGACAGATGCTGATCTGTCCTTCCAACAGCTATGTCTCCAATGTCCTCTTCAGTTCCGACTTCGAGTGTAAGGCGCTGATCATGTCTCCGCACGCCATCCTCGCTTTCCTTCACGACCAGGCGACGATATGGAACCAGGCTATCTACGTGAAGAATATCCGGGTCGTGGAGTTCGGACAGCAGGACCGTCCTTACTATGAGAAGTTCTATGACCTCGCCAAACTGGTTTACAACGACCCACGGAAACTCGTCTTCAAGGAGCGTACGTTCCATTGGATCTGCTATGGTCTGCTGTCGTGGACCTGTGGCATCCTGGAGAATATGATGCAGTCGGAGCATACGGCACTGAGCCAGAATTCCTATTTTGAGAAGTTCCTTGATCTTCTCGATAAGGAAGATGTGAAATACCACTCTGTACAGTATTACGCCGATAAGCTCTGCATCACCTCGAAATATCTCTCCATGCTCTGTCGAACGAGTAGTGGAAAGACGGCATCGGAATGGATCCGTGACTATGTCATGGAGGATATCCGTTATTACCTGAAAGGGACAAGGCTGTCGATGAAAGAGATCGCCGTCAAGCTCGGCTTCCCCAACGCCTCCTTCTTCGGGAAGTTCGTCAAAGACCGTTTCGGCATGTCGCCGCTGGCCTACCGCAGAAGTGTGAAACTTTGAGTGGCGGGTGAATGATTGAAATGCTAATAAAGAAAGAACTAAGATGAATATACAGTTGGACATTCGTCCGATACATACGAAAAAGGAAATTCGGGATTTTGCCCATTTCGGTAATCACCTCTACTGCGGCAATAACTGTTGGGTGCCCGATATAGAGAGCGATCTCCGTGCCCTCTTCAAGCCTAAAACGGCTGACGGCGATGAGGCCGTCGTGATTCAGGGCTTTGGCGCCTATCGTGGCAATGAGATGGTGGGACGTATCCTCGGTATTGTCAACCACAGAGCCAACAAGAAGTGGAAGACCCATACCGTGCGCTTCGGTATCTTCGACTTCATCGATGACCTCGCTGTCTCAAAAGGACTTCTCGATGCCGTCGCTGAATGGGGCCGTCAGCAGGGACTGGATAATATCCAGGGACCGCTCGGCGCCACGGACTTCGACAAAGAGGGTATGCTGATGGAGAATTTCGACATGCTCGGTTCGATGTCGATGTATTATAATGCCGCTTATTATCCGCAGCATATGCAGCAGCTCGGCTATGAGAAGGCTGTCGACTGGCTGAGCATCCATCTGAATATCCCGAAGGAACTGCCGCAGCGGTATATCAAGACGGCAGGGATCGTGAAGAAGATGTTGAAAGTCCATGTGCGCTATCTCACGGCTAGTGAGGTCAATGACGGCTGGGGCGAGAAGGTCTTCAATCTCCTCAACGAGGCTTATGCTCCTCTGTACGGCTTCTCCGCTTTTACGAGGGAGCAGGCGCAGCATTTCATCAGTGCCTATCTGCCGCTGTTGAATATGAAGATGATGCCCGTCGTCGTCGATGAACATGACAATATCGTCTGTCTGGCGATCACCATGGGCAGTCTCTCCCACGCTCTCCGTAAGTCAAAAGGCCGTCTCTGGCCGTTCGGCTGGTTCCATCTTCTGAAAGCGCTGAAGTTGAAGCATGAGGATACGGTGGAGATGTTGCTCATCGGCGTGAAGCCGGAGCTGCAGGGGATCGGCCTGACGTCATTGGTCTTCCTGGAACTCATCAAGACCTATAATGACCTCGGCTATAAGTACGCCATCACGGGTCCGCAGTTGGAGACGAACGTGAAAGAGCTCTCACAATGGAAATATCTTAATCCCGAGCTCGTCATGCGCC
Organism: Prevotellaceae bacterium; assembly: GCA_029226205.1. Taxonomy (GTDB): domain Bacteria; phylum Bacteroidota; class Bacteroidia; order Bacteroidales; family Bacteroidaceae; genus Prevotella. The sequence goes on from JAQXXT010000074.1 coordinate 37,973, forward strand.
GCCGCTGTTGGAAGAAGCCTCTGTAGGGACATGATTTATCATGTTCCGCCAACGTGGTGTTAGGGCGCCCACAAGGGGTGTTAGGGCGCCCACAAGGGGTGTTAGGGCGCCCACAAGGGGTGCCCCTACGGAGGCAGAAATCCCCCACCGTAGGGTGCGGCCCTTGTGGCCGTCCTAACCGGGAAAATGTAGGGACATGATTCATCATGTTCGGCCAACGTGGTGTTAGGGCGCCCACAAGGGGTGTTAGGGCGCCCACAAGGGGTGTTAGGGCGCCCACAAGGGGTGCCCCTACGAAGGAAAATACGAATAAGAATAAAAAATAAATATAATAACAATGGCAAATAGAGTAGTAATCACGGGAATGGGTATCTGGAGTTGTCTGGGTACTACCCTCGATGAAGTTCGTGATGCCCTGTATCAGGGTAAGTGTGGAGTCATTTTCAGTCAGGAGCGCAAGGATGCCGGCTTCCTCTCTGCTTTGTGCACCGATGTGCCCAAGCCCAATCTGAAGCCGTACGTCGACCGTAATATGCGTAAGTTCATGCCCGAAGAGGCACAGTATGCTTACATGGCTACGCGCCAGGCTTTGGAGAACGCGAAGATGGATCAGGACTATCTCGACGCCCATGAGGTAGGTCTCATCTATGGTAACGACTCTGTGGCAGAGGCAACGATGGATGCCCTCGACAAGTTCCGTAATCTCGGCAACACCCTCGCCTGTGGCTCCGGCGCTATCTTCCAGTCGATGAACTCCACGGTGACGATGAACCTCGCCTGTCTCTTCCATCTGAAAGGCATCAACCTCACGGCCAGCGCTGCCTGCGCCAGCGGCAGCCAGTCTATCGGTCTCGGTTATCTGTTGATCAAGGACGGTCTGCAGGACACGGTGATCTGCGGTGGCGCTCAGGAGAACAATATGTATTGTGTGGCCAGCTTCGACGGTATCAACGCTTTCTCCAAGCGTAATGATGACCCGAAGCATGCCAGCCGGCCTTTCGACCGTGACCGTGATGGTCTCGTGCCGGGCGGCGGTGCTGCCACCGTTATCCTCGAGAGCTACGAGAGTGCCGTGAAGCGTGGCGCGCCGATCCTCGGTGAGGTCCTCGGCTGGGGCTTCTCCGGCAATGGCGCTCATATCTCCACGCCGAACGTCGAGGGTCCTGCCCGCAGTCTGCAGCTCGCTATCGAACATGCTGGTGTTGATCCGCGTGAGATCGGTTATGTCAATGCCCATGCCACTTCTACGCGTGCCGGTGACGGCCGTGAGGCAGAAGCTATCGCACGAGTATTCGGTGACTATAAGGTGCCCGTAACTTCTACGAAGGGACAGACCGGTCATGAGATGTGGATGGCCGGTGCCAGTGAGATGGTCTACACGATGCTGATGATGAAGAACGGCTTCATCGCCGGTAACCTCAACTTCGAGAATGCCGATGAGCACACGAACTGCATCAATATCATCCCCGAGACGGTTGAGACGAAGTTCAACATGTTCCTCTCCAACTCTTTCGGCTTTGGTGGCACGAACTCCAGCCTTGTGGTGAAGGATCTGTAAAATCAAACAATACATTCATTATATACATTATTATTATGACACGCGAAGAAATCATCAAGAAGATCAATTCTGCTATGGCAGAAGAATTCGAAGTAGAAGAGAGTGATATCACTCCCGATGCAAATATCAAAGAGACACTCGAACTGGACAGCCTGAACCTCGTCGACCTCGTCGCTATGGTACAGCAGGAGTTCAAGGTACAGATCCCTATCTCCGATCTGCCGAAGATCCAGACCTTCAAGAATCTCTACGATTATATCGAGAGCCATCAGGGATAAAGTAATGGATAGCCTGGAGTTTTCCAGGCTATCTGTTTGTTTACTCCTTCCTCCTGCCCCCGCAGGCGTATAACTTTTCTTATTCAGATATCCGTCATGACAGAACTCTGTATCCGTATCTATCGCTATTTCCAGGCCCATCGTGCCGTCTTCTGGACGACGATGATCGGCCTCTTTGTTGTCTTTGGCTTCTTTGCCTCCCGCATCCATCTGGAGGAGGACCTCAACAAGCTGATGCCGGCGTCACGTAACCCCGACGGCTCGGTGAAGCTCGCCTTCGCCGACCTGCGTATCAAGGACAAGACTTTCCTGCTCTTCCAGGCGAAGGACAAGAAGGCCATGGACCAGCTGGCTCCTGTCTGCGACGCTTTCGTTGCTGACCTGGAGAAAGTGGACAGCAAAGGCGGAAAGGCACAGCAGTCTATCGATAACATCTTCTGTTCTATTCCTGAAGATATCATGGGTGATGGCATCGACTATCTCTCGGCTCATCTGCCGGCCTATATTGATACGACACTCTACAGCAGTATCGACAGTCTGCTCACGCCGGCTCATTTTCAGAAACAGATGCAGCAGAATGCCGAGGACTTCAGTTCGGAGATCGGGGATATGTATCCCGAACTTATCTCCATGGATCCTATCGGCATGAGGAATGTCTTGCAGAAAGACTATGCGCCGCTGATCTCCGGGGGCAGTGGGAGCTATAAGATCAAGGACGATCATATCTTTGTCAAAGACGGTACGGTATGTCTCGCCTTTATCACCCCGCGCTTCTCGGCTACGAATACGGGACAGGGCTCGAAACTCTTTGAGGAGTTGAATGACCAGATCAAGAAGTATCAGAAGACGCATCCTGATATCAAGATCTGTTATCATGGCACGCCGGCGAGCGGCTATTATAACTCTACAACGATCAAGCACGACCTGACGACAACGGTCTTCGGATCGCTGATCGTCGCGATGCTGCTCATCTGGTTCTGTTTCCGCAATGGCAACACATTGCCGTTGCTCTTCCTCCCCGTGGCCTTCGGCGCCCTCTTCGGTCTGGCGTTGATGGATATCATCCGTGGAGAATTCTCACTGCTGGCCCTTGGCATCGGCGCCGTCATCCTCGGTGTGTCGATGAGCTACGTGCTTCATGTGCTTACGCATTTCAAGTATGTCTCCGATGTCGAACAGGTGTTGCGTGAGGAGGTGAAGCCGGTCTGCTTGGGTTGTATCACCACCGTCGGCTCCTTCCTCGGCCTCGTCTTTGTCAAGACGGACCTGTTGCAGGACTTCGGTCTCTTTGCCACCTTCTCTATCGTTGGTACGACAGCATTCTCCCTCATCTTCCTGCCGCAGTTCCTCAATCCGAAGAACAACAAGATCAACCGTAAGGCATTTAACTGGATTGAGAAGATCAATGATTATCCTTACGACCGCAAGCGCCCGCTGATCATCACCGTCAGCGCTATCGTCGTGATCTGTCTCGTCGCCTTCCTCGTGAATGGCGGTACGCAGTTTGATGCCGATATGCATGACCTCGGCTATAATGATCCTGAGGTAAGCTATTCGGAGAATCTGTTGGAGAGTAAGACCTATACAGGAGACAAGACAAAATATTTCGCGTCTACGGGAAAAACGATGGAGGAAGCCATCGAGAATTTCGGCTCTCTCTCTCATCAGCTTGACTCCCTGCAGCGCATCGGCCTTGTGAAGAGTTATACACATACCGAGAAAGTCTTCGTGCCGCTGAAGGTACAGCAGCAGCGCATCCGTGCGTGGTATGCTTTCTGGACACCGCAGCGCCTGCAGAAGGTACGGTCACTCATCGCCGCCACGGCACCGCAGGCCGGACTGACGACGGATGCCTTCGACACGTTCTTCGACTCCTTCCAGCAGAAAGCGACGGCTGATCCTCTCTATAAGGCAGATATCATTCCCGCCGGTTATCTCTCTACCCTCATGGAACGCAGCTATGGCGGTGATTACCTCTGCTATACGTCAGTAAGGTGTAAGAACGACAGTATCCGCAGTGACCACAGCGACTATAGCCGTATCTGTAATGCCGTGGCGTCGAAGCCCCACCAGATGGTGCTCGATACCTATTATTATACGACGGACAACCTGAAGATGCTCAACAGTGACTTCAACGTCCTGCAGTGGATCTCCATGGCCTTTGTGTTCGTTGTCCTGCTGCTGAGTTTCAAGGGGAATATCAAACTGTCATTGCTCGGTTTCATGCCGATCATCCTGTCATGGATCGTCGTCCTCGGCGCTATGGCGATCTTCGGCATGAAGTTCAACCTCGTGAATATCATCATCTCCACATTCATCTTCGGTATCGGCGTAGACTATAGCATCTTCGTCATGAGCGGTCTCGTCGATGGTGGTGACGGCAGTAAGCTGTTGGCTTATCATAAGACAGCCATCTTCTTCTCTGCCGCGATCCTCGTCATCACGCTGGGCTCGATGTTGTTGGCTACGCACCCGGCCATTAAGAGTGTGGGCTTCTCCACGCTCGTCGGTCTGCTCTCTGCCGTCATCCTCTCTTATGTCCTTCAACCGGCAATATACAGAAAATGGATCAAAAAGTAATCATCATCGGTTCCGGCCTCGGCGGCCTCGTCTGTGCGACGCTCCTGGCCCATCGGGGCTTGAAGGTCACCGTCCTGGAGCGACAGCGGCAGGCTGGCGGATGTATGCAGAGCTACCGGCGTGGGCAGGACGACTATGATACGGGACTCCATTATGTCGGTGGACTCGGTGAGGGACAGATACTTGATGCGGCCTTTCGTAAGATTGGCCTCCGTGATCTGCCGTGGGTGCGTCTCGATGCTGACGGTTTCGATAGGATTACCATCGGCGGAGCGGAGTATCGTTATGCTGAAGGCTATAACCGTTTTGTAGCCACCCTTGCTGAGCAGTTTCCCGCCGAACGTACAGGACTACAGAGCTATGTGGATAAGTTGCAGGAGATCAATGACCACACGCTGCAGTGGCTCAACGGACAGGCGATGGAGTTTCCGGAGTCTGTGACGGTGGGTGCCTGGGATTATCTCCATACCATCATTCGGGATGAACGGCTCATACAGATTCTCGGTGCCTCTTCTCAGAAGATGGAACTGCGCAAAGATACGCTGCCACTGTTCAATTTCGCTCATGGCAACAGCAGTTTCATCGCCAGTTCCTGGCGGTTGAAAGGTGGTGGAAGTACGTTGGTAGACCGTCTTGTATCGATGATTGAGAAGGCCGGGGGAGAGGTGCTCTGCCGCAAGGAAGTGGAGGAACTTATTGTCCGAGATCATCAGGTGGTGGCAGCCCGTTGTAGTGATGGCTCTGTCTATGAGGGATCGCTGTTTATCAGTGACATCCATCCCGCTCTGTTGCAGGGCATGTTCAAGGAGAAGATCGGTCGTGGTGGCATGTTTTTCCGCCGTATGACGACGCAACCGAATACGATGGGGATGTTGACCGTATCGTTGAAACTCAAGGATGGCCAGCTGCCGTATTTCAATGATAACCGTTACGTCTATCGTACAACGGATGTATGGGGCTATGCCGAACAGAACCGGCCCGATGATGTTCAGGGACTGATGATCTCTTGCCGTGTGCCCGATGACCTTCCCGTTGCTGTCGATGGCAAGGTTGATGACCGTAGTTGTTGTTATGCCCGTCAACTCGACTTGCTGACCCCCATGCCGTGGAAAGATGTGGAAACATGGTCAGACACAAAGACAGGACGGCGTGGCACGGACTATCTGGCGATGAAGCAGAAGGCGGCAGAACAATGTGTCGCATTGGCAGAGACGGTCATTCCCGGTCTCCGTGATATGGTGGTCGAAAGTTATGTCAGTACGCCACTCACCTGGCGCGACTATGACCAAACACCTTTCGGCAGCGCCTTCGGATTGCGCAAGGATTTCCATCAGCCATTGCAGTCGTTGGTATCTGCGCAGAGTCCTGTCCGCAATCTCTTCCTTACGGGACAGAGTCTCATGCTTCACGGTGTTGAAGGCGTGATGATGACCGCGTTGAATCTCTGCGAGCAGGTCCTGCCGAAATGGCTGGAGACCCCTATATATAATAAGGTGTAAAAATATCGAATAACAAGAAATAATCAAAAGAAAAGAAATGAAAAGATTGTTGTTTATTTGCCTGACCATGATGATTTCCGTCATGGCAATGGCTCAGGAGGCTGACTTCCTCAAGGCTGTCAGCAGGTACAGAACAGCTAACAGTGCTTCTGCTGTTTGTACACGTATCGTCCATAAGAAGGCACTGGCCAAGAATCAGACTTCTACGGGAACACTGACGATGCACAAGCCCGCCCAGGTCGTCATCTCCGTCAATGGCGGAAAGGACGCGCTGATCATGAATGGCAGCAACTTCACGATGAAGCTCAACGGCCGTTCTTTCAAGACGAGCAGTACGACGAACGCTCAGTTCACCACCTTCCAGAAAGTCTTTGAGGCAATCCTCACGGGTGGAAAGAATGGCGTGAATGTCGACAAGCTCCCCGGCACTTCCGTAAAGAAACTCGGCAACCAGGTCGTTATCAATATCGTGCCGATGGCGCAGGGTGCCGCAAAGATGAAGCATCAGCTCTTCACCTCGTTCGCTATGACGATTGATGAGCGTACTTCCGCCCTGAAGACCCTGCGTATGAACCAGAAACAAGGCAATTACGTGGAGTATGTCTTCACGGACTTTAAGTTCTAAAGCCTGTATTTTTCATAGATCCTTTTGTAGGTGTCGTCCTATTGCGGCCACCCACAAAGGGATCTTTGTATAGGAGTTTATCCGGTGCGCCAACAAAAATGAGTCATCACTATCGACCACTGACTGTTTTTTTGCTCTATTTTTCTTACGTCAGAATTTTCATTCTAGCGTAGGAAAAGCTGGAAATAGCGTTTTCGGGAGCTAAACAACGGAGATAATTTTGTAAACAACGTGTTTAGAAAATTATCTCAATGAGATACGAGTCGTAAACAACAAGTTTACGAGTCATAAAGCTCAGTGAAAAATTGTATTTTTATTGATCTTTGCTTCGTTTCTTATCGTTTTATGCGAATATATATGCAGCTTTCGATGATAAAGAAACGGCCTAAAATAGTATATGTTTGATTTACAACGAGTTACTCAGTAAGCCCGAGAATTGAGTATTGTCAGGGAATTCATCACCGTTTGAGAAATCCGGCCAAAATGAGCCATGATGAAGGTGAAATAAAGTGTCAGTCGGAATCATGAATACACAAGATCCTTTTGTAGGTGGCCGCCATGTTGCGGCCACGCACAAAGGGAATATCATTATGTATATAATCCTCCGTTGATGGAGATGACGTTGCCGGTGATGTAGCTGGCTTCCTCAGAAGCGAGGAAACCGATGGCGGCAGCGACCTCTTCGGGCTCACCGAAACGGCGGGCGGGGATCATCTGTTTGAGGCTCTTCTCGTCGAGCCCTTCCGTCATGTCCGTGTGGATGAATCCCGGTGCTACGGCGTTGACGGTGATGTTCCTGCGGGCAACCTCTTGGGCCAGCGCTTTCGTGGCGGCGATGATACCGCCTTTGGCGGCACTGTAGTTCGTCTGTCCGGGCAGTCCCTTGAGTCCACTGACACTGGCCGTGTTGATGATACGGCCGAACTTATGATACTGCATCGAGGGAAGGACGAGGCGCGTGACATTATAGAAACCGTTGAGGGTGATGTCAAGGACGCGGTGCCAGTCTTCTTCGGGCATGAGGGCCAGCAGATTGTCACGGCGGATACCGGCGTTGTTGACGAGGACGGCGATATAATCATCTTCATGGGCTTTCTGCCACCCTTCGATAGCCTCCGTGACGGCTTTGGCGTCACTGACATCGAATTTCATGAGTTCACCATCCTGGCCAGCCTCACGGACGAGGGCGAGCGTCTTCTCTGCCTCATCACTCTTACTGGCGAAATTGATAAGGATATGATATCCCATCTTGGCCAGTTTTACGCAAGCGGCACGGCCGAGGCCACGGCTGCCACCTGTTACTAAAGCATACTTCATATTTCTTAGTTTTTATAGTTTTTCTAGTTTTTATAGCTCACAATAGCTCACGATAGAACGCTATAGGATTATCCATTTATTCTTTCTGTTTCTGTGGGAAGTCGACGCGGAAGTCACAGCCATTCTTCCAGTTGCTGCAGCCGTAAGCGGTATGTCCCTTGATGATGACACCACGGCCACATTTCGGACAGAGCTTGCCGACGAGGTCGTCGGAGGGATGTTCGAGCTCTTTCTTCGTGGGCTTGCTGTCACTCTTCGTGATGACGATGGAACTCTTGCTGTTGTCGGCGAGGACATCATTGACGATCTTATTGATCTGATCCTTCAGTCCGTTGATAAAGTCGGCAGGATCATATTTCTTTGCCTCAATATCACGGAGTTTCTTTTCCCAGATACCCGTCAGTTCACAGCTCTTCAGCAGTTCCTCATGAATCGTATCGATGAGTTCAATGCCCGTAGGTGTCGCCATGAGGTTCTTCCGTTGCCGACGGATATAATGGCGCTTGAAGAGTGTCTCGATGATGCCCGCACGGGAAGAAGGCCGGCCGATACCATTCTGTTTCAGTGCGGCACGCAGCTCCTCATCCTCGACGAACTTTCCGGCTGTCTCCATAGCGCGAAGCAGTGTGGCTTCGGTATAGTATTTCGGCGGCGTCGTCATCTTCTCCGTCAGCGTGGGTTTATGGGGACCGCTCTCTCCCTTGACGAATGCGGGGAGTGTGCGTTCCTCGTCACCTTTCTTATTATCATCACTGTCGGAGGCATCCTCGTTCTTCACGTCTTTCTGATAGATCACGCGCCAGCCGGGATCGAGGATCTCCTTTCCGCTGACCTTGAACTCCACTTTCTTCTCTTTCCCCTTTTCATCGGGATTGCCGACAACTTCACCGAGGACGGTCGTCGTGGCATACTTACAGTCGGGATAGAAGACACAGATGAAACGACGGGCGATGAGATCGTAGACATGCTGCTCGATATCCGTGAGACCGTGGGCGGGCTGTCCCGTAGGGATGATAGCATGGTGATCAGTGACCTTGGATGTATCAAACACCTTCTTGCTCTTCGGCAATTTCGGATTCAGGGAAGCCAGCGTCTTGATCGGTTCGAGATAAACCTGTTGAGAGTTGATCTTACTCTGAGAGAGACCATTGAGGATCTGCGGACATTTGGGATAGATGTCGTCACTGAGATACTGGGTATCGACACGCGGATAGGTCGTTACCTTCTTCTCATAAAGACTCTGTACGGTATTCAGCGTCAGCTCAGCACTATAGCCGAACTTCTTGTTGCATTCCACCTGCAGGGACGTAAGATCATAGAGATGGGGCGGTGCTTCCGTACCCTTTTTCTTTTCTACCTTCGTCACCGTGAACGGCTTGCCCTCAATGGTCTTGAAAGCGGCCTCGCCCTCTTCCTTACTTGTGAACTTGCCACTCGTGGCTGTGAACTGGACGCCGCGGTAGATGGTCGCCAGAACCCAGTAAGGCTCGGGCTTGAAATTGTCAATCTCTTTCTGCCGGTTGACAATCAGTGCCAGCGTAGGCGTCTGTACCCGACCGATGGAGAGCACCTGTTTGTTCTGACCATATTTGAGGGTGTAAAGACGGGTGGCATTCATGCCGAGGATCCAGTCGCCGATGGCACGGCTGAGGCCGGCGAGATAAAGACTCTGGTAGTTCTTCTCGTCTTTCAGCGTCTGGAAGCCTTCACGAATAGCCTCGTCGGTCATCGAAGAGATCCATAGCCGTTTCACGGGGCAATGGACATGCGCTTTGAGCATCACCCATCGCTGGATGAGCTCACCCTCTTGTCCGGCATCACCGCAGTTGACGATCTCGTCAGCCTGACTGTATAGCTTCTCGATGATGGAAAACTGGCGCTTGATGCCGTCATCGGGGATGAGCTTGATGCCGAAGCGTTGAGGAATCATCGGCAGGGCGCTGAGGCTCCACCGTTTCCATAGCGGACTGTAGTCATCAGGTTCCTTGAGCTCGCACAGATGTCCGAAGGTCCACGTCACCTGATAGCCGTTGCCCTCCATATATCCCTCGTGGGCGGTATTGGCTCCGAGGATCTTGGCGATGTCCTTAGCGACACTGGGTTTCTCTGCTATACAAACGATCATACTAATTTTTTCTTTCAGTAGGCAAAAGTACAAAAAAAAATTGAAATTTTTTACATCCGATGACGGACTTCTAAAATATTTTCTTAATTTTGTAGATTCAAAAGAATATATACAAAAATGAAGATCGGTCTGTTTGTACCTTGTTACGTTGACGCCCTCTACCCTGAGGTAGCGGTGGCAACGTATAAACTCTTGAAATACTACGGGCTCGATGTCACCTATCCGGAGCGTCAGACTTGCTGTGGCCAGCCGATGGCCAACGCAGGCTTTGAGCGTATGTCCAAACACCTGATCAACTCCTATGATGAGTTGTTCAAGGATTTCGACTATGTGGTGGCACCGTCAGCATCGTGTGCTTCCTATATCCGTTTTTATTATCCGTCGATTATGGAGCGTGAGCACCATGAGTGTATCGCGCCGAAGAAGACGACGGATATCGTGGAGTTCCTCCATGATGTGCTGAAGGTGGATCATGTCCCCGGGAAATTCCCGCATGTCGTGAGTGTCCACAACAGTTGTCATGGCGTTCGTGAGCTCGGCCTCTCCGCGCCGTCGGAGCGTGGCATCGCTCCCTTTAACAAGATTGTTGATCTGTTGAACATGGTGGAGGGCATCACTGTCAAGGAGCCCGAGCGTAAGGATGAGTGTTGTGGCTTCGGCGGCATGTTTTCCGTCGAGGAGCCCGCCGTCTCCACGCGTATGGGCGAGAATAAGATTGCCCGCCATCTGGCAACGGGAGCAGAGTATGTCACAGGTGCCGACTCTTCTTGTCTGATGCACATGGAGGGTATCGCGCGCCGTGAGAAGACTCCGATCAAATTCATTCATGTCGCACAAATCTTAGCAGCAGGTCTATGAGTACATTACATAGTAAAGCAGCGGCCACCTTCTGTAAAGACCGCGAGAAGACAGCATGGCATGACGAGACTTTCTGGGCCCTTCGTCAGAAGCGTGACCAGATGATGCACATGCTCCCTGAATGGGAGAGCCTGCGCGAGCATGCCAGTGCCATCAAGAAACATACGCTGACCCATCTCGCCGATTACCTCGATATGTTCTCCCGTCAGCTGGAGAGTCGTGGCGTCATCGTCCATTGGGCGAAAGACGCTGCGGAGTTCAATGATATCGTACTGAAGATCCTTCAGGACCATGGCGTGAAGAAGATGGTGAAGTCGAAATCCATGCTCACGGAAGAGTGTGAGATGAATCCCTTCCTCATCAGTCATGGTATTGATGTCGTGGAGACAGACCTCGGAGAGCGTATTCTACAGCTCCTTCATAAGAAACCGAGTCATATCGTCGTCCCCGCCAGTCATCTGAAGCGTGAGGAGATTGCCGCCTGCTTTGAGGAGAAAGGTATCTCTAAGGAGAAGGGCAACCAGGATCCTACCTATCTTACCTATTGTGCCCGCAGAAGTCTCCGTCAGGAGTTTATGGAGGCCGGTGCCGGTATGACCGGTTGCAACTTCGGTGTAGCGAAGACGGGCGATATCGTCGTTTGTACGAATGAGGGCAACGCCGATATGACCACGTCAATGCCAAAGCTCCATCTCGTTGCCATGGGTATAGAGAAGATCATTCCCGACTATGCCTCCTTGGCCGTCTTCCAGCGCCTGCTCGTTCGTAGTGCCACGGGACAGCCGACAACGGGCTTCACGTCCCATTTCCGTCAGGCTCGTCCGGGCGGTGAGATGCATGTCATCCTCGTCGACAACGGCCGCAGCAACACCCTTGCTGATGAGGACCACTGGCAGACGTTGAAATGTATCCGTTGTGGCGCCTGCATGAATACTTGTCCCGTCTATCGGCGTTCCGGTGGTTATAGTTACACTTATTTCATCCCCGGTCCTATCGGTATCAACCTCGGCATGCTGGCAGACCCGCGTAAATACAGTGATAATGTCAGCGCCTGTTCCCTCTGTCTGTCGTGTGACAATGTCTGTCCGGCAATGGTAGCACCGGGAAGTCAGGTGTATGTATGGCGTCAGACGCTGGAGCGTGTGGGCAAGGCTGACAAACTGAAGAAGGTGATGTCGGAAGGCATGGAGATGTTGTTCGATCATCCGAAACTTTATACTTCTATGCTTCATCTGGCTCCGTTGGCCAATCTCGTGCCGGAGGTGATGACGCATTACAGCAATCTCAATCCGTGGGGACTCGGCCATAGCAAGCCTGTCTTTGCGCACAAGAGTTTCCATGAACTTTGGAAAGAAGGAAAAGTAAAAGGTAAAGAAGTAAAAAAGTAAAAAGGTAAAGTCGTGAAGAAAGAAGAACTATTTGCCAAACTGCGTAAGAATACGCATATGCAGTTTGACATGCCCGATATGAAGATTGACGCGCTGACGTATGCCGATCCCGTGAAGCAGTTCATCGAGGAGAGCGGACGGGAAGGCACGAAGATCGTGGAGGCGACGGCCGACGAGGATCTTAATGCCGTCATCCGTCAGGCCTATCCCGATGCGAAAGTCTTTGCGTCTAATGTTGTAGGTATCCAGGCCGACCGCAATCCCGATACTGTCGCTGAGGCTCAGGATCTCAACGGTACCGATGTCGGTATCGTCCGTGGTCAGCTCGGTGTGGCGGAGAACGGCTGTGTGTGGATCCCGCAGACGATGAAGGAGAAGGCCGTGTGCTTTATCTCTGAGTATCTCGTCATCCTTCTTGACCGGAAGAGTATTGTCAACAACATGCACGAGGCTTATGCCCGTATCAAGATGGATCCCGAATATAATTTCGGTACTTTCATCAGCGGACCGAGCAAGACGGCAGACATCGAACAGGCGCTCGTCATGGGCGCTCAGGCCGCCCGTGGCTGTACGGTGATCCTGATCGGCGAGAAATAAAATATCCTAACATATTCCCCATCTTCCTTGCGTGGCCGCAACATGGCGGCCACCTACAAAAGGATCTATTAAAGCCGGTTTAGCAATGGAAAAACTCATCACTCTTCTTGTTGCGGCCTAAGAGTCCTCTGAGACGGAAATAGATTTCCTCCTCCCAACGGAACAAGGAGAAATGTCGGAAAGGAATATATCCGAGTTTATAACGATAAATAGTGGGCAGACGATGGCATTCTATCGTCTGCTCATATTTTTTTATCATCTTTAGACCATACGCGTTATCCTCAGTGGTCATCTCCCGGCGGTGCATGAAATAGAAATAGTACAGATCTACGATGCGCAGCCATCTCACTTCCTCAAAACGGTTAAGGAGTTCTTGCGGCTGATGGAGAGCTAAGAGCTGTTGCTTCATGCTCCATTGAGCCGTAAGCAGGTCATACTGTCGGATGGAGATCTGGTGGATGACGGAGTCGCCATGCTGACGGTAGAAGTATTTCCCTTTGCAGCAACGTACCTCACGGGAGAAGAGATAATGGAATCGCGTCGTATTGTCATCACTGTAGAAACGGGCACTCTCGTCGTAAGGGAAACGGCGATGTAAGTCTGTCCGAATGGCATAGACGCCATGAATCTGCCAGCCGAGGAGGGTCTTGGCGAAGGCGTCCTGTCCCGAGAGACAGTCGAAAGGCTCCATGGGGAACTTTTTCTCGTGTCCGTCGGCGAAATGATAGATGCAGTCAAAGAGGACACAATCGGTCTGTGGATTCTGTTGGAATACCTGCCAGGCTTGTTCCAGCGCGTCTTCGGCCAGCCAGTCATCACTGTCACAGAAACAGGTATATTCCCCACAGGCCCTTTGTAGTCCGATATTCCTTGCGTGGGCTTGTCCACCATTTTCTTGGAGAGAGAGCACTTCCACACGGTTGTCCCGCCGTTGATATTCCCGCAGTATGTCGAGGGAGTGGTCGGTGGAAGCGTCGTCAATACACACGATCTGTATATCCCTCAACGTCTGATGGATGAGGGAGTCGAGGCAGACACGCAGATATTGCTCTGCGTTATAGACGGCAACGAGGATTGTGAATTTCGTCATAGTTCCCATTCGTATGTGTCATAGACGACGCCACGGCCTCCGAAGCCTTCCTTCTGGAAGATCAGACTTTGATTGAGATAATGGCCGTGGTCTTCGGTTGATTTACCAAAGTCGAAAATCGTGCGGTCTTGATATTCCTCATGGAGAACCTTGTCGAAGATCAGATCCAACGCTCCGAGGGCCTTGCCTTCCGGTGTGGCAGAAATATATTGGGTATGGATGACGCGACCGGTGTCGTAGATCAGCGTCCCTCCTAAGGCTGTATCTCCTTGATACGCCATGAAGAGTCTGATCTGTTTGGGGAAGCGACTTTTCAACAACTGCAGTTCCGCGCAGGTGTGTACCGGATGCGTGTGATATCTTGCGGAGAGATTATTGTCGAGGATCGTCCAGAAGGTCTCGAGGTCATCACTTTCCTTTACGGTCAATCCCGCATGCCGGGCTTTTCGGAGGCCGGACTTACGGGATTCCTGGAAAGGCAGTTGATGTTGAAGGAAGATAGTGGAAGAGATCTCGCGCGTGATGAGACGGGCTTGGCAGACTTCCGTCAGCGCATAGAGGTCTTCCTCTGCCGGAATACGATGATAGATCCACGGAAGGGCCTTATAGACCACGCGGGTGATGCCTTCACTGCGAAGATGGTCGTTGAGTTCCTGGAAGAGTATGATGATTTTTTCAATGGTAGCATGTTTGTCGGTGATGAGGCCGCCATAGGTCAGTCCTTGGTGGGAATAGAGAACACTATCCTTGATGTTCGCGGGAAGCAGGGCAAACACATGATCATGGTAAAGGATCACCATGCTGTGGTCGTGGAAACGGTCGGCATGATAGTCCATATAGTTACGGTTAAAAAGGAAGGTCCCGTTCTTTGCTTTCTCGAGAAATTGATTCCAGAGATTCTTGTCGGAAGGGCTGTATCGCTTGATTTCAAACATGCTTGTATTTTAAGAATTCCTGATAGTCATAGATATAGTCTTTCTCGTCGTAGGGATCTTCGGCGAGGACGAGGCAGACGGCACCGGAGGAGAAATCCTCCAGCGTTCGCCAGATACCTGTATCGACGAACAGCGCTTTGTTGGGGTGGTTGAGCATAAAGCTCTGCTTCGCCTTTCCGTCATCGAGTGTCACGGTAAAAGAGCCGGAAGCGGCAATGATCATCTCCCTGCAATGGATATGGGCATGACCGCCACGACGGGCGCCGCCGGGGATATCATAAGTCCAATAGACTCTGCTGATCTCGAAGGGCACGTCCTTGAGTTGTTCGGCCACCGTGAGGTTTCCTCGTCGGTCCGTGATTTTCTGCAGTTGGATAATCTTTCCAAGTTGTTTTTCCATTATTCTTAGAAATCGTATTTGTATTTTGGTATTGTATTGATTTTTTCTTATCTTTGTGTTGTAAAAGCCTAAGCCTATGGAAGAGAAATCTATTTTACCTACTCCTCTCCATCATGCCATTGACAGTTCAATGAAGCGGCGGAAGAGTGGTCGTGACTATCGGCAGCGTGGATGGTATATGATCACACTGGTAGTCAAAGGACGTCGACCGTTGTTGGGAAACGTCATTGGAGATCCTGCTGTCCAATACGGAGAACCAGAATATCCCCGTCTTTCTCCTTCTCCCTTAGGGGAGGCGGTGCAGGAACAGATTCTGGGGTTACCGTCTTTCTATCCTCAAGTCAGCATAGAGGGCTTTCAACTCATGCCTGACCATCTCCATCTGCTCCTCTCTGTCAAAGAAGAAATGCCGAAGCCATTGGGCTTGGTTATCCGTGGCTTCGTGCAAGGCTGCAACAAAGCGTACCGGCGGCTCGTAGAGCCGCTAGCAGGTACTGAGGGCGGCGCGTCAGCGTCCGCCTCGCCGTCGGGTGGCTCGGCTGCCTCGTTTCATGGCCTGCCGTTGCGTGCTTGCGCTTTGCAAGCGCAAGGTGCCTCGTTGGCCCCTCAGCGTCGCCCCGAAGGGCAGCGCCTGCGCTATGAAGGCGGCCTGCTCTTTGAGCATGGCTTCAACGACAGGATCCTCACGCATCGCGGCCAGCTGAGAATCTGGCGGCATTATCTCGCCGATAATCCCCGGCGGCTGCTCATGAAGCGCTGCCATCCCGACCTTTTCCGCATTCAGCGGAACCTGGAGGCGGCGGGGATGACCTTCTCTGCCATTGGCAACCGGTTCCTCCTGGATCGGCCTCTGTTGCAGGTCCAGTGCTCACGGAGCCTTACGGCAGAGCAGATAGAGGCACAGAAGCGGAAGGCGCTGGCAGCCTATGCCGAGGGTGTCGTCTTGATCTCTCCCACTATCTCTCCTGGTGAGCGGGCGATCATGCGGGCGGCTTTTGAGGCCGGGGCGGCGGAGATCGTACTGTTGGAGAACGGCTTCACCGATCTGGCGAAGCCGGGAGGGGCTCGCTTCGACGCCTGCTCGCGGGGGCAGCTGCTCCTGCTTGCTCCGTGGGAGCATCACAACGACCGGCGTGTGATTCAGCGCGGGCAGTGCCTGCAGCTCAACGAGATGGCGCGACGGCTCTGCGAGCGGTAGGGGCAACGGCGCCTCCTTGCGCTTGCAAAGCGCAAGCACCCGACGGCAGGCCCGGAAACAGCTCCCCGAGGCTAGCTCGGGGAGCTGGCGCTCTGTCGGCGGGTCTCTCTGCCGGCGGGGGGCTTTCTGCTGACAGCTCCCGCTTAGCTTTACTTCTTCATATACGGGTCGGTGCCGAGGACGGTCTGGGCGAGGCGCTTGGTCTTGTCACGCAGGGCGTTGATGTCGCTGCCGACCTTGTCGTAGCAGAGGACGACACCCATGCGACGGCCCTTGTGGGCGACGGGCTTGCCGAAGATGCGGACACGGGCATGATCTTCCTTGCAGACATCCATGAGGTTGTAGTCGAGGGGCTCCGTAGACTCTTTCGGTGAGAGGACGACGGCGGAGGCACCGTTATGCTCGAGATGGATGGCGGGGATCGGCAGTCCCATGATAGCGCGGAAATGGAGTTCGAACTCGCTGAGGTTCGTACAGTGACTCAGCGTCACCATTCCCGTATCGTGCGGACGGGGAGAGAGCTCTGAGAAGATCACTTCGCCCTTCTTCGTCAGGAAGAACTCCACGCCCCAGATGCCGTAGCCTGTCAGCGCCTTTGTTACTTCGTCGGCCATGTGTTCAGCCTGTTTCAAGGCTTCATCACTGATCTGGTAAGGCATCCAGCTCTCACGGTAGTCACCGCCTTTCTGAACGTGACCGATAGGCGGACAGAAGAGGGTAGGGCCGTTCTTCTGTGTCACGGTGAGGAGCGTGAACTCAGACTCGAAGTCGATGAACTCTTCGATGATGACTTCCTTCACGTCACCACGACCTTCCTCCATCGCGTCGCGGAACGCCTCTTTCAGTTCGTCATCATTGTGGACATAGCTCTGTCCGTGGCCACTGGAAGACATCAGCGGTTTGACAACACAAGGGAAGCCGATCTCATCGGCAGCCTTCTTAAACTCATCAAAGGTCTTGGCATAGAAATACTTCGCGGTACGCAGGCCGAGCTCTTTGGCAGCGAGGTCACGGATAGCGCGGCGGTTCATCGTGTAGTTGACGGCGCGGGCCGACGGCACAACCTGAATGCCCTCTTTCTCGAAGTCGAAGAGGCGCTCGGTGCGGATAGCCTCTATCTCCGGCACGATGAGGTCAGGTTGATGCTTACGTACTACTTCTGCGAGCTTGTCACCATCGAGCATGCTGAATACCTCATGCTCATCGGCGACCTGCATAGCCGGTGCGTTGTCATACTTGTCGCAGGCGATGACATACTGTCCGGCACGCTTAGCGGCGATCGTGAACTCTTTGCCCAGTTCTCCTGAGCCTAACAATAAGATTTTCTTCATTTGTCTATGGTTAATCGTTTACGGATAAACTCAACGATGAAACGCTCCGTCTCCTCAATGCCAAGGAGCGAGGAGTTGATACACAGGTCATAGCTCTCGCTGTGTCCCCATGTCTTTCCCGTATAGTAATTATAATAGGTGGCGCGGACCTCTTCCTTGTCGTGGATATATTTCCGTGCCGTCTTCCGGTCGAACTGATGGCGCTGACAGACCCGCTGGATGCGCTGGTCGAGATTAGCCGTGATGAAGATGTCGACCTTTCGCTTACAGTCACGCAGAATATAGTCTGCCGTACGTCCCACGAAGACACAGTTGCCTTTCTTCGCGGCATCGAAGATGGCATCGCTCTGGAACTTATACAGACTCTCCTGGGAGAAGGTGTTGTCGTAGAACGTGCTGCCGCCGCCGGTGAAAGGGAGATGGAACTGGAAGATTGACTTCAGGAAGCCTTTCTGTTCATCGTTCTGTTCGAAGAATTTCTCACAGAACCCACTCTCCTTGGCGGCGAGGTTGAGAATCTCCTTATCGTAGAACGCACAGTGGAATTCCTCGGCGAGCATCTTGGCGATGACTCTGCCGCCGGAACCGATTTGCCGGCCCACGGTGATGATGATGGGTTCGTTGTTATTTTGTTGTTCCATAGTTATTTTGATTGGATAATTGACGTTTAAATTTTCTCATATATACCGTAGCCACGATGAAGGCGATGACAGCTGCCGACCCGTCGGAGGTGGGGATGGCCGCCCATACACCATTCAACTGCCAGAACAGCGGGAAGATGATGAGCAGTGGGATGAGGATGATCAACTGTCGGGAAAGGGAGAGGAAGATGCTGATCTTCACCTTCCCGATGCACTGGAAGAAGCTCGTCGTCACCATCTGGAAGCCGATGATGGGGAACATGAGCATGTCGCAGCGGATGGCCAGGATACACATGTCAAGCAACGTGTTGTCTGTCGTGAACAGTCGTGCGATCTGCCGCGGGAAGAGCATAGCCGGGATCCAGCCGGCAGTCATGATAATCGTGCCGACGGTGATGGCGATATGATAGACACGCAACAAGCGGTCGAGTTTCTGAGCGCCGTAGTTATATCCTGCAATAGGCTGCATACCTTGGTTCAGACCAATCATGAACATCACGAAGACCGTGGCATACGAGTTTGAGATACCGAAGGAGGCCACTGCCATGTCACCGCCGTAGCGAACGAACTGGTTATTGACGAGGATGACGACGAGACAGGAGCAGACATTCATCAGGAAGGGTGAGATACCGATGGAGATGATGTTCTTCACGAGGAAACTCTTCAAACGGTAGATGCCTTTCTTCAGATGCAACAGTTGCCGCTTGTCGGAGAATAGCTTCATCTGATAGCATAACGCCAGCGACTGGGAGATGACAGTCGCCGTGGCGGCGCCGCGGATGCCCCAGTGGAGGAGGACGATGAAGAGATAGTCGAGAGCGATGTTCATCATGACGGTGAAGATCGTGGCGTTCATGGCCTGCCGCGGCTTCGAGGCGGCACGGAGCACGGCATTCATACCGAAATACATGTGGGTCACGACATTACCGAGGAGGATGATCTGCATGAACTCCCGTGCGTAGGGCAGCGTGGCATCACTGGCTCCGAAGAAGCGGAGGATGGGGTTGAGGAAGAGAAAGCCCACGATGGAATAAGCAATACCGATGATGAGGTTCAGCGTGACGGTATTGCCGAGGATATTCTCCGCCGTGAGATAGTCTTTCTGCCCTAGCTTGACGGCGATGGCCGTAGACGCGCCGACACCGACGCCGGCACCGAAGGCAGCACCGAGGTTCATGAACGGGAAGGTGATGGCAAGGCCCGCGATGGCGTCAGCACCAACGTACTGTCCGATGAAGATACGGTCGATGATGTTGTACAAGGATGAAGCCACCATAGCGATGGTGGCAGGCAGGGCATATTGGTAGAGCAGACGGCCTACCGGCTTCGTTCCGAGTTCGAGAGTTGCTTTCTTGTTGTCCATACGAGTGCAAAGATACAAAATATTTGGGATATATTTGGTTGATTTAAAGAAAAACATTACTTTTGCAATTCAGTAACAAAACCAATACAATAAGATGAAGAAATCACTTGCTATCCTGACAGTCCTTTTGATGGCTGTTGTCTGCTCTGCTGTTGCCAAGACGGAGGCAATCCAGCGCATCTCCTATCCGGGGGGAAAGTGTTTCTTCTACCGGCTGTATCTCCGTGACAAGAAAGGCTGTCCCTATTCCCTCAATCAGGCTGACTCGTTCCTCTCCCGTCGTGCCCTGGAGCGCCGTCAGCGCCAGCATATCGCCGTCGACTCCACTGATCTGCCCGTATCGCCGCTCTATATGCGGATCGTGAAGGCCAAAGGACTGGAGATTATCGGCAAGAGCAAATGGAACAACACCCTTCTCATCCGTATCTCCTCAGAGAAACAACTCAAGAGTCTGGACGGCTTGGATTTCATCACGAAAAGGATGAAGGTCTTCACGGCGCCCGACTCCATCAATCACCGTACCCGTACGGTGGCCCGTAAGGAGTTCAGCAGTTGGAACCGCAGTGAGACGGAGGAATATGGCACGACCGCCCTGCAGACACGCCAGCTCAACGGCATGCCGCTCCATGCCGCCAACTATCGTGGCAAGGGCAAGCTCATCGCTGTCTTCGACGGTGGCTTCATGAATGTCGACCGTATCCCCGCCTTCCATAATGTCCGCTTCGCTGCCCCTCCGCGTGACTTCGTCGTTCCGCGGGCCAAGAATATATATCAGGAGATGGATCATGGTACGATGGTTCTCTCAACGCTCGCTGCCGATGAGCCCCATTATTTTATTGGAACGGCTCCCGACGCCGAATATGTCCTCGTGCGTTGTGAGGACGAGTATACGGAGAGTCGTGCCGAGGAGGATTACTGGGCGGAGGCTGCCGAATATGCTGACTCGCTCGGTGTGGATGTCATCAACAGTAGTCTTGGCTATCATGACTTCGACGATAAGAGCAGCAACTATCCCTATAGCGCGCAGGATGGTGAGACAGCACTCATCTCCCGTACGGCATCGATGATTGCTCATAAGGGAATGATCCTCGTCAACAGTGCCGGCAATGACGGCATGGGCTCCTGGAAACGTATCAACTTCCCCGCTGACGCCAAGGATATTCTCACCGTTGGCGCCGTCGATGAGGATGGCGTCAACGCGCCGTTCTCTTCCGTAGGACCTACCGCTGACGGCCGTATCAAGCCCGACTGTATGGCCCTTGGCTCATCAACGAGCGTCATCTCCGGCCGCGGCTCGATCATCAACGACATGGGCACCTCGTTCTCCGCGCCCCTCGTGGCTGGTCTCGTGGCCTGTCTGTGGCAGGCGCTGCCCGATAAGAATGCCTTGCAGATCATGGACCTCGTGCGTCGCAGCAGCAGCCAGTTCAACACTCCCGATAATGTCTACGGCTATGGCATCCCTGACTTCTGGAAAGCGCTGAAACTGGGACGTGAGACGAAACAATAACTCGAGTATCAACCATTCATGCCGGGTCCGTTTGAGATGACGGCCCGCAAAGGAAAAATGAAAGGAAAAACGCTTACTCTACTGGAACTGAACCACCTCGTCCGTCGGGCGATAGAGATTGCTATGCCCGGCAGCTACTGGGTGGAGGCGGAGCTGTCGGAAGCCCGTGAGCGCGGCGGCCATTGTTATATGGACCTGATCCAGAAAGACGAACAGTCGAACACGCCGATCGCCCATGCCTCTGCGAAATGCTGGCGGTCGACATGGGGCTTCGTGAAAGCCAACTTCGAAAGAATCACAGGACAGTCTGTTCATGCGGGTATGAAAGTGCTGTTGCAGGTTCATGCGCAGTTTCATGAGAACTATGGCTTCTCGTGGATCGTAGATGATATCGATCCGACCTATACCCTCGGCGATATGGCCCGGAAACGAAAGGAGATCCTTCGACAGTTGGAGAAAGAGGGTGTCATCGATCTGCAGAAAGCCCTTCGGCTCGGTTCTTTCGCCCAGCATATCGCCGTCATCTCCAGTGACCAGGCGGCGGGGTATGGTGATTTCTGTAACCAGCTTGCTACAAACGATTATGGCTTCACGTTCTCCGTGACGCTCTTCCCCGCCGTGATGCAGGGCGAAGGGGTGGAGCAGAGTATCATCGCGGCATTGAACGCTATCAATGCCGATCTGGATGCTTTCGATGCCGTCGTCATCATCCGTGGTGGTGGCGCGACGAGTGATCTCTCGGGTTTCGACACCCTGACGTTGGCGGAGAATGTTGCCAACTTCCCGCTGCCGATCATCACGGGTATCGGCCATGAGCGCGATGAGAGTGTCCTCGACCGCGTGAGCTTCCAGCGTGTGAAGACGCCGACGGCCGCTGCCGCCTTCCTTATCGATAACCTCGCCCGCACGTGGACCGTCATCGCTAACTGTCAGGAACAGATGGCCCGGCTCGTACAGCGGCGTATGGAGGAAGAGAAAGGCCGGTTGAAAGTACTGTCGGGAAAGATCCCGGTCCTTTTCTCGTTGGTACGGGCCAAGGAAGGGAATCGGCTGGAGCGCCTCATGGGACGTCTGACGATGGCAATGGAAGACAAACTTAGTCGCTCGCGTCATCAGGTGGAACTGCTTGACAACCGTATCCCCATGCTCCTCAGTCAGATTCTTCTGCGCCGTCGGCACCAGCTTGAAATGCTTGGACAGCGGCTGCAGGCCCAGGATCCGAAACAGTTGCTCAAGCGTGGCTATTCCTTGACATTGAAAGATGGAAAGGCCGTGAAGGATGCCGCAATACTTCAAAAAGGTGATCGCCTCACCACAGTCTTTGAGCGTGGCAAGGCGGTATCCATCGTCGCTGAGTGATTTTCTACCACCGTAGGGTGCGGCCCTTGTGGCCGTCCTAATCGGGAATTTGATCCACCGTAGGGTGCGGCCCTTGTGGCCGTCCTAATCGGGAATTTGATCCACCGTAGGGTGCGGCCCTTGTG
>JAQXXT010000075.1 GCA_029226205.1 Prevotellaceae bacterium
GAACCACCGAAGCTAGAAGCAGCAGATTTACAGTCTGCCCCATTTGGCCACTCTGGAAACCACCCCTATATATAATAAGGTGGGCGTTGACGGATTCGAACCGCCGACCCTCTGCTTGTAAGGCAGATGCTCTAAACCAACTGAGCTAAACGCCCCAATCGCTTTCTCTTTCAAAAGCGACTGCAAAAGTACAGCTTTTTTCTTAAACTACCAAACTTTTCTCTATGTTTTTTTGAAAAAATATGAATCCGCCCAAAAGAATGGAAGAAGCATTTCACTCCCCTCCCCTTCGGGGAGGGGTTGGGGGTGAGGCTTTATTCTTTTCTTTCCCAGATGCTGATGATCTTTCTTCTGATCGCAATGATATTGCAGATGGAAACCAAGACGAAGAGTGCCACACCCATCAGGAATGCCGGCAGCATACTGCCATCATCCATCTGCGGGAATAACGTTTCGATGATATCCATGTAATAGTTGCGTACGAAGAAGAGAATGATCCATGCGATAAGTAATACTGCGATATTCAACCCGATCGTCAACAACTGATAAGGACGGGCCACCGCATTCGGACTATAGCCGATCATCAGCAGGTTCTCCAATTTCGAAGAGTTCTTCTGAACAAGCAGATAGATACTCAACATCAGAATATAGAAACTGAGAATAGAAATGATCAGACCAACGATCATCACCATCGTCACCATCATCCTCAGGAAATAGGTGGTCTTCTCGGCGTTGAGCTTGTCATCTTCGATCTCGTAACCTTTCTTCTGCAGATACTGGGAGATACTCTGATCTCCGGTATTCGAAGGATCAACGATGATACGGGCCGGCTCACTATGCTGTCCCGGACAGAAATAGTTATTACTCCAGTCCATAAAGCTCTGTGGCACAAGGATCGTATTCAACCGTGAAGAGAACCCGATAACACGACCTTTGAAGGCATTGCTGTGGCCATTGCCCTGAATAAATAACTGAAAATCAATCATTCCAACGAGACCGTCACTGATCTTCGGCAAAGAATGACTCTGCGCAAAACCAAAGTTATACATCGTAATATACGCCCGCGGCAGGATGATCGGCACCGTCGGATCTCCTTCTTTCCATTTCCACTGTCCTTTCGGCGCATCGACGAACCCATCGGGAACAGCCTCGATAGGAATCTCGGAATTCAACACGGGCGTGCCATTGATACCCATCGATGCATTCACCTTGTATTCCGTTGGCGTGAAGACACCCATACGACGGACAAACTTCTGGGCTTTTACATCAGCTATATCTTCCGGCGTGAAAGTATTGCTGCGGCCACTGATCGTGCTGCCCGTGCCGATCTTCTTGTTCATGATGAGATAATCGGACTTCATGAAACTGTCATCGGCCGTAAATACGGGGACGACATCACGGTAAAACTGAATACCGAGAAGAACGATGAACATACCGAAGAGGTTGGCGAAGAAGAAGCCGACAAACTGCGGTACACTGATATGCTGACGAAGTAATTTCCAAACGAGATTCATAGTTTCAATGTCTTTTCATAATCAAGTTTCATATGCTTACCGATACTTGTGACAATGACACAGGCCCCTTGTGCCTTCGCCTCCGTCATCATGATATCGGCCATAATGGCAGAGTTACGATCGTCAAGATGGGAGATCGGCTCATCAGCAAGAAGGAAGTCAAAGGGCTGAACGAGAGCACGGATCATCGCCACACGCTGCTGCTGGCCAAATGACATCCTGCCAATCTTCGCGTCGAGCTTGTCACCGATGCCGAGACGTTCAAACCACTCCACGATCTGCTTACGATCCTTGAAATGGGTGAGATTATTCTTGATCTCCACATTCTCCAAAGCCGTCAACTCCGGGAAGAGACGAAGTTCCTGAAAGAGATGGGACACATGATGCTGACGCATATCCACCCAGTCCTTCACTTTGAACTCCCGTGTGTCTCTGCCGTCGAAAGAGACAGTACCTGTATAGTCGTGACGATAACCAACGATATAACTGCAGAAAGTACTCTTTCCTTTTCCACTGTCTGCCTCTACGAGATAGAGGTGTCCCTTTTCAAATGTCACATCCGTATTCCAGATGTCACTATGCAAGTCCTCTGCATGGGCAGAGAAAACCTGCGGGACAATAGACTGAAATGTAATTTTTTCCATGATGGATATAAAAAATTTTTACTTGATCACATAAACAATGGTATTCACCTTACCAAACAATGGTTCCAACATCCCACTCACTGCCGTTAACGCGCTATGCCCTTTCCCAAGAGCACTGAGGTTGATGACCATCGCCACGCGCTTGCCATGGATGAGCTTTTGCAGGGCCGGACTGATGGGCTGCGGATAAGCCACGAGGCTATGATCCGCCAAAGCGGCACTGCTGCCACTATAGAACTGGAGGTCCTTGCTCACGCCGAAATAGAAACTCGTCTTGTCACTGTTGTAATACCAGGCCCCGGGTCGCCAGTCACTGATCTTTCCACCCTTCGGCACACTCTGTTTCCAATAACTGACATCTTTCGTCCAGTTACTGTTGGCCAACTTCGCAGCCATCGTGAGTTGCAGGTCCTTCTCAGAATATTTCGGCATGACAATCGCCATGTCACCATTGACACTACGGATGATATTATCCATATCAATGGCTTGGTTGACACCCATAAGGATCGCCTGTAGTCCCTTGTCAGCCTGCATCAAAGGTAGGAACTGCGGACCACTGACATTCATAAACATACCGAAGAGAGCCGTGGAGGGCATAGTAGGAAGATAATGTCCCTGAATGGGACGGTACTGACGCTGAGCTTTTTGCAACGCCTGGTTAATGCCACCATCAAAGGAGAATGTCTTTCCCGTGATATTCAGAATACCTTTCTGCACACCAAGAGTAGCAGAGATCAGAACCTGAGAAGGATCGGCATTCTGCGGAGCGCCGAGAACGAAGGGAGCAACAAACTGATCCGGCAATGCCTGGGCCTGTGTGACCATAGCCATCGGTGAATCAATACTGTCAAGGCGGTCAAAGAGCGGCTGACTCTTGATACCCTGGTCTTCATCTTCTTTGAGATATTCGGCCATCTGCTGTTGCAGTGTGGCAGCAGCAGAAGGAGTGACAGGTCCCATGACAAGGAAAGCATCATCAGACCAGCCGGCAACCCACGCATTCTTTAATAAGGTGAAATGGCATTTGCGGTATTTCTTCACGTCAACACAGAGACCTCGTTTCGCCAACTTGTCGAAGCAGTCGGTCAGATCATCATCATCATGGACCTTCGCACAGAGACCGAGGGTCCCATCACCAGACTCAAAGAGATAGAGCTTACTCTTCATATCGAGACCACAATCACTGGGATCATCGACACCAAGCGTCCGTTTCAGGAACGTAGCGGCACGGCCACCCTCCTGAGCTTCCTGAAGATGGGGCAGATCAAGAGAGATCAATGCCCTGCTGTCGCCGGGAATAGCATTGAGGTAACTGTCTCCTGAACAGGAGGCCAAAAAGACGGAGGCCAGCATCAGCAGGCCTCCGAATATTGTTTTAATACTTTTCATATTCTTCTTGCTAAATTTGCCATCATGACGGCTTCCAGCCCCGCTGTCTCTGTACGCAGACGGGCAGTGCCGAGAGTGACACTCTCATATCCATTTTCCACAGCCATCTGAACCTCATCAATAGAGAAATCGCCTTCAGGACCAACGAGAACGGTAATATCCTCATCTCCTTCTCCGACAGCCTTACTGATCTCGGCGAAGTAATCCTTCCGTTCCACTTCCGGATAGCAATGACAGATAAACTTCCTACCGGTACGTGGAGTCTTGATGAAATCCTTAAAACGACAGATCCCATTGACAACAGGCTTCCACGGCTTACGGCTCTGTTTCATGGCGGAGACGACAATCTTGTCAAGACGGACCGTGCGAACGACTTTGCGCTCGGAGAACTTCGTATTCAGAAATGTCAGTTCATTAAAGCCGATCTCCGTAGCTTTCTCTGCCATCCATTCCATACGATCCATCATTTTTGTCGGGGCTATAGCCAGATGAATCCTTCCACGCCAGGCTTGTTGCTGCGGTAACGTCTCCTGGATCTCATACATACAGTGTTTCGTGGCGGCGAGGGTGACAACGGCACGATAGAAAGTCCCTTCACCATCCATCAGAAAAAGTTCATCACCACTCTTCAAACGAAGGACGCGAAGCGCATGAAGAGCTTCATCCATCGGCAACTCTTTCTCTTCTGCAGCCTGGGGCACATAGAAATAACGAGCTTCTTTCATGGCTTCTCTGCTTTATTTTGTTTCCGCTTATTGATTTCATCACGAATATGCGACGCTGCCTCATAATCCTCCCGACGGATCGCATCGGCAAGGGCCTTCTGCAACAAGTCATCACTTAACACATTGATAGGAATGCCCAGACGGCCACTCCTACTGTCTTGTTCTGAAAAGGGAGCACTCTGATGCAGCCACAGCGTCTCTTCCACGAAAATCTTGAAATGGGAGACATAGGCAAAGAGAACAGCATCGGTAGCACGGACAGGTGCCAGATCAAGACTGTCTTCATTGACGATGAGAGCCGTATATTTGCCATCCTTCAATGCATTAATGACCACCTCGTAATGGCCAAGTGTGTCACGCTGCAATATCTTTCCCAATACCTCAGGAAGACGACGATCGTTGCCTTCCTCATGACGCATGCGGTGTGCAAACTCTTTCAGCATTTCCTGGTCACAAGGCAAGGAAATCTGCCGGTTGTTCTCTTCATTAGAGAGGATCACCAGACCGAGTTCCTCATCACCGACGACATCGGTGAACCCTTCTACATGTACTTCTATCTTATTACTCATGACTTTCCTTATTTTTCTGTGGTCTGAACACAAGGGCAAAAGTGATGCCAACGACAAGGGCAAAGCCGGCAAAGATAAACCAACAAGCCTGCCAGTTACCCATCAAGTATGACGAATCGCCATGCTCTGTCCAACTACAAAAATGATTGACGACAGCACCGGCGGACAAGGTTCCTACAGTAGCGCCGATACCATTTGTCATTAACATAAACAGTCCCTGGGCAGAGGCTTTCACCGAAGGATCACACTCACGGTCAACAAAGATGCCTCCCGACACATTAAAGAAGTCGAAAGCGACACCATAAACGATACAGGAGAGGATAAAGAACAACACACCTGGCATGGTGGGGTTACCAACTCCGAAGAAACCAAAACGAAGGACCCACGCGAACATCGCAATGAGCATGACACCCTTAATGCCGTAGCGCTTGAGGAAGAAAGGAATCAGCAAAATACAGAAAGCCTCGCTGACCTGAGAGATAGATGTCAGCAATGTGGCATTACTAGCAGCGAAAGAGGTTGCGATGACGGGATCAGTACTTCCCTGGAAACTGGAGATGAATGGACCTGCAAAACTGTTCGTCACCTGCAGAGACATACCCAACAGCGCAGAGAAAATGAAGAACAAAGCCATCCTGCGATCCTTGAAGAGTTTGAAAGCATCGAGGCCAAGCAGCTCCATCATCGTCTTCTTCTGTGGGACAGACTCTCTCACGATACGACACTGAGGAAGGGTGAAGACATAGAAAAACATCACGAGACTCAGCAAACCGGAGACGAGGAACTGATTATAAGTGTACTGGAACTTATGCGCATTCTGTGCTAGTGTCATGGAGAATGAACCGTTATCCCATACGGCACAATTGACAAACCACATGACAATAATAAATCCTACCGTACCACAAGAACGGATCGGCGGAAAATCAGTAACGGTATCACCTCCATTATTTTTCAGCACGGTGAAGGCAGTCGTATTTGTCAGTGCGAGTGTCGGCATATAAAAAGCGACACTTAAGGTATAGAGTATAATAAATAAGGTGGGGTTAGGCAGCTCTTTTCCAAAACCGGCCGAGAAGCCCATCCCCCAAAGCGACAACATAAAGCCACCGGCCAGCAGATGACAGATGCCAAGGAGTTTCTGTGGCTGAATCCATTTATCGGCAACGATACCAATCAATGTAGGCATGAAAATAGAGACTATACCTTGAATGGCATAGAACCAGGAGATCTCGTCTCCCAAACCGGCAACACCCAGATAGTTGCCCATACACGTCAGATATGCACCCCAGACACCAAACTCCAGGAAAGTAAGCACTGACAAACGTATTTTTAGATTCATAGTTTCGTTTGTTTCTTTGTTTTACATTTTGTCTTGCAAAGATACAACGTTATTTTGGAAAAACACAAAATTTTAACGGCAATTATGAAACAAAAAAGAGATTGGTTGTCTCACGACGACCAATCTCAAAAAATTAACCTTAATAATCTAATACCATGAAAAACACATTGCAAATATAGACATAAAATCTCATACATGCAAATGATTTCTTGAATTTCTTTCAAAATTAATATTATTTAAAGGATTTACCATCCCATCGCAGCGTCTGTGGCCTCAAAATCATGGAAATAGCGTCACGATCGGCCTTTGTCGTAAGCGGGAGTGAGACATGAAAGATCACCTCCGGCTCAGAGACAGAGAACTCTGCCCAAACCATCTTTGGCTCTATCATCTTGCATAACTCTTTGTAACGCTCCTCTGTCATCGTATCGGGACGCTGAATGAAAAAGCCGTCCCATGCTGGAGTATTTACGGCAGGAAAAAAGGTACTCTCTTTTTCCGGACCCAAGACCGTAAGGATAGAATATACTACGGAATCCTTCCCCATAGGAAACGCCTTCATAGAAAATTCTGACACAGGACTCAACTGTACATGGAGATAGTCATTCGTCAGAGAGTCCATAACGGTATGTTCACCGAGGAGATTCTTCACATCAGCCTTCACCTTCATATCATAAAGATCAAGACACTCCAAGCGCAGATTCTTATCGAGATAAGGAAAGACAGAATCGGGCAACGCAACCCATGCCTGACGGACAGAACGGGCTGAAACAGAAACGGCTGCCAAAAGCAGCAACAGGGAGATAATATATTTTCTCATATGAATCATTATTCTAAAATATACGGCTACATCAGACCAGTTGATAATATAACGAAAAAGCCTCGGAGATATTGCTATCTTCGAGGCTTTTCTTATTTTAAAAGAAAAGAGGGCAGCTACCTACTCTCCCGCATTGCATTGCAGTACCATCGGCGCAAGCGGGCTTAACTTCTCTGTTCGGAATGGG
>JAQXXT010000076.1 GCA_029226205.1 Prevotellaceae bacterium
CACGGCCGCCTTTATTACGTGATGAAGAACTCCTGGGGCAAGGACTGGGGCCGTCACGGTTTCATCTGTCTCTCCGAGAATTACCTCCGGCAGAACACCATCGCCGTGTGGATGAATTGATCAATGAGTAGGTGGGCGCCAATGTGGGTGCGTGGCCGCAATAGGACGACACCTACTTAATAATTCAAGCGTTTCATTGATAAAAAATATTTATCTCAAATATTTTTTTATATTTGCCCACAAAATTGATTCTTGCAGGGGCCGTCCCTTGTGGCGGCCCGTCGGTGGTACGCCGAATCGAACCGGGAATGATCACCCATTTGAAAATGCCGTACCGGCATCGGGCCGCCACAAGGAACGGCCCCTGCAAGTGGATTCTATAAATATTACAGAGTAAAGATGAAAAGAATAGGTATGATCTTAGTGCTGCTGACGGCAGTACTCTCCATGGCGGCTATCCCCGCCATGAGACGGTGGCGCACGGTGACGATGAGTGACGGCACCCAACAGAAAGTGATGCTCGTAGGTGATGAGCACCACCATTATTATGTCAATGCCAACGGCAAGAGAGTCATGGAGGAGAATCAGATCTTCCGATTGGCTACTGTCGCTGATACCGTGAGGACCGCCAAGGCCGCCGTACAGGCCTTCCAGGTGAAGCATGCCACGACGATGAAACGACTGGCAGCGACGAAAGCCGCGCGAAGGGCCTCCGCTTCTTCCTCTTCCTATACGGGCAGCAAGAAAGGCCTCATCATCCTCGTGCAGTTTTCCGACAAGAAATTCTCCATGACAAACCCGAAGGCTACCTACAACGCCATAGCCAATGAGACGGGATATGAGAGCAGTATGGGGACGACGGGAAGTGTACACGACTATTTCAACGACCAGAGTTACGGGAAATTCAACCTCACCTTCGATGTCGTCGGTCCTATCACGCTGAGCCATAGCTATACTTATTATGGCAAGAACTATACGGCCTATTATGGCGGACAGGAATACGACCTCTCCGACCTCCATGCCGGCAGGATGATCCGTGAGGCTTGTCTCGCCGCCGAAGACTCCGTGGACTTCACGCAATATGACTGGAACGGCGACGGTGAGGCCGACCAGGTCTACGTCCTCTATGCCGGTCAGGGTGAGGCCAGTGGCGGCTCTTCCTCTACGGTATGGCCCCACGAATACAATCTTTCAAGTATGGCTTTCATGGAGACCATCGACTCTATCTATACGGCCCAGAACTCCGGCTCTGGTTTTGGACGCGGCCGTGACACCGTCGACGAGAATGCCATCTACAACTATTTCCTCAACTATTTCAATATCTCCTGCGACGGCATTGCCATCGATACCTATGCCTGCTCCAATGAGGCTTATGTGGAAGGCTATAACACCTATCTCATGGGTATCGGCACCATCTGCCATGAGTTCAGCCATTGTCTCGGCTTCCCCGATACCTATGACACGCAGAACGGCCCAAACTATGGCATGGGCTACTGGGATCTGATGTCGTCAGGCAGCTACAACGGTCCTTATGGCCTCGGATGGAAACCGGCAGGCTATACCGCATGGGAGCGCAACGAGGCGGGATGGCTCTCCTACAGCACCCTCAGCGACGGTGACAGTATCACGGCCATGCCGGCCCTCACCGACGAGGCCACCGCTTATAAGATTGTCAATCCGGCGCATACCGATGAATATTATCTCCTTGAGAACCGGCAGCAGCAGGGCTGGGACGAGTATGTCCCCGGCTCCGGCCTACTCGTCACACATATTGACTACGACAAGAGTATCTGGGACAATAACATCGTCAACTCCGTCACTACCGTCGACACAGTCACCAACGACCACCAGCGCATGACGATCGTACCGGCTGACAACACGCTCAAACTGCGCTCGTATACGAATGAGGTCATCGAGAGTGAGACAACGGATGTCTACCCTTATATGAGCGGCACCACCGTCGTCAACGACAGTATCTCCGACTACAGCAGTCCTTCCGACACGCTCTACAACGCCAACAGCGACGGTACCAATCTGCTGCATTTCCTCATCCGCAGTATCCGCTGCAACGATGACGGCACCGTCTCTTTCGCCTATAATCCCCAGCCGACCACGGTCATCAGCGCCATCACCGTCGACGGCGCCACCCCCGTCGCCATCTACGACCTCGAGGGTCGCCGTCGTGGCACCACCTTCGCCTCCCTCTCCCCCGGCATCTATATCGTCGTAATGAGCAACGGAGAGAAGAAGAAAGTCGTAGTGAAGTAACAAATATTTATTGATTCTTTTGCAGGGGCCGTCCCTTGTGGCGGCCCGATGCCGGTACGGCATTACTTGTGGTAAACGATTCCCAGTATAATTCGGCGTTCCGCCGACGGGCCGCCACAAGGGACGGCCCCTGCAAGAGGATCAACGTGGTGTGTGACGTTGTGACGTTGACAAAGGGATTTATAAATAACTCCTATCTCCTAACTGATCTAAAGGTTTTCATGAAAAACAAATTCTTATCTCAAAAATAATATGTACCTTTGCACCATGAATGCAAAGGAAAAAGAATATGAAGTGATGGCACCCGTGGGATCACGGGAATCGCTGGCCGCGGCCATCCAGGCCGGTGCCGACTCCGTCTATTTCGGAATCGGCAAACTCAACATGCGCTCCCATTCCGCCAACCATTTCTCCATCGAGGACCTCCGTGAGATCGCGGAGACCTGTAACGAGCACGGTATCAAGACCTACCTCACCGTCAACACGATCATCTACGACGAGGATATGTCTACGATGCACGAGATTATTGACGCCGCCGTAGAGGCCGGTATCTCTGCCGTCATCGCCTCCGATGTCGCCGTGATGGTATACTGTCGGGAGAAGGGCATGGAGGTGCACCTGTCGACCCAACTCAATATCTCCAATGTCGAGGCGCTGAAATTCTACAGTCAGTTCGCCGATGTCAGCGTCCTCGCCCGTGAGCTGAACATGAAACAAGTGAAGCATATCCATGAGGAGATTCTCCGCCAGCCCATCTGCGGCCCGAAGGGAGAGCCCGTGCGCATCGAGATGTTCTGCCACGGAGCCTTGTGCATGGCCGTCAGCGGCAAATGCTACCTCTCCCTGGCCAATGCCAACCGCAGCGCCAACCGCGGCGAGTGCGTGCAGATCTGCCGCCGCTCCTATACGGTGACGGATACGGAGACGGGCAATCAGCTGGAGATTGACAACAAATATATCATGAGTCCGAAAGACCTGAAGACGGTACGCTTCATCGACAAGATGATGGATGCCGGCGTACGGGTCTTCAAGATCGAGGGCCGTGCCCGCGGACCCGAATATGTCTACACCGTCGTGACCTGCTATAAGGAGGCGATCCGCAGCGTCCTCGACGGCACGTTCACCGAGGAGAAGAAAGACGAATGGGACCGCCGCCTCGCCACCGTCTTCAACCGCGGCTTCTGGGACGGCTACTACCAGGGGCAGACCCTCGGCGAATGGAACAAGAACTATGGCAGCAATGCCACGGAGCGGAAGGTCCTCATCGGAAAGGTGACGAAATTCTTCAGCCGTCTCTCCGTCGGTGAGATCGCCGTGGAGGCCAACACGTTCCGCAAGGGCGACCGTCTGCTCATCACCGGACCTACCACGGGCGTGATGTATATCACGGCCACGGAGATCCATGATGACAACGGACCTATTGAGGAAGCACAACAGAAAACACGCGTCTCCGTCCCTGTCACGGGAAAGGTGAGACCGAACGATAAAGTATTCAAAATAGAAAAGGTATGACGATTAACGAAGCACAGGATGAGGTCGTAGAGGAGTTCAGCGACCTCACCGACTGGATGGATAAATATCAGATGCTCATCGACCTGGGCAATGAACTCGAGCCCCTCGATGACAAATACAAGACCGACAGCAACCTCATCGACGGTTGTCAGAGCCGTGTGTGGCTGCAGTGTGACCTGAAGGACGGGAAACTCGTCTTCACGGCCGACAGCGATGCCCTCATCGTGAAAGGAATCATCGCCCTGCTCATCCGCGTCCTCAGCGGTCATACGCCGCAGGAGATCCGTGATGCCGACCTCTATTTCATCGATAAGATCGGCCTCCACGAGCACCTCAGTCCTACGCGCTCCAATGGTCTCCTGGCCATGGTGAAGCAGATCAAGGCCTATGCCCTGGCCTACAGCATGAAAGAAGATGCGTAAGCTCAAGACCATAGAGATGCACCGCTTGTCGGTGGAGGAATTCAAGGAGGCCCCGAAACTGCCGCTCATCGTCGTTCTTGACGATGTGCGGTCATTATATAATGTCGGCAGTGTCTTCCGCAGCAGTGACGCTTTCCGTGTGGAGGCCATCTACCTCTGTGGCATCACGGCCACACCGCCCCATCCCGAGATCCATAAGACGGCCCTCGGCGGTGAGGACAGTGTCGACTGGAAATACTTCAAGGATACCGCCGATGCCGTCCGTGAGCTCCATGACAAGGGCTATTTCGTATACAGTATAGAACAGGTGGAGGGGTCAACGAAACTGCAGGACCTCACCGTCGATCCCACGCGTCATTATGCCGTGATATTCGGCAATGAGGTGAAGGGCGTGCGACAGGATATCGTCGACAGCAGTGATGGCTGTCTCGAGATCCCCCAGTTCGGCACGAAGCACAGCCTCAATGTCAGCGTCACCGCCGGCATCGTCACGTGGGAGTTCGCGAAAAATATATTAAAAGTAAAAAGGTAAAGAAGTAAAAAAGTAAAGGTAGGGAGACCACAGCCTAAGTTTACTTTTTTAATTTTTTACTTTTTTACTTCTACTACAGGTATTTCATCAAAATATCCCACACCGCCACGATATGGCAGATGGACCCCGCAAGGACGAAGAAATGGAATACCGTGTGCATGTATTTCCGCTTATGCAGCGTATAAAACAACGCACCCGTGAGATAACACACGCCCTCGGCAATGATCCAGATGATCGCCCCCGTGGAGACCGCGTCAATCAACGGCTTGAAGGCCACGAGGACACTCAATCCCATACCACAGTATACCAGTGTCTCCACATTACTGTGTTTCTTCAACTTATGGAAACTCGTGATGGTCCCGATAATCGCGCAGAGCCAAACAAAACAGAACAGTGTCCAGCCCCAGTAACCCTGTTGTCTGAGGGCGATGAGCGTGATCGGAGAATAAGAGCCCGCGATATGCCAGTAGATGGCCGCATGGTCCCATTTCCGCAGCCGTTCCTTCCATGGTGACCATGCCGAGAGAGCATGATACCACGTAGAGGCGATATAGCTCATGAGCATGCCGAAGAGATAGAGGATCACGCCCGCCGTAGCCCAGCCATTGCCATACGAGAAACAGAGATAGAGGAAAATGGCGCCGAAGACGACACCGAGGACGATGCCCCCGGCATGACTCCACGAGTTCCACAACTCCTCCTTATGTGAATAGAATATCTTCAATTTCATAACCTCAGTTTTTTTTCAGTTTTCCCCGTTGCAGGGGCCGTCCCTTGTGGCGGCCCGTCGGCGTTTACGCCGATTCGCAATGCGAATATGGAATGCCGT